>DCMK01000077.1:0-13331 GCA_002321395.1 Caryophanales bacterium UBA1624
AATCCACAACTTCATCCTCCGTTATGTGGTTGGGTTTTTTGGCAAAATCCATTTGTTGAAAAACCCCGATAAGACGAGGGAAAGCCTTCGGGTTCAGGTTGAGAACTTCAAAATCGAGCTTCGCCGCCTTCAGGCGAACATCCCCGTCGTCGTCTTGCAGGTTTTGCTGTTCCTTTTGATGCTTTTCTGCCGGTTCTGCATTCCCTATTTGGCGGGTTTGGCCATGGGGACGATGAACGAAACCTTCTCGATCGCAAGGCTGTTTGACGCGGCTTTCCTGAACTCTTTCCACCAAATGGTGACGGGCATCATCCCTTTGCCGGGCTCCGCCGGCATTTCTGAGATTTTCTACACTTATGTCTTCAGCAATTTCTTCAGCAATGACAAGGCTTTGATTTCGTCTTCCATGATCCTTTGGAGGACCGCGACCTTCCATGTTGTGATGGTGATCTCGGGCCTGGTCGCCGCATTTTATAAATCAAGGCCGAAGGAATCGTTCCATTATGCGAACCGCGAGACCTTTGTTACGTTGCAGCTAGAAACTTACGATGAGCGAAAGCGCTCGGCGGATACGATGTATGAGACCGCCTCTTTGTCGCGGAAGGAAATCCAAAAGAAGCTCCGCGAGACTACAGGGAACATCTTTGGGAAAAAGAAGCCGAAGGTTCCCGATGACCTATCGGATTTAGACACTTCGTTCTTGGAACAAGAAAACGCGAAAGACGCGGGGTTGACAGAAAAAAAGAAAAAGCCTGGGCAAAAGGTGAAAGCCGCCAAAGTTAAGAAGGCGATGAAAAAGAAAGAGAAAAAGGAGAAGGATTCCTGGGAATCCTTGGAAATCTGATGAATGTCGCCTTGTTTTCGGACACTTATCCCCCAGAGATCAATGGTGTCGCCACGTCCACCTTCAATCTGAGGAAGACTTTGGTGGCCCATGGGGATAATTGCTTGGTCGTCACAACCAATCCGTTTTCCAACAAGGTGACCTGCGAGGATGGCGTGCTCCGTCTCCCTGGGGTGCTTTTGAAAAAACTCTATGGCTATCGCATGTCCGGCTTCTACTCCAAGCAAGCCATGCGTTACATCGAGAAGTTCAAACCCGACATCGTCCATTGCCAAACCGATGCTGGAGTCGGGATTTTCGGCACGATCGTAGCAGGCAAATTCCATTGCGGGATGGTGTATACCTTCCACACGATGGTCGAGGATTATGCCTATTATTTCACCCATGGCCATTTCGACCGCGTCGCCCGGCACGTGATCCGTTTCTACTTCAAGGGGCAGTCGACCCGTTTTGGGGCCTTCATCGCCCCCAGCGAGAAAATCAAAGACTACCTCCGCTCCATCCAAATCGATTCGAACGTTGCGGTGATTCCAACCGGCATTGAGTTGGATCGCTTCTCTCCGAAAAACAAGGATCCGGAGGATGTGGTGGCGCTTAAGCAGAAATTCGGGATCGCCCCAGATGACTTCGTTTTGCTTTCCTTGGGGAGAATCGCGAAAGAGAAGAGCATCGACGTATTGCTCCGTGGCTACGCCAAATTCTTGGAGATGCCCCAAAGGGTCAATACGAAGTTCCTCATCGTCGGCTGGGGCCCCGCGGAGAAGGAGCTGAAAGAGCTCTCCTCCCGTTTGGGGATCGATGACCACGTTATTTTCGCCGGGCCCTGCAAGCCGGATGAGACCCAACGTTACTATCATTTGGGCGACTGCTTCGCCTCCGCCTCCATCACCGAGACCCAAGGCCTTACCTTCATGGAGGCGATGGCGGCTGAGCTTCCCGTATTGGCCCGCTTCGACGATAATTTGGTCGGAACCATAAAAGACGGCGAAACGGGTTTCTTCTTCAAGAACGAGCAGGATTTCGCCGACCACCTTTCCTTCTTGCTCGATCTGAAGGAAGAGAAGAGAAAAAAGATCATCGATTCGGCTTTGCGGGCCATCGACCCTTATTCCATGGAACGTTTCTATCAAAACGCGAAGGAGGTTTACACGCGTGTCTGGAAATCAAACTGGTGAGCTCACCATCAAAGAAATCAAAAAGAAGCCTTCTTCCGTCGTCGTGGTTTTCTCCTCGGGGGAGAAGTGGAATCTCTCCCCATCCACTTTCACCGAGTCCCCTTTGTATGAAGGGAAAACCCTCACGGAGAAAGAAGCCGCGGATCTGCTTCGCTTCCAGCAGGAAGAGGAATACTACGACAAAGCCCTCGCCCTTTTGGAGAAGCAGAACTACACGGTTTCCGTCCTTTCTCGGAAGCTCTTGGACAAAGGGGCGAACAAGGCGCAGGTATCCTCCATTTGCCTCAGATTGCAGGAAGAGGGTCTATTGGACGATAAACGCTACGCCAAAACCTACGCGGAAGATGTCGCGAGGATCCGCTGCCTCGGGAAGAGGCGCGTCCTCTTCGACCTGAAGAAAAAAGGGATTCGCGACGATATCCTCTCTTCCTTAAGCTTCCCGGAAGAGGCGGAGCTGGAGAAAGCCCGTGAAGCGGCGAATCTCTTCGACCGGAAATACGCGCGGGCGACCAATCTGTCCAAAAAGGCGAAGGTCATCAAAAACCTGATGGAGCGAGGATTCTCCGAGGAGATCGCCCGGCAGGCCGCGAACGAGAAAGTCACCATGAACGATGTGGAGGACGAGAAAGCCCGCCTTCGCGCTTCCTATGAGCTCGCCCAAATCCGATATGGGAGAAAATACGAAGGGTATGAGAAGAAGAAGCGAGTCGTCGCCTATCTTCTCAAACAAGGCTATCGTTACGAAGATATCCTCGCATTAAGTGGGGAGGAGGATTGACCATGATTCACGATTTCAGGAACGGGACCCGCGTCGACGGCGATTTGTTTTTGGTCACCGATTGCAAAATGGGGACGGGGAACACAGGGAAACGTTATCTCTCGGTTTCGTTGCAGGACGCATCGGGGACTATCGAAGGTAAGAAGTGGGATGTCGCCCCAGAGGATGAGGATATTTTCCAAAAAGGGAATCTCGTCTCCATCGATGGCGACGTTCTCTCCTACCGCGATCAGCTGCAAATGAAGATCTATGAAGCCGAAAGCGTGAGCAAGGAGGGCGTCGATTGGTCGATGTTCGTGGCCAATGCCCCCGTCGCGAAGGACAAGATGGTCCTGAAGCTGAAGTCCTATTTGGACTCTATCCAAGACCCCGATGTGAAGAGCCTCGTCTGCGAATCCTTGAAAGGCTATAAAGAAAAATACCTCAGTTGGCCCGCGGCGAGCAAAAACCACCACAATTACGTGGGCGGTCTCCTTTATCATTCCCTCACCATGGCGGATGCGGCCGCCTCTTTGGCGAAGATCTATCCTTCTTTGAACCGCGATGTTTTGCTTGGAGGCGTCCTCCTCCACGATTTGGGCAAGACGATCGAGCTCTCTGGGCCGGAAGCCACGGTCTATACCCTTGAAGGAAAACTCCTGGGCCATCTCACCATCGGGGCGAGCATCGTGCGAGAAGCCGGAAAAAGGCTCGGGTTCGACGCCTACCCCCTTTCCGGCAATCCCACCTCGGAGGAAGAGGAAAAGGCGTTCCGCCGTTATGAGCTTTGGGTTTGCTTTCAGCACATGCTCCTTTCCCACCACGGGAAGGCTGAGTTCGGTTCCCCGATTCCTCCCCTGACCCGTGAGGCTTTGGCCGTTTCCATGATCGATGATTTCGACGCGAAGATGATGATTTTGGACAAAGCCTTCGGGAGCATCCAAAAAGGGGAAACGACCCTGAAACTCTTCACCATGGACGAGAGGAGCTTCTATTATCCTTATTATTCCGTCGATCCCGCCGATCCAGGCCTCAGCGTGGAAGAGGAAAACGCGATCCTGAAGAAATAATCCAAAAGAGCCCCCTCCTGCTGGAAGGGGCTCTTTCCGCTTGCTTCGCTTATTTGATCCCATCGTGGATCGACATCGCCAAGCGGGGCAAGTCAATCGAGGTGATGTCCTGACTCTTCATGCAGATTTGGAATCCGCCTTCCCCGCCTACGTAACGGGGGATGACATGAACGTGGAAGTGGGGCACGCTTTGCCCGGCGACTTCGCCGGCGTTGGTCAAAATGTTGACCCCTTTCGCGCCTAAAACGCCGACCATCGCTTGTCCGATCCTTTGAGCGACGTCATAGACTTTGTGGACCGTCTCCGCTGGGGTGGAGAGGATGTCCGAGTAATGTTTTTTCGGCATGACGAGGGTGTGGCCTTTCGTGACTTGCGATATGTCGAGGATGGCTAGAACGTCGTCGTCTTCATAGACCTTCGTGCCGGGGATCTCCCCATCGATGATTTTGCAGAATATATCTTTCATTTGCCTGCCCTTCTTTCGCTTTTGATTATAGACCATCCCCAAAAAGAAAGGCGGCCCGTTTGGGCCGCCTTGGGTGGACGCTCAGTCGAAGAGATCCGGGAAGGTCTTTTCGAAGTAATCGTAGACGTCTTGATCGTGGAAGGAGATGGCCGCTTCTTCGACATAATGCTGATTGGCGGCTTTCTTGTAGGTGTCGGAATCCCCAAGCAGCCCCGCGATTTCGAGGGCGATCTGATTGGCGGTTTGGCTTCCGGCGCGGTAAGAGGCGTCGAGCTTGTCGTAGTAGTTGTCCCCGCCTTTGACGAGCTTATTGGCTTTGACGGCTTCATCGATGCGGATGATGTACCAAGTCGTCGAGGAGGAATCGTAGAGGACGTAGGGGGTGGCTTCCGCGGCCGAATCGTCGTAGGTCTCCGGCATCAAGTAGTACTTGCCGTCGGTCTTGAGGCGAGTGGTGTAGGAGCCATCGTCGCGCCCGGTGAGGGCATCGTAGTCCGCTTCGGTGTCGAGCTCGTTGGCGACGTTCATCTTGAACAAGCGGGTCTTGAAGTCGCTGGCCAAGTCGGAGAGCCCACTGGAGGTGTACCACCCTTGGGTCACGTTGGTCGAGGCGACGATCGAATCGGTTTCAATCTGCAATCCGGTTTCCTTGGTGTAGGCGTTGGACGAGGTGAAGTCGGTGGTGGACTCGTTCGCGACCCAACGGTTGGAGGCCTGCTTGCGGTAGTCAAGGATGAGCTTGCCGTATTTGGTCTCTTTGTAGAAGGGCTTGGAAATCGCTTCGCCATCGGCGTTGCTCACCGTCGCTCCGTCATAGGTGAACCCGGCGACGCTATAAACGTGCTGGGCGACCTTCCAGGCATCGCTGCCCTGCTCGGTGAAATAGCCGAGGTAGAGCTTATCCAAGAAGTGGAGGTCGCGAAGGGCTTCGCCAAGCTCCTCGCTAACGGTCACGGAAGCGTCCGCCCCGATTTGCTCGTTGCTCTTTTGGAGGATTTCGGTCGCGTAGGCGTGATAGAGGCGATACAGGGACCCGAGGTGGTCGCCGTTGTTCTCGTCTTTGATCGCAATATATTGGACTTTGCGCGCGTAGGAGCGGCCGAGGACACCGTAGTTGTTGCTCATCAAATAGTTTTCGACGAGTCCTTTGCGGTAGGCGCTTTGGAGAATGGAGCGCTGGATGTAATCCTGATAGGAATGGATCCAATCTTCCGCGAAGTATTTGTCGACGTTCTCATAAGAGTCGGCGCCATCGATGGCGACGCGCTTCGCGGCGATGGCATCGATTTTGCCTTGATCCAATTTGGAGAAGTCATAGAGCTCGGCCTTTTCGGCTTTGTAGAAGAGGTTTTCGATGAAGTAATTCCTCTCCTGGTAGGAGGAGTTCTTGACAGTGCTCCAGAAGGATTTTTGGATCGTGGTGATCAGGGAATTGGTGAAATCCTTGACGTTGGCGATCGTGTGGGCGTCGTCTTCGCCTTTGTAGACTTCGTGGGTGGCGGTGAATTGGAGGATGTCCGCATCGCTCCCGGAGGTGGCCAAGGCGTAAAGGCCTTGGAAGTCTCCGCTTTGGTAGAAGGAGCCGAATTTGGATTCGGCGATGATGAGGAGGATGTTGTTGAGCACCTTCTCCGAGTTGGTGTCGCCGGAGGTGACCAGGGCGTCGTAGATCTCCTTCATCTCGTTATGGTAGATGTCGACTTTGTTGTTGTTGCTGTCGACGAGGATCGGGGCATCTTCTTGGTCGCCGGTCATTCTGGCTTCGATGTCATCGCAGGAAGCGAGGGCGATCGTCGCCGAGGCGGCCAGCACCAGGATGAATTTTTTCAGCTTACTTTGTGCCATCATAACCGATGCCTCCAATCTTGTTTTCGCTGTCGTAGCCGTACATGCCTTCTCCATTCTTGGCGTCGTTTCCAAGGTAGGTGAGGGCGACGGCCTCGGAGATCAGCCTTTGACGGCCATCGCCGATGTCGCGGTCTTCGTTCTGACGCTCAAGGGCTTCGGCGTAGGTGTCCCAAACGTCGTCGAGCTTCTTGATTTCGTCTTCGTGGTTCTTCTCGCGGGTGAAGGTGATGTAGTTCTTGATGAGCTTCTCAACCTGTTGCCCAAGGTCCGAGGTCGAGAAGGTGAGGCGCTGGTCCTCGATGAGCGACTGGAACTCGTACGTGTCTTCCGAGGAGTTGTAGTTTTTGACGGCCTCGGAGATTTTGTTGGCCTTTTCGGTGTAGTTCTTGTCGCTGGTGACGACACGGTTCACAAAGGTCGATTTGCCCTTGTTCTCGTTGTAGGTCGGGAAGGAAGAGGAACTCGGGATGTTCACCGTGAAGTAATCGGACAATGAAGTGATGTCCGCGGTGGATTGGCCGTTGGTTTCGCTGTAGCCGGCCGCTTTGGCGTCTTCGATGTTCTCGTAGATGGTGTAGCGGGATTTCCCGGATTCGGCGGAGGCATCGTATTTGACGTAGTTGTCCAGGGCGGAGCGGTTGACGACGATGAAGTGGATTCCTTCATAGGCGTTGCCGGAGCTGTTGCTGGCTTTGACCGCAAGGATGATCTGACCGCGTTCGTTGGTCAGGACGTTTTCCGATTGGCCGGAAGTGGATTTGATGTCGAGGATGTCGGAGGTGTCGACAGAGAACCCGGGCAGCTGAGCGTATTCGCTGCTATAGGTCCCACGATACCAACCGTTGTTCTGGTCGAAGCTGCTCTTTTCTTGCGCAACGAAGGCTTCGGCTTCCGCTTCGGTCATGTTCTTGCCGTTTTTGTACTCTTGGTACTGTTGGTTGAACGGGACTTCTTCCGGAACGATGACGGCGACAGAACGGTTGTTGAAGTACTTGTTGAACAGGATGTTACGCGGGTAATAAGTCGCGGAGCCTTCGTTCACCTTATAGGCCATGTTCGGGTCAGAGGCGACGTCTTCATAACCCAGGGCGACCGCGGCGCCATAGGGGATGGTGCCGATGCCGAGGCTTTCGAAATACTCGCGGGTGTTCTTGGCTTTGGGGCCGAAGGTATCGGTCTTGCTGGGGAGGACGTGCTCGCGGATTTCGACCTCATCGGTGTTGCCGGTGAAGTCCGGGGTGCTTGAGGCATAGGAGCCGGAAGCGGTGTGCTTTTGATTATAGAGAGCATCGTAGGCGTAAACGCCGAGGCGGAATTCGGAAACATAGCCCTCTTCCATAAGGCCGAGATCGCCGTAATCGGTGGCGGAGGTGTCGTCGGAGGGAAGGGTGAAGCAGATGTCGCCGAAGGACTGGCGATTGCTCATTTCGGTGGTCCCATCGGATCCGGTGGCGCCGGCGAAAGCTTTGACGGCCTGGGAAATCTTCTGGGATTCCGCCTTCGTGATGGTGAATTCGCTGGCTTCCGAATGGGAAGTGGAGCTGAACTTCACCAAGAAGTGGGAGACGTGGTACGGGGTCTTCTCAATCAAGTAACCATTGGATCCACGGCCATATTCGCTGCTATAGGGGAAGTAGGCCGAACCGTCTTTGTTCTTGCCGGTTTTCATGGCTTCGACGGCCGAATCGTTCTTGAACTGACGGTCGAAGTCGTCTTGCTCCAAAGAATAGAGTTTGCTTTCGAAAAGCTCGGACACGTTCTTCACGCTGTTGCTCTTCAAAAGGGTCTCCAACTCGGCGGCATAGCTGGTGCCGTTGTTGTTGGCGTTTGTTTGCGCCTGTTTTTTGATGGAATCGACGCTGTTCTGCGCTTTGGTCTTGAGCTGTTCCAAAGTCGATCCGCCCTTTTCTTCGTAGTACTTGCGGATCAAAACCTCTTTGACCTTGGCGAAATTGGTGCTTGCTGCGCTGGACCCTTGCTCGTAGCTGTCGAGAAGCTCGCTGGCCTTGTACTCGTAACGTTGGCCGCTGTTGTCCGTGAACGTGAGCACCACCCCGTCTTTTGCCGTGACCTCATTGCAGGCGGACAGAGCCATGACTGCGGTGAGGCTTGAGACAAGAGCGAGGGTGAGTTTGGCTTTCTTCATAAAAAACTCGTTCCTCCTTCGTCTGAAACGTAGCGGATAAATGATAAACTTTAAGAGTTCCTCTTACAACAACATTTTTAGATGGTAAAACATCGCTTGCCATCGGAGAAAATTGCCTTTTTCGAGAGAAAATGCCGAAAACGCTACAAAGATAATATCTTTGTGAGAATTTTTACCGCTTTTGTTGTCCGAGGTGTTTTCCCCGTCTAGAATAGTTTGGCCTTACCCAAGGAGGCTTTTATGTCGAAACTAACCATCACGAACCTGCATGTCGCCGTCAAAGGAATCGAAATTCTCAAAGGCGTGGACCTTGTTTTGGAAGAAGGGGAAACCCTTGCTCTGCTCGGCCCGAACGGCCATGGGAAATCCACGTTGCTGGCCGCGATCATGGGCAATCCGAACTATCAGGTGACCGAGGGCAGCGTCGCCTTGGACGATGTCGACGTCTTGGCCCTGCCCGTCAACGAAAGGTCGAAAGCCGGCCTTTTCCTGGCGATGCAATATCCGCCCGAGATCCCCGGCGTCAATTCCGCGGATTTCCTCAAAGCCGCGATGAACGCCCATCGGGAGAAGCCGATGAAGCTTTTCGAATTCTATGGGAAGGTGCAGACGGCCTACAAAGAGATGGGCATTCCCTTCGAAATGAGCACGCGCAACCTAAACGAAGGCTTCTCCGGCGGGGAGAAGAAACGCAACGAAATTCTCCAGATGAAGCTCCTTGACCCAAAGTTTGCTTTGCTCGACGAAATCGATTCCGGCTTGGACGTCGATGCGATGCAGGTCGTCGCCAAAGCCATCCGCGAGGAGCAGGAGAAAGGGCGTGGCTTTTTGGTCGTTTCCCATTACGCCCGCCTCTACGAAATGATTCATCCCACACGTGCGGCGGTGATGGTCAACGGTCGGATCGCCGTCGTCGGCGGGCCTGAACTCATCGAGAAAATCGATAAGCACGGATATGAATGGATCAAGACCGAACTCGGCATCGACATCGAGAAAGAATCCGCCCAAAAACAATCGATCGGCGTCTGCGCGGCCCATGTCGGCCTTGAGGGAAAGAAACAATGAGGATCACCTGGGTCGATCAAGAAATCAAATCAGCGGAATACACGGTCGAAGAAGGCGAAGAGCTTTCCTTGAACTTAGCCGCCTTTCAAGATTTCCCAAACGTGGAGATTCGCGTGAACGTCTGCAAAGGAGGCATTTTTAAAGGAGCTTTTGCGGACTTTTCTGGGAATGGCGGCAAATTGAAAGTATTCATTGATTTGCTAGGGCGGGGGGCGGAAGCGCGATGGCATTTAGCCAGCATCTGCGGAAACAAAAGCGAAAAGATCATCGATGTGAATTTGGCTCATCGCTCCCCACATACTAAAGGCCTCGTTTCGAACTACGGGATCGTGGAAGACGATAGCAGACTTTCCTTTTTGGGAACTTCTACCATCGAAAAAGGCGCTAGCGATTCCTCCACCCGGCAAGAAGCCAAGATCATCGTCTTCGATGAAGGGTGCTTGGCCAAAGCGATGCCGATTCTGAAGATCGATGAAAACGATGTGTCCGCCAGCCATGCTGCCGTGGTGGGAAAGCTCAATGAAGCGCACTTGTTCTACTTGCTTTCCCGCGGCATTCCTCTTGCTTCGGCGAAAAGGCTTCTTACCCTTGGCTATCTCAAGCCGATTGAGAATTTCTTCGACGACGAGGTTTTGAAAAAGAAAATCGACGATTCAATCGAAGGGGGCATCTGAATGTTCGACCCAAAAGCGATTCAAAATGATTTCCCGATGCTTCGGAAGCGGCCTTTGATGCAAGGTCATCCTTTGGTGTGGCTGGACAACGCCTCCACAACGTTTAAACCGGATTGCGTCATCCAAGCCGTCGTGGATTACTATGAATCGGAGACCA
Source organism: Caryophanales bacterium UBA1624 (assembly GCA_002321395.1). Lineage (GTDB taxonomy): Bacteria > Bacillota_I > Bacilli_A > RFN20 > CAG-826 > Alloenteromonas. The sequence continues at coordinate 10,203 of DCMK01000077.1, forward strand.
GCAATTCCCATCGCGGCGACTATGATCTTTGCTACCAAATGGATCAAGGCGTTTTGAATGCTAGAATAACGATTGCGAAATTCCTAAATTGCGAACCCCGTGAAGTGGTTTTCACCGCTGGAGCGACAGCATCGCTCAACACGGTTGCCTATGGATACGGCCTGAAATACCTGAAAAAAGGCGATGAGGTTTTGATTACGGAAGCCGAACATGCCTCCAACGTTTTGCCTTGGTTCCAGCTGGCGAAATACACGGGCTGCAAGGTTGGATTCATCCCTCTTTCCGACGATGGAAGGATCACCCCTGAGAACCTCGAAAAAGCCATCACCCCGAACACGAAACTGGTCTCCTTTGCGGCGATCGGGAACGTCCTCGGGTATGTCGAACCCACGAAAGAACTCGTCAAAGTGGCGCATCGGCATGGCGTTTTGGTTTGCTTGGACGGGGCCCAATCTGTCCCCCATGTGAAAACCGACGTGAAGGATTTAGACGTTGATTTCCTTGCCTTTTCCGGCCACAAGATGATGGGGCCCACGGGAATCGGCGTCCTTTATGGGAAATACGATTTGCTATCCCAAATGGATCCGTTTATTTCCGGGGGCGGAAACAACGATAAATTCCACATGGACTGTTCCGTCACTTTCTTGCCTCCGCCGGAGCGCTTCGAGGCCGGAACCCAAAATTTGGCCGGGATATTAGGCTTTGCAAAAGCGGTCGAATATTTGGAAAATTTGGGTTTGGATGCGGTATCAAAGCATGAGACGGAACTGAAAAAATATGCAGTTGAAAAGCTAAAAAGCACAGGAAATGCGGAGATTTACAACGAAGATGCGGAAGCGGGGATCCTGACTTTCAACATTAAAGGCGTCTTTGCTCAGGATGGGGCGACCTATTTGAATAGCAAAGGGATTGCTTGTCGGAGCGGTCAGCACTGCGCCAAGCTTCTGAACCAAACCTATCTGAAGACCCCGGCCACCATCCGCGCCAGCTTCTACGCTTACACAACGGAAGAAGATATCGACGCCTTGGCTGAGGCGGTGAAAAACGGAGGTAATTATCTCGATGCCTATTTCATTTGAACTCACTCCTGAAATCATGCGGGAAATCATCATGGATCACTATTCATCCCCGCGTCACAAAGCCTCTCCGGAAGATTTGGCATCCTACTTTTCGACCCATTCTTCTTCCGTGAACTGCATTGATGACATCGACGTCTATTTGAAAGAGGAAAACGGGGTCATCAAAGACGCGCTTTGGAACGGCGTTGCCTGCGCCATTTCCACGGCCTCCACGGACATCCTCTGCGATTTGCTCATCGGCAAAAAGAAAGACCAAGCGCTGTATATCATTGAGCAATACAAGAACATGATCATCGGACAGCCCTATGACAAAGGCGTTTTGGATGAGGCCCTCGCTTTCATGAACACAGGGAAACAAGCGGCTCGGATCCATTGCGCCACCATCGGCTGGGACGCGTTTGAAAAGATCATCCAAGAACACCGCTGCGAAGGAGGGCAATGCCATGGCAAATGAGAAAGGAACCCCCTCGGCTCTAAACGAAGAATACAAATACGGGTTCAAAGACAAAGACGTCTCCATTTTCAATACCGGAAAAGGTTTGAGCGAAGAGGTTGTGCGCGAAATATCCAAAGCGAAAAACGAGCCGGATTGGATGCTTGAATTCCGTTTGAAGTCCTTGCGCACGTTCGAGAAGATGCCGATGCCGAACTTCGGTCCATCTTTGGATTTCGTCGACTTCAATTCCTATACCTATTTCACCAGGGTCGCCAAAGCGGAAGAAAATAGCTGGGATGAGGTGCCGGAAACGGTGAAGAACACCTTCCAAAAGCTCGGCATCCCCGAAGCGGAGCAGAAATTCCTTTCGGGCGTCTCCACTCAGTACGAATCCGAAGTTGTTTACCACAATATGTTGGAAGAGGTGCGTCAAAAGGGCGTCATTTTCCTCTCTAGCGATATGGGTTTAAAACTGTTCCCGGACCTTTTCCGCAAATATTTCGGGACCGTTATCCCTATCGCCGACAGTAAATTCAGCGCGTTGAATGGGGCCTGTTGGAGCGGAGGCACGTTCATCTACGTCCCCAAAGGCGTTCATTTGGACAAACCTTTGCAGTCTTATTTCCGGATTAACAACCAGAAAACCGGGCAGTTCGAAAGGACCTTGATCGTTGCAGACGAAGGCGCTGATATCCACTACGTGGAAGGCTGCACGGCCCCGGTCTACAGCAAAGAATCCCTTCATGTCGGCGTAGTGGAAATCGTCGTTGGGAAAAACGCTCACGTCCGTTATACGACCATCCAAAATTGGTCGACGAACATTTTGAACCTCGTTACTCAAAGGGCGAACGTCTTCGAGAACGGGTTCATGGAATGGGTCGATGGCAACATCGGTTCCATGACCACGATGAAATACCCCGCTTGCATTTTGAAGGGGGACAACGCCAAAGGAGCGACGATCACCATCGCCGTTGGGGCGAAGAACCAATTCCAAGATTCCGGGGCGCGCATGATCCATGAGGGCAAAAACACTTCTTCGACCATTATCTCTAAGTCTGTTTGCCACAATGGCGGCGTCGCTAATTTTCGCGGGACGGTTCGCATGATGCCTTCCGCTTTGGGCGCCAAATCCCACGTTGAATGCGACACGCTGATTCTGGATAAGCTCTCCAAGTCGGACACATTCCCCAAAAACGAAATCCGCAATGGCGATTCCTTCATCGAGCATGAAGCCACCGTTTCCAAAATCTCCGAAGAACAGCTCTTCTATTTGATGTCGCGAGGTTTGTCGAAAGAACAGGCGACGCAAATGATCGTCATGGGCTTCATCGAGCCCTTCGCGAAAGAGCTCCCCATGGAATATGCCGTAGAGCTGAATCAGCTCATCAAAATGGATATGTCGGGGTCCATCGGATAGAATGGCGGGCTTTGATTTTGATCTCATCGTAGTCGGCGGCGGGCACGCCGGGGTGGAAGCGAGCTATGCCGCCAGCAAGCTCGGCCTTTCGGTTTTGCTTTTGACCCTCAACGAAACCATGATCGCCAACATGCCCTGCAACCCCTCCATCGGAGGGACGGCAAAAGGACATCTGGTGTTTGAGATCGACGCACTCT
>DCMK01000077.1:13338-89025 GCA_002321395.1 Caryophanales bacterium UBA1624
TCCGCAAAAGGAGTGGTGGTCCGCGAAATCGATGCCTTAGGCGGTTTGATGGGGATCGCCGCCGATCACCATCCCCTTCAAGTAAAGATGCTTAACACGTCCAAGGGGCCATCGGTTCAATGCCTGAGGACCCAACAGGACAAAAAGGGATATCCGAAATTCGTGCAGTCCATTTTAAAAAAGCAGCCGAATCTTAAGATCAAAGAAGGAGAGGTCGTAGACCTTCTCCATGATGAGAAACGTGTATACGGGGTGATTCTTTCTAGCGGTGAACAAATCCGTTCCCAAGCGGTGATTCTGACGACCGGGACGTATATGGATTCCCGCATCATCTCCGGAAAAGACGTCCATCCAGGCGGGCCGGATGATGAGAAGGCATCCCTTGGGCTATCGGATTCCCTCCGCAGGATGGGGATCGCCCTAAAAAGGTTCAAAACGGGAACGCCTCCTCGCCTGGATAAAGATTCGATCGACTTCAGCGCGGGGGAGATTCAGCTTGGAGGTTCTTTGCACTTTGGCTTTTCGTTCACGACGAAGGAGTTCGTCCCCGTCGAAAAGCAGCTTCCCTGCTATTTGATTTATACGACCCCGAAGACGTTGGACATCATCCGATCCCATTTGCAGGACAGCGCTGTTTTGAATGGGGTCATCCAGGGAATAGGGCCCCGTTATTGCCCTTCCATCGAGTCGAAAGTCGTTCGCTTCGCCGATAAGAGCCGGCACCAGCTGTTCCTTGAGCCCGAATTCGAAAACGGGAACTCGATTTATCTCCAGGGGTTCTCCACGGGGATGCCTCACCAAATCCAAGAGGAAATGGTGCATTCCCTGCCCGGGCTTGGGAAGGCGAAGATCCTGAAATATGCCTACCAAATCGAATATGACGCGATCGCCACCCCCCAATTCGATCAAACCCTGCGGGTGAAAAGATACCAGGGATTGTACGTTGCGGGGCAGATTTGCGGGACTTCTGGGTATGAGGAGGCCGCTGGGCTTGGCTTGATGGCCGGTATTAATGCTTCGCGCTCGATCCTTGGATTGCCTTCTTTTACGCTGAAGAGAAACGAATCCTACATCGGCGTCATGATCGACGATTTGGTGACGAAGGGGACGGATGAGCCTTACCGCCTTCTCTCTTCCCGCGCGGAATACCGTTTATTGCTTCGCCACGACAACGCCGACGCTAGGCTAACGGGCTATGGCCATGAAATCGGTCTCATCGACGAAAAGCGCTATCGGGAATTTTTGGAGAAATACCAACGGATTCAGGAAGCTATTTCCGTCCTATCCTCGCATAACGTCACGGACAAAGCCTCCCTTGCCGATTACATGAAGCAAATGGGGGATGAGCCTAGTTTGGAAGGCAAGAAAGGGATCGAGGTTTTGAAAAGGCCTCGCTACTCCTATCGACGGATTGCCACGATGATGGATTCGATGGCGGGGTATCGCGACATGGACGATGAGTCGGTTTTGGCTTTGGAAACGATCGTCCGTTATTCCGGTTACATCAAAAAGGAGGAATTGGAAGCTTCCTCCTTCGCGAAGGCCGAGGCGATGGTTTTGCCATCTGACTTTGATTATCTCAATTGCGATGGCCTGCGGCTTGAGGCAAGGCAAAAACTTCAGGCGGTCATGCCCTCAAACATTGGCCAAGCTTCGCGGATCCCGGGCGTCAATCCCGCCGATGTATCTATTTTGATTTTGACCCTCAAAAAGGAGAAAAAACTATGACATACGAAGAAATGCAGGAAGCTTTGGCGGGGAGCAAAGTATCCCTCGGGGAAAAGCAAATCGAAGCCTTCAAGCAATACGCATCCTTGCTGAAGGAATGGAATGAAAAGATGAACCTAACGGCGATCACCGAGGAACCGTTGGTGGTCGAAAAGCATTTTTACGATTCGCTTCTTATTGGGAAAAACTTTGATTTTACGGGGAAAAAGGTTGCGGATATCGGTTCTGGCGCGGGTTTTCCTGGCATGGCGATCGCTCTTGCCTTCCCCACTTGCAAGGTGACCCTTATCGATTCCACGAAGAAAAAATTCCTATTTTTGGAAGAAGTGAAGAAAAAGCTGGGGCTGAAAAACGTTTCCTTCTACGTTGGCCGCGTGGAGGAAATGGGGATGGAACGCAACTCCTTCGATGTCGTTACGGCCCGGGGCTTCGCGGCGATGAACATCTTCTTGGAGGTCGCTTCCCCCTTGGCGAAGAAAGGGGGCGTTTTGATTGCCATGAAATCCATCCGCGGAGAAGAGGAACTCGTCAAGTCGAAGTTCGCGATCCACAAGCTCGGCCTTGCAAAGACGAACACCCAAAAAGACGTTCTGCCCGATGGCGAAATCCGCCTCAATTATTTCTTTGAGAAAAAAGAGGCTACCCCTAGCGCATACCCCCGCCCTTGGGGTGAGATCATCAAGAAGCCCCTTTGACGTGAAACATTGAAAAAAGTTCCACCGAAACGTATTATTTTCCTATGCCAAAAGTGATCGCCATCGCCAACCAAAAAGGCGGAGTCGGGAAAACGACGACCGCCATCAACCTCTCATCCGCCCTCTCGGCCTTGGGAAGGAGTGTTTTGCTGGTGGACCTCGATCCCCAGGGGAACTCTGGGCGTGGTGTCGGCGTGGATATCACCACGGCGAAAAAAACCATATACGAAGCCCTGACCGGAAAGGTTCCTTTGAAAGATTGCGTCCAAATCACTTCCTTCGATGGGCTGGCCGTGATTCCTGGCAATCTTCGTTTGGCGGGTTTGGAGGCTACTTTGTACTCCAACGCGATCGCCGAGCCCTTTTTGCTGCTGAAAAAAGCCCTTGCCGAAATCCGGAACGATTTCGATTACATTATCTTCGATTGCCCTCCGTCCCTAGGCTTGCTCTCCATTAACGCGATGGCCGCGGCGGATTCGGTATTGGTGCCGGTTCAGTGCGAATATTTCGCCATGGAGGGCGTCGCCTCCATTTTGAGTTCGATTTCGAATGTCCAAAACGGGCTTAACCCCGGTTTGAAAATCGAGGGGTTCTTGCTGACTATGTACGACTCGAAGACGGTTTTGGGAACCGAAATCGCTTCCGAAGTCCGGCGTTTGTTCCGCGAATCCACCTTCCTCACCGCAATCCCAAGGAATCAGTCCATCCAAGAGTCGCAGGCTCGGCAAACCCCCGTCACCCATTTCAGGCCTACCTCCTCCGGATCGAACGCCTATTTTGCTTTAGCCCGCGAGGTTATCGACCATGAACGCCGATAAGAGAAAAACCTCCTTGGCCCCGAGCCTTAAGGATCTCATCGAGAAATTCTCCCAAAACGACGTGATTGCCGAAATGGAGAAAGAATACCAATCGGCTCCCGCCCGTTTGGTGAACCTTTCTTCTTTGGATGACAATTCGTTCATCGGTTCCGTTAAGCTTGCCCCGGAAATCGTCGATTATTTCGCGTCCACGATCAAAGAAAAGGGCGTTTTCAATCCTTTGGTCGTTCGTCCGGCAAAGGACCGATTCGAGGTCGTTTTGGGGCGGAAAAGGTTTTTGGGGGCCCGGAAGGCGGGCATTGTATCCCTTCCCTGCGTGATCAAGGAAATGGAAGACGAGGAAGAGTTACTCATCCTTCTCGCGGACAACCGAGACCAAAGGGAAAGCAACATCCTAGAAATGGCGCTTATTTGCCAAGCCCTCCAAAAAAGGTTCCATTACACGCAACAAACTTTGGCTTCGCTTTCCCATCAATCCCGTTGCCAAATCACCAACACCCTCCGCCTTCTCCGCCTAACCCCGGCTTTGCAGGAAGAAGTGAGTTTGGGGAAGCTCAGCTACGGCCACGCCCGGGCAATCGCCTCCTTGAAAGGGGAAGAGCTGATCCGAGCCGCGGAAATCATCCATCAGGAAAACCTATCGGTCCGTGAAACCGAGGCTTGGGTGAAGGAACGGAAACGCGGAGGAAAGCTCCAAACCAATTCAGAACTCGCTAAAAAAGTGGGGGCTTCAAAACTGAAAATCAAGGGGAACGCCGTCCGCTTGGAATTCTCTTCCGAAGCCAAAAGAGACAAATTCATCAAAGCTTTGCAGGGAAAATAAAAACCGACCGATGGAAATCGGCCGGTTTTTTGCTTTCGCTCAGTCTTCGCTGATCGCTTGGACGGGGCAATTGGCGATGGCGTCTTCGATTTCCGCCTCATCGCCTTCGGCGACAGCGGTGGCTTTCCCATCGTCCCCGAATTCAAAGATCGAGGGGTGGGATCCGACGCAGAGCCCGCAGCCGATGCAGATGTCCTGATCAACCTTTGCTTTTTTAGCCATTTGATTTTTTCCTCCAAAAATCGTTTGTGATTATAGAAGATGAAATGGGGAAAAGCAAACGGGCTCTTCTTTGGGTTTCTTCTCGTTTTCAAAACGGCGCTATTCTTTTAGAATAGAGGGCATGGAAACCCGGATGGAGAAATATCGCAAATTTCGTGATGAGATTCGCCATATGGCGGACGAATGTTTTCCCCAAGCCGAAGAAAATCCGCAGCTGAAAGAGCTGGGAACGAAGGCCCCAGGGGCTTTCGTCCAGCAAGCCATCGCCTCTAAAATGTCGGATAAAACCAGCCCTTATCGGCTTTATGCGAAGAGAATTAGGAGAAGGAACCTCATCCTTTTTGGGTTTTTCGTTGTCGCTTTGGTGGGCTTCATCGTTTGGTTCCTTTTGCTGCAAGGGAGGAAAATCTGATGCCATCGTTTGTTTCAATCGCAATCGACGGTCCGGCCGCCGCCGGGAAAAGCACCGTCGCGAAAATCGTCGCCAAGAAACTTGGCTACGTCTATATCGATACGGGCGCGATGTACCGCGCTTTTACCTATGCGGTTCTCAAGGCCGGGCTCGATCCGAAAAACGAGGAACAGTCGTGCTCAATGGTCGGCAAAGTGGCCATTGAATTGACCGAAGACGGGAAGGTCTTTTGCAATGGGGAAGACGTGTCTGCCCCCATCCGCGAGAACTTGGTTTCCTCTAACGTCTCCTTTATCGCCTCCTATAAGCCGATCCGTCTGGAACTCATCCACCTTCAACGGGAACTCGCCTCAAAGCAAAACGTCGTGATGGACGGGCGGGATATCGGCAGCTACGTTTTGCCCAATGCCCAGGTGAAGATTTTCCAAATCGCTTCTGTGGAGACCCGCGCCCTGAGAAGGTACGAAGAGAACAGACAAAAAGGGATCCCGACCACTTTAGAGGAAGTGGAGGAGAACGTCCGGAAGAGAGATTACATCGATTCCCACCGCGACTTCGACCCCTTGATGAAGGACGAAGGCGCGATCGAACTCGACACTTCGAACCTCAACATCGAACAATCCGCGAATGCGGTTCTGGATATCGTCAGAAAGAAATTGGGGGTGAAAGCATGAGCCTGCCTCTTATTGCGCTAGTCGGCGCCCCAAACGTTGGAAAATCAACTTTGTTCAATCGAATGGTCGGAAGTCGCCTTTCCATCGTGGAAGACACTCCAGGGGTGACCCGCGACCGCCTTTATGGGACCGCGGTTTGGCTCACTCGCAGATTCCGCGTGGTCGATACGGGTGGAGTCGAAATCGCGAACCACCCTTTCCAAGTCCAAATCCGCGCCCAGGCCGAAATCGCGATCGAAGAGGCCGACGTCATCGTTTTCGTCGTGGATGGAAAGCTCGGAATCACGGGGGATGACCGCGTCGTTTCGAAAATGCTTTACCGTTCTGGAAAGCCAGTGATCTTGGCCGTCAATAAAGTCGACAACGCGGACCGCGTCGCCGATGCCCAAGAGTTTTACTCCCTTGGATTGGGCGACCCCATCCCCGTTTCCGGATCCCATGGGATCGGGGTGGGGGACTTGCTTGACCGCATCGTCAGCCTGATTCCGGATAAGCAAGACGTCGATTATGGGGAGGCCATCACCTTCAGCCTCATCGGCAGGCCGAATGTCGGCAAATCGTCCATCACGAATGCCCTCTTGGGCCAAGATCGAGTTATCGTCAGCGATATCGCCGGCACGACCCGCGATTCAATCGACACTCCCTTCCAAGCAGAAGGGAAGAATTACGTGGCGATCGATACGGCTGGTCTCAATAAAAGAGGAAAAATCTTCGAATCCATCGATAAATATGCCGCGATTCGCTCCTTGGCGGCAATCGACCGTTCCCAGGTCGCGGTCGTCGTTTTGGACGCCTCCACCGGGATTTTGGATCAAGACCGACATGTTTCCGGCTACGCCTTGGAGGCCCGGAAAGGGATCGTGGTCGTCGTCAATAAATGGGATCTTGCCCCGAAGGGGTTGGAACAAGGGGAATTCGAAGCGGAAATCAAATCGCGGTTCAAATTCCTGGACTTCGCCGAAATCATTTTCGTCTCCGCGAAAACGGGCAAGGGCATCGATAAGATCCTGCCGGCCATCGAAAGGGCCTACGAAGGATGCAATCGACGCATTCCCACCTCGATCCTGAATCAGATCATCCAAGACGCGCAGATGATGAACCCCACCCCGGAGTTCAACCACGGACGTTTGAAGATCCTCTTCTCAAACCAAGTTGGGATCAATCCGCCGACGTTCGTCATGTTCTGCAACAACCCCGCTTTCGCCCATTTCTCCTATACTCGGTATTTGGAGAATCGCCTCCGGGAATCCTTTGATTTCACTGGAACGCCGATCTCCATCGTCTATCGCATGAGGAAATGAGCCTTCGGTTGCGAATCCAATTTTCCCCATCGGTTTTTGTCATTGTCTAAAAACGAGCAAAAAGCTTCGGCCTGAATTTTAGGATTTTCCGCCAATAGGCCTTTAAAAAGTTTTTGCCAAACTTCTGTCTAGGTGCTAATTTATTCTAGAAGATTAAGCGAATAGGAGGTATTGCCCCATGAACAAAGCTGATCTCATCGAAGCCGTTGCCGCCAAAGCCGAAGTCTCCCGCCGCGATGCGGAGGCCGTCGTCGAGTCCGCCCTCGCCATCATTGAGGAATCCCTTATCGCGGGCGAAATCGTCAAGCTCTCCGGATTCGGAAACTTCGAGAAGAAGGTTCGCGCCGCTCGCGTTGGAACCAACCCTGCTGACCGCAGCAAGATTGAAATCCCCGAACGCAAGACCGTCGTCTTCAAACCTTCAAAAACCCTCAAAGAAAAACTCCAGTAAGGAAGCTTGAGGTTCCAAGGGCGCCCGATGGGCGTCCTTTTTTGTGCTATCATCCAAGAGATGGCAATTCCTTACTTTCTTGAGTTCGCCGAGCTTTACCGCCAAAACGGATTCCCTTTGTACGCGGTCGGAGGGACATGTCGGGATTTTTTGCTTGGCAAAGAGCCCAATGATTTCGACTTCGTCACCTCGGCTACCCCGGATCAAGAAAAGGCGTTTTTGCCTCAAGCGGATTATTCCTTCGCGCGATTCGGCTCCATAAAACTGAAGAGAGACGGTCAAGAAATCGATATCACCACCTTCCGGAAAGAAGGGGGATACAAGGATTTCCGCCACCCGAGCTTCATTCGGTTCGTCCTTTCTCCCAAGATCGATTCCGAGAGGAGGGATTTCACTATCAACGCTTTGTATCTGGATCCAGATGGAAAGGTGCTGGACTTCCATGGTGGGATGGCCGATCTCAAAAACAAAATCATCCGTTTTATCGGCGATCCGGAGACCAGGATTCAAGAAGACCCTTTGCGCATCCTCCGGGCCGAGCGCTTTGCTGCCCGGCTTGGCTTTTCCTTTTCCCCCGAAACGGGGGAAGCCATCGAACGTCTGCGGCCGCTTCTGGATAAGCTCAACCCGGAAAAGGTGAAGGAAGAAATGAAAAAGAGGTAAAATGTGATTGTTATGGTATCCTCGAATTTAACGATGGATGCGGTGGACTTCCGCTATCTCCTCTTAGAAAACTACAAGCGCCTTGGCATCAGCGAAAAGCAAGTCATCGTCCTTTTGATGGTCGACCATTTGCTTCGCAGCGGCAATTCCTTCGTCACGGGCGATCTTCTCGCTTTGAAGATGAACTACAAAGTCGAAGAATGCGACTCCTCTTTGGCTGAGCTTTTGAAAGATGGGTTCCTTTCTTACGAAACCAAAGAAGGCAAAATGCGCACCTCTTTGGAGCCGCTGAAAAAGAAGCTCTATGCCCAATTCCAAAACGATCTTTCCCGGCAAAAAGCCAGTCTTTCCTCTCCGGTTCGAACCGAGATGCTTTCCCGGCTTTACTCCTATTTTGAGAGGCGCCTAAACCGAACCCTCTCTCCTTTGGAGACCGATACGATCGACGGATGGTTGGACGACGCTTATTCCGAAGGGCAGATTAAGGATGCTTTGGAGAACGCGATCGCCGCTGGCAAGAAAACCATGAAATCCGTTGACCGTGAGCTCCGCACCGCAAGGAAGCGGGGCGATATCGAAAAAGAAGGTTATTCCGGGGTTTCGGATTACTGGGACAAAGACATCGAAAAGACCATTGAGCTGGCCAAGCAGAAATGGAAGGAAGATGAGGGCAAATAAAGCATCATCGATTGCGGAATTGCTGAGGAGTCATTACCCCGATGCGCGGTGCACTCTTGTTTTTTCTTCGCCTTTTCAGTGCCTTTGCGCCGTTTTGCTTTCCGCCCAATGCACCGACGCGAAAGTCAATCGAGTCACGCCGTCTCTTTTTTCCGCCTATCCTTCTCCGAAAGAGCTTTCGGAAGCAAATTTGAATCAGGTGGAAGGGATAATCCACAGCTTAGGACTAAGCCATAGCAAGGCGATGCATCTGATTGCGATGGCCAAACGGATACAAGAAAAATACGGGGGCAGGGTTCCGGACAGCTATGAGGAGCTCCTTGATCTGCCGGGAGTTGGAAACAAGACGGCGAGGGTCGTTTTGATGGAGTGCTTCCATCAGCCCGCTTTCCCTGTGGATACCCATGTCGAAAGGGTGTCTACGCGCTTAGGGCTTGTAAGAGAAGGGCTTCAGCCCGCCGAAATCGAAAAGGTCCTGGAAAAGACCTTCCCCGAAGAGGAAGAGGCTCTTTTGCATCATTGCTTCATCCGCTTTGGAAGAGAGGTGTGCCACAGCCGAAATCCGGAATGCGATCATTGTTTTTTGCGGGATTATTGTTCCTTTTTCTCCGCAAAAAACACTTCTTTTAAAACCGGCAAGTAATTGAATCGGGGATTGAATCCTTCGGCGACTGGCTTCCCTTTTTCTTCGATGAAGGAGAGGGGCATGGATGCGCGGGGGCGGGATTCGTAGAAAGCGATAACCTCGGAAGCCGGGACCAAAAAGGTTTTCCCAAGCAGGTCGAAGTGGATCAGAAAGAAAGCGATCCCGCTTTGGGCGATGACCCCTTTCAGATGCTCAATCTGCTGAGGGGGGATGTTCGATAGGGGGAATGAGGTTTTGCTTCGCGTGCTTTTTGCTTCAAAATCGATGTAACGTCCTTCGCAAACGCCGTTGTAATCGGTGGTGGATTGGGTTTCGAAATATGCTTGGGTGATCAGCGCTCCGCGGGTGTAGTCAACTTTCACCACGTTGATGGGAGTCGGCCTTTTGGTGATGAGGCACAGCCCCCTTTCTTTGTAATAAGCATTCGATTCGTTGAGCGCCGCTTCAAAATCCATTCCTCGGTTGCCGGAGGAAAGGGCCGCTTTTTTCGTTTTGCGGAAGGTGTTCGCTTGTTTGCCCTGCGCAAACGGCCTCACGCCGGAAGGGTACTTCATTCCAACTCTTCTCCCACCCAGGATAAGAACATCTCGCTGCTGACGTCCTCCCCTTTGGCCAAACGGATTGCGGCCTTCCGCAAAGAGGGGCTCATCATTTTTCCTTGCGAGAGGATTCGGAGATAATGGGCTTTGACGATGTCTTTTCTTTCAATGAATGCGGAATAAAGGGACATGAGGTTCTTTGCGTCGTCTAAGGCATCGTGAGCTTTTCCGTCAAAACTTGTTTGCAGCCTTTCGCAGGCGTGGGCCAAAGAAAGCGCGTTCCCCTTTTCGTCCCGGACGTAAGAAGAAAGGAAGGATCCAAAGTCGAAGTTGTGGGAGCGGAAGATCCTAACGTCCTCCGCGCTGGCTTCCGGATTGTGCTCCAAAGAGGATTGCATCATGAAGGCATCTTGATTGCCGTAAGTCAGAAAGATCGAGCGGAACCAATCTTTCCCCACATATTTTCGGAACGCCTGCTGGGCGAGGGGGAATGTGCAGCCTTCTTCCTTCAACTTAGCCTCGTTGATGCCGGTCATCTTCTCCACGAAGGCGCCGATCGGCCTTTTGGCTTTGACGAAGCAGCGGAATGGGCGTCCTACTTTTTTGACGGTCAAATCTTCGTTCAAAAAAGCCTTATACGCGCCGATTTCGATGACCTCGTGGGAAAACTGCGTGCCCTCTAGATCCACGAAGATGACGGTTTTGTAGCCTCGGAGGCATTTCGTTAGCGATTTCACGAGTAGAAGTATACCTTCGCCCGCGCTTCCTTTGTAGGTGCTTGCGACCCCTTTGAACCTGTTTTGGACGCGTCTTGCTTCGTTGCAGGTGCGTGGTGTTTTGAATATAATTCAAACGTTGCCATGGAAGACAAAACCATTTCATTGAACGCGGAGCAAATCCTTCGCAAAACATTCACTCCGAACGTGAAGGGATACGACCCTGAAGAAGTTGACTCCTTCTTGGATGCCGTAATCCGCGATTACCAAGCTTTCGAGGCTTACTACAAAGAGAGCAAACGCTACATCGTGGATTTGGAAACCCAACTCCGTAAAGCCAAGGAGGCCAACAACTCCTTGACGGTGGAGAACGCGAAGCTCAATTCCCGCTTGGCGGGGGTGAAGGATTCCGCCGAAGTCAATTCCGGCAACCTTCAGCTCCTAAATCGCATCGATAAACTGGAGAAAGCCGTTTGGCGTTTGGGAGGGAATCCCGAAACCATCAAATGAACATGCATCCGGTCTGGACGACTGCTGCCGCAAGGTAGAGGAAAGTCCATGCTCGCACCGCCTGCGATGGCGGTAGTGATTGCGCTGGGGGAATCAATAACCCCAGGCACGCGGGAGCGCGTGACGGCGGGGGAACTTCTCTTGTAGAAAGGAACCCTGAAAGTGCCACAGAGACGAGCTTGGCGGCGACGCCAAGATGAAACGAGGCAAACCCCACAAGCGAGAAACCCAAATTTGGTAGGGGAAGCGCCCAATCCGAAACGAAGGAGAGGGGGCCGGCGAAAGCCGAGATAAATTGTCGTCCTAGACAAAACATGGCTTATAGGACCGGATACTCATTGAATGCTTATGAAAATCAACTTGCCCACGAAAATCACGATCCTCCGAATCCTCTTGGTCGGATTGCTTTTGGTTTTCCTTTTCGTTTGGGCGATCGGCGGAAAGTTCTGTGGCTGGGTTTCTCCGACCATAGGGGATTCCCCGATCACATTGGTGGGGCTTATTTCCTGCTGCGTTTTCATCTTCGCCGCGCTTACGGACGCCTTGGACGGCCATTTGGCGAGAAGCCGGGGCGAAGTGACGGATTTGGGGAAGTTTTTGGATCCCATCGCCGATAAGATGCTCGTAAATTCTTCGCTGATTTTCTTCGCCGTCCCTTGGGAGTTCCTTCCAGGCTCCTTAACGATCCCCGTCTTCTGCGTGATCCTCATGGTCCTTCGGGATTTGGTCGTCGACACGCTCCGCTTCGTCGCCGCAAGCAAGGGCGAAGTGGTGGCGGCCAATATCTTCGGGAAGCTGAAGACGGTATTCCAAATGGCCGCCTTGCCGATTGCGATGTTGAATGGATGGCCTTTTTCTTATTTCGACGCTTCTTGGAACCCCTATCTTCGAATCGCCTCTTGCCTTATTTATTTGGCGACGGCGATGTCCCTGATTTCCGGAATCATTTACGTCATTCAGAATCGGCATGTTTTAAAGGAGAAAAACCATGATTGATGCTCGTGAATTGCTGCAAAGGCTCGCAGATCGAAACCTCAAGCTCGGGAGCGTGGAATCCCTAACCGCGGGGCTATTCGGCTCCACGGTTTGCGAAGTCCCCGGAGCGAGCATGGTTTACCGGGGCGGATTGATTACCTATGACCCGGCTTTGAAGGTTTCTTTGGCGAACGTCTCCGCAAAGGACATCGACGAGGAAGGCGTCGTGTCCGCCAAAGTCGCCACCGAAATGGCCGAAGGCGGGAGAAAAGCTCTGGGCTGCGACGTCTGCGTCTCCTGCACAGGCAACGCGGGTCCGGACGTCCAAAAAGGCGGGCAACCCGTCGGAACGGTATTCCTTGGCCTTGCTTATCAAGGGAACGTTTGGACCGTCCCGCTTCATCTGCAAGGAACCCGAAACGAGATTCGTAAAGCCACCGTCGATGCCATGATCGCCTTTGCCGCGAGTTTGTTCCCGGCTGCCCCGGAGGAAGGGAAAAAATAGGCGATTTCGCCGAATTGCTTTTATAGATAAGGTAAGAGGTAACAGCAATGACAAAAAACACTTCGCCCGCGAACAACGGGAAGGAACAAGCTTTGGAGGAAGCCCTCCGTTCCATCGAAAAAGCCTATGGGAAAGGCGCCGTTATGCGCCTTGGCGACCATGCCAAGGTCGACGTCGACGTGATTCCGACCGGATCTGTCCTTTTGGATCAGGCCCTTGGCGTCGGCGGATATCCCAAAGGAAGAATCGTCGAGATTTATGGTCCTGAGTCTTCTGGGAAAACGACGCTTGCTTTGGAGGCCGTGGCCCAAGCCCAAAAGAAAGGAGGCCGCGCCGCCTATATTGACGCGGAGCACTCCATCGATCCGGATTATGCGAAGAAGCTCGGCGTCAACATCGATGATTTGATCTTGTCTCAGCCGGATTCCGGCGAGCAGGCTTTGGAGATCTGCGAAATGCTCGCTCAGTCCAATGCGTTGGACTTAATCGTCGTGGATTCGGTTGCCGCGCTCGTCCCTCAGGCTGAGCTTGATGGGGTCATGTCGGACAATCAGGTGGGGTTGCAGGCCCGCCTCATGTCCAAAGGAATGAGGAAGATCGCCGGCGTCTTGGCCCGCACCGGATGCACGGTCATCTTCATCAATCAGCTTCGCGAAAAAGTGGGGGTGGTCTATGGGAATCCCGAAACGACCACCGGTGGTCGCGCTTTGAAATTCTATGCTTCCATCCGTTTAGACATTCGCCGCGCCGAAGCCATTAAAGAAGGCGCCAACGTCATTGGGAACACGGTCAAGGTGAAAGTCGTCAAAAACAAGGTGGCCCCTCCTTTTAAGAGCTGCGTGATTGAGATCATCTTCGGCCAAGGGATTTCCCGGGAGGGGGAGCTGCTGGACCTCGGCGACAAATACGGATTCCTGAAGAAGACCGGTTCTTGGTACGAGTACAAGGGGAACAAAATCGGAAATGGGAGGGAAGCTTGCAAGAGCTACCTCAAGGAGCATCCGGAAATCGCGGACGAAATCGACAAAGGCGTCCGGGAGGCCATCCGGAAAGAGTCTCAGCCCGAGGAAGCCGACGAAGACGGGGTCATCGCTTAATTCAGGGAGCCGCGAGGCTCCCTTTTCTCGTGCTAACTTGTTAAAATAACCCAATGAAAAAAACCAATGTCTGCTACTTCCAATCGGGCGGTCCGACGGCCGTGATCAACTCCTCCCTTTACGGCGTGCTCCTAGGGGCCAAAGAGAAGGAAAGCAGCATCGGCGAAGTCTATGGTTCCTTAGATGGGATCGAAGGCATCATTGAGGATCGTTTAATCCCCCTTTCTTCACTTTCGGAAGCGACGGTTTCTCTTCTTCCCCAAACCCCGGGCGTTTTCTTGGGATCATCGCGTTTTAAATTGCACGAAGATCAACAAATTTGGGAAAAGATCACCAAAACATTGCAGAAACATGATATTTCCTTGATTTTGGCCAACGGCGGGAATGATTCGATGGATACCTGCGACAAGCTTTCGCGCCACCTTTCCGATTTAGGGATCCGCGTCGTTGGCATCCCAAAGACCATCGATAACGATTTGGTTTTGACCGATCATTGTCCGGGGTTCGCAAGCGCCGCAAAGCACGTGATCAACCAAGTGAAGCTCATATCCATCGATGCCCATAGCTACAAAAAAGGGAAAGTCGTCATCATCGAAGTGATGGGCAGGGAAGCGGGGTGGCTCGCCGCCTCCGCCGATTTGCTGCCTAAGCCCTATCACCCGGATTTGATCTATTTGCCGGAAGGCGAATTCTCTGAACGCGAATTCCTTACCGAGGTTCAAAACCAATACGAAAGGAAAGGAACCTGCGTCGTCGTGGTTTCTGAGGGGATCCCCGTCCATCACGAAACCCTTGCTCTTTACGATTCTTTTGGGCACGCCTCTCCGGAAGGTGCCGCGCTTGAGCTTGGCAAACTCGTGAATAAGAAACTCGGCCTTGGGGTCCGCACGGTCATTTTGTCGACCCCGGTTCGCGCGAACCCCTTCCTAACGTCGAAGGTCGATTCCGAAGAAGCCGCTTTATTGGGGAAAGAAGCCCTTTTTGCGGGCTTAAACGGGGATACGGGCGTGATGGTTGCGTTAGAGCGAGTCAGCTCTTCCCCCTATCGTTGCAACGTCAAAAAGGTGAAAGTCGGCGAGGTGGCCAACAAAAATCGCCTCTTCCCGAAGGACTGGATACTTTCCTCCTCATCCATGAGCAACGAATTCCATGAATATCTTTTGCCCCTTGTCCAAGGGGGTATTGATGTCCGAATGGATGAAAGCGGGTGCTTTCTCGCCGCGAGGCTTGAAAAGAAATAATAGGTGGAAAACCGATACACGGCCCTCGCGCTTTTCTTTGAATGGGAAAGCCCTTTCAATCGGCTCTATTTTTTCTTTGGAACGCTTGATAAAATAGCATCAGTACCTAGAGGTACTACACCCATTGCCTGAAGTTTGGGTTCGCTCATTTATAGATTCCTCGTTCTCGATCATAGTAAGCAAATCACTTCGCTTTATCGCCTGGGTGCCTTATACAGGAGATTTTGTTTATGGAACCGTTGACTCTCACCTTCCTCATCTTAGCCATCGTCGGATGGCTGGCGGCCATCGCCCTCGCCATTTTCTTCCTTGTCAACAAAAGCAAGGAAAAGGCGGCGTCGCGCAACGCGGACGAAATTCTGCGCGACGCCAAAATCAAAGCGGAGCACTTGACGAAGAACGCCGAAATCGACGCGAAGCAAATCGCCTTCGAGGCCAAGCAAAAAGCCGATAACGAAATCAGGATCCGCAAAGGCGAGCTCGCTTCCGAAGAGCAGAAGCTCGATCTTCGCGAGCAATCCATCGACGCCAGGGACGCCGCTTTGATCCAAAAAGAGAATTCCTTGGACGCCAAAAAGGAACAGCTCGAGCGTGAGATCGAAGCCAATAAGAAAAAAGGCGAGGAACTTGACTCCAAAATCAATGACATCCTCACCGAACTGCAGAAAGTCGCGGGGATGTCCGTGAAAGAAGCCCACGATGAAATCATGGCCCGCGTGGAAAGCAAGATGGCCAGCGAAATCGCCGCTTACATCAAAAACAAAGAGGATGAGGCCAAGGCCACCGTCGAGGCGAAGGCCACCAATCTCCTCTCCATGGCCGTTCAGAAGTACGCCCAAGACGTCGCCACCGAAAGGACCGTCTCCGTCGTCTCCCTCCCCAGCGATGAGATGAAGGGGAGGATCATCGGCCGCGAGGGAAGGAACATCAAGGTCTTGGAGCAGCAGCTTGGCGTGGACTTGGTCATCGACGATACGCCCGAAGTCATCACCGTTTCCTGCTTCGACCCCATCCGCCGCGAAATCGCCAGAAGGTCCTTGGAATACCTGGTCAAAGACGGGCGCATCCAGCCGGGCCGCATCGAAGACGTCGTCGCCAAATGCAAACGCGAAGTCGCCGATTCGACTCAGAAGTACGGCCAAGAAGCTTGCTACAAGCTGGGTCTTAACAACATCAACCGCGAATTGATGTCCTACATCGGCAGGCTTCATTACCGGACTTCCTATGGGCAGAACGTCCTTCAGCACTCCATGGAAGTCGCCTACTTCGCCGGCATCATGGCCGGGGAGCTTGGATTGGACGTCAGCTTGGCCCGCCGCGCCGGGCTGCTCCACGACATCGGCAAAGCCGTTGACTTCGAAGTCGAGGGAAAGCACACCGATCTCGGAGCCCAACTCGCTAAGAAATACGGCGAAGGCGACGTCGTCATCAACGCCATCGCCAGCCATCATGGGGACGTGGAAGCTCGCTACGTCATCTCCTATTTGGTCGCCGCGGGCGACACTCTCTCCGCCGCTAGGCCGGGCGCACGGTCCGAAACCGTGGAAACCTACATCAAGAGGATTGAGCAGCTTGAGACGATCGGCAAATCCTTCGAAGGCGTCCAGCAAGCTTACGCGTTGCAGGCGGGCAGGGAAATCCGCGTTATGGTCATCCCCGATAAAATCTCCGATTCGGAAGCCGTCGTCATGGCTCAGCAGATGAAAGATAAGATCGAAAAGGAAATGACCTATCCGGGCGAAATCAAGGTATCCGTCATCCGCGAATACCGCGCGATCGAAACCGCGAAATAAAATGAGGATTCTCTTCTTCGGCGATATCGTCGGGAGCCTCGGCTTGGCCGGGGTTTCCGACCTTTTGCCTTTTTTAAGGAAAAAATACGCACCCGATTTTGTCATCGCCAACGGGGAAAACATCACCAAAGGAAAAGGGCTTTCCTATAAGGATTATTCCTCTTTGATCAAGTCGGGCGTCGACTGTGTGACCCTTGGGAACCATTGGCATTCCAAGGATCAGATCGATCATTACCTTTCCTACGCCGACCGCCTTGTTCGGCCTTATAACCTGATTGGTTACGACAAGGGTTTCGGAAGCATGGTCTTCAAGACCGAGGAGGGAAGCCTGCGCGTGAGCAATTTCCTGGGGCAGGCCTTCATGAACGAAGAGGTTACCCCTCCGTTTGAGGCGATGAATTCCCTTTTGAGAAAAGAGGAGCCATCGACTTTCCACTTCGTCGACTTCCACGCGGAGTCGACTTCCGAAAAGCAAACCTTCGCTTATGGCTTCGACGGCGAGGTGAGCGCTGTAGTCGGCACCCATACCCACGTCCAAACCAACGATGCCCATGTCTTGCCTTTGGGGACGGGTTTCATCAGTGATGCGGGGATGTGCGGGGGGTTCGATACCGTCATCGGCGCCGAAAGGGAATCGGCGATCGACCGCTTTCTCCTTCTTGATCCTTCTGCCCGGCTCCGCTTCCCTGAGGATGGGGACCGGCAGATCAACGCCGTTGTTTTGGATTTAAACCCTCTTAATGGATCATGCGAAGGCATCTACCCCTTGTTCTACGTTAACGGAAAGGAAAAAACCTATGGCAAGAACTGATTATCTTTCTCTCCCGGACATGAAGAAAGCGCGTAGCCGCGTGAAGAAGGCGGAAATCGTTTCGGCTTCTTTGGAAGTCCCTCCTGTCGTGAAGGCCTATGGCAAAGGGAGAAAGTACTTCATCAAAACCTTTGGATGCCAAGGGAATGTTCGCGATGAGGAAGTCTTAGGTGGCTTTTTGGAATTGGCGGGAATGAGCCGGACGGAAGACGAACAAGAGGCCGACCTCGTTTTGATCAACACCTGCGCGGTTAGGGAAAACGCGGAGGAGAAAGTCTATGGGGAAATCGGCAAATTCAAAGCCAAGCATTACGCCGATCCGGATCATTTCATCCTCGGCGTTTGCGGATGCATGATGCAGCAGGAAGGCGTGGCAGAGAAAATCATGCATTCCTACCCCTATGTGAATTTGATTTTCGGCACTCACAACATTCCTAACATCCTCAAGCTCATCGAGGGGCATTTGAAGCGGAAAAAGGATTTGGTCCAAATCATCTCGGGGGAGGGGGATGTTTTCGAAAACCTGCCATCCACGCGCCTCGACAACGTGAAAGCCTTCGTCAATATCTCCTATGGCTGCGACAAATTCTGCACTTACTGCATCGTCCCTTATACGCGAGGAAGAGAAAGGTCGCGCCCTTTGAAGGACATTGTGGCGGAGTGCCAAGAACTGGTCGAAGAAGGGTTTCAGGAAATCACCCTTTTGGGAGAGAACGTAAACAGCTACGGCAAGGATTTCCACGATGGGACCAACTTCGCGACCTGCTTGAAGCAAGTCGCCGAGACCGGAATCCCCCGCCTCCGCTTCATGACGAGCCATCCTTGGGACTTCTCTTCCGACATGCTTGATGTCATCGCCGCTTACCCCAACATCATGAAATGCATCCATTTGCCCCTTCAGTCCGGGAACAGCGAAATCCTAGCGAAGATGGGCCGGCGTTATACGCGCGAAGGATATTTGGCCCTGGTCAAAGAAATCCGTGAGAAGATCCCCGGATGCGCGATCACCACGGACATCATCGTCGGCTTCCCCAACGAAACGGAGGAGCAATTCGAAGATACGCTCACCCTCTGCCAAGAGGTTCGGTACGATGCCGCATTCACGTTCTTATATTCCCCAAGGAAAGGAACTCCGGCCGCCGCGATGGTGGACGATGTCCCGGCAGAGGCGAAGCACGAACGCTTCAACCGCCTTTTGAAGGTCATTGAAGAAGGGGTGATGTCCCATTCTTCCCAAATGGTCGGGAAAGTCTACGACGTTTTGGTCGATGGCCCTTCCAAGAAAGATCCTTCGATGCTTTCGGGCTACACGGAATCGAATAAGCTCATCAATTTCAAAGGGCCCGCATCCTTGAAGGGACTCATCGTCCCGGTGAAGGTGATTGAGGACCGCGCTTTCTCCATGATCGGAGAATTGCAGGAAGACCCCCTCATCCTTCTTTGCCGCAAGCTTTCTTCTACCCTGCGGAAAGAAGAGGAAGTCATCGCCTTCTTCCAAGCGAGGAAAGCCTTCCTGGAAGATGCTTCCCTCCTAGAGCTTCGCTCGAAAATGGAAGACGCCCAAAAGA
This sequence comes from Caryophanales bacterium UBA1624, assembly GCA_002321395.1. Taxonomy (GTDB): domain Bacteria; phylum Bacillota_I; class Bacilli_A; order RFN20; family CAG-826; genus Alloenteromonas. The sequence goes on from DCMK01000077.1 coordinate 32,205, forward strand.
GGATGATGAGCTGCGCCGGCGCGGGGAAGGACGAGGAATACCAAAAAGCCAAGAAGGATTATTCCTCTTTCAAAGAAGAATACGATTCCCATCCGGTGACGGAGAATTACCGTTCCGCCCAAGAAGACGTTTTGCCTTTGCTTAAGAAAATCGGGGCGTTTTTGCAATGATTTTGGTTCTTACCGGTCCTACTGGTAGCGGCAAAAGCAAATTGGCCGTCTCTTTGGCTAAAAAAATGAATGGCGCGGTCGTCAACGCGGACGCCTATCAAGTTTACCAAGGGCTGAATATCGCCACGGCAAAGCCGAGCGAATCCATGCGCCTAGAAGTCCCTCATTACCTTTTCGATTTCGTGCCTCTGTCTTCTGATTACAACGTCGTGGAATACCAAGCCGATCTGCGCGGTGAGATCTCTGAGCTTGAGGGCGCTGGGAAGACGATCATCATCGCCGGGGGGACCGGGCTCTACCTCAAAGCGGGGCTTTACGATTACGAATTCCCCGAAGAAAGGCAGATCGACCTTTCCTCTTACGAAACGCTCGATAACAAATCCCTTTACCAAAAGGCGCTGGAACTCGATGAAGCATCCGCTAAAGAAATCCATCCCAACAACCGTCGCAGGGTCCTCCGCCTGATCCAATATTGTTTGGCCACCGGATCGAAACGGTCATCCGTCAACGCTTGCCAAACCCATAAGCCCCTTTATGACGTTCGCTTTTATGGCCTTGAAGTGGAAAGGGAACGGCTTTACCCGCTCGTTGAGGAAAGGGTCGAAGAAATGTTCGCGTCGGGCATCGAAGAGGAGAACCGGACGCTGGTCGATCGCTACGGCCGCTCTTGCCACGCCTTCCAAGCGATTGGGGTGAAGGAATTCTTCCCTTATTGGGACGGTCAGGCCAATTTAGAGGAAACCAAAGAGCTCATCAAGAAAAACACTCGCCATTACGTTAAAAAGCAAATGACCTGGTTCCGCCACCAGTTCCCCATTCGCTGGATCAAAGGGGAGGAGGATTTGCTTGCGGATTTAATATCGCAGGACGGCCTTCTTTCCTCGCCGAAGAACAAGGATAATTAAGCAAACGAGGAAGCCTCTATGTCTCTGATTAAAATCGAAGAAATTGCCAAAAAAGCCGGGATTCCCTTGGATGATTTGGAACCCTACGGGAAATACAAAGCCAAAATCGATCCCGAATGCTATCAGTCTTTGGCAGAGAAGAAAGACGGGAAGCTTGTGTTAGTGACCGCTATCACCCCAACGAAGGCGGGCGAGGGCAAAACAACGATGTCCATCGCTTTGGCGGAGGGGTTCGGACGCATTGGGCAAAAGGCGATGCTTTGCCTCCGGGAGCCTTCTTTGGGCCCGGTCTTCGGCCTTAAAGGCGGCGCAACGGGCGGTGGCAAAGCCTCCATTGGGCCAAGCGAAGACATCAATCTTCACTTCACCGGAGACATGCATGCCTTGACTTCGTCCATCAATCTCATCTCGGCCGTGATCGACAATTCCATTTATCAAGGGAATCCTTTGAATATCGATCCGAATCGCATTGTTTGGAACCGCGCGATGGACATGAACGATCGAGCCTTACGGACGATTTCCGTTTCCGAAGGTGACCCGAAAGCCACTCCTCGGCAAGATCATTTCATCATTACCGTCGCTAGCGAGCTGATGGCAATCCTTTGCCTTGCCCGTAGCGCGGATGATTTCTATTCCCGAATCCAAAAAGTCATTGTCGCCTATGGCAAAGAAGGGAATCCGATCACCATAAAAGACCTCCGGATCACCCATGCGATCATGAAGCTGATGAAAGAGGCTTTGAAGCCGAATTTGGTCCAAACGGTCGAGAACAATCCCGTATTGGTCCACGGCGGCCCTTTCGCCAACATCGCCCATGGATGCAATTCGATTCTCGCCACCCAACTCGCTTTGAAGCTGGCCCCGATCACGATTACGGAAGCGGGCTTTGGCGCGGATTTGGGCGCGGAGAAATTTTTGGACATCAAATGTCGCGAAGGTTCCTTCCATCCGGATTGCGTCGTCATGGTCGCGAGCATCCGTGCGCTCAAGCTCCATGGCGGGCAGGTCTATGAAGACTTGGGGAAGCCTGACGTCTCCGCTTTGAAAAGAGGCGTCTGCAATTTGGAAGCCCACCTCGATAACATGGCTAAATTCGGCCTCCCCGTCGTGGTGGCCATCAACCATTTCTCTCAGGACTCGGAAGAAGAGGTTTCCTTTTTGGAGACGTGGTGCCGCGAAAATGGGTATTCCGCTTCCTTCGTCGATGCTTACGAAAAAGGCGGGGAGGGGGCGGTGGACCTCGCGGAAAAAGTCCTTGCCACTCTAAAAACCAAGCTGTCAAATTTCCATCCCCTATATGACTTGAAAATGCCTTTGAAAGAAAAAATAGAAAAGATTAGCAAAGAAATCTATCATGCTGGTGAGGTCCGTTATTCTCCGCAGGCGGAATCCCAACTTCGCGAATACGAATCGATGGGGTTCGGGGACGCCTATATTTGCATGGCCAAAACGCCCGCCAGCTTTTCCGACGACCCCTCGCTGCTAGGCGCTCCGACGGGGTTCCCGATTTCCATCCGCGAAGTTCGCCTTGCCGCAGGCAGCAATTTCGTGATCCCTTTGACGGGGAAAATCCTCACGATGCCCGGCCTCCCGAAGGTTCCTGCCGCCGTGAAAATGGAGGATGAACCGTGGTGATTCTAAATCCTTCCCTTTACGATGAAGTCGAAATGAAAAAATGCCACCCCTGCTTCTCCCACTGCAAGAGGTTCCAAATCCTTCGCTTGGGCGCGGACATCAAAATGAAATGTCTGGGATGCGGGAAAGTTCTTTTGGTGGACCGCGATCAATTCAACAAACGCCTTAAGAAAATCGTTTGTTCCCATACGGGAGAGCTATAAAAATCCTCCCATTTGCCATTTTTCCCTTTAAGGATTAAAGGGAGGCTGATGTGGGATTCTTAGATTTGCAGAACGTCGGGAAGTGTTTTAAGGACGGATCGGCGAAGAAATGGGTGTTCCGTCACCTGACCTTTTCTTTCCCGGAAAAAGGGATGGTTGGTATTTTGGGGAAATCCGGCTGCGGGAAAAGCACTTTGCTCTCCCTCCTTTCCGGTTTGTCTTCCCCGAGCGAGGGAAGAATTTCGTATTCAGGAAGAAACCTGACGTCTTTTCATGAAAAGGATTGGCTTGAATTCCGGCGAAGAGAAATCGGCTTTGTCTTCCAGCACTACAATTTGATTCCAGGCCTTTCCGTTTATCAAAATGTCTTGCTTCCTTCAATGATAAAAGGGCCAGCCAAACAAAGGGAAAAAGTCGATTCTTTGCTTAAGAAGGTTGGGATATTGAAGAAAAAAACGCAGTGCGTTGATTCGTTATCGGGTGGGGAGAAGCAAAGGGCGGCCATTTGCCGAGCGCTGACCAATTCTCCGAAAATGCTTTTGTGCGACGAGCCTACAGGCGCTTTAGACAAGGATAATTCGCGTGGGGTCGCTCAGCTTTTAAGCTCGATATCCCAAACCCGATTGGTAATCGTCGTCACCCACGATGAGGATTTGTTCAAGCCCTTTTTGACGGAAACGTTCCGCCTGCCCTGGGAAAGGAAGGCTGATTGATGGCGAAGCATTCCCTTTTTTCTTTCTTCTTGCTCCGCAATTTGCGTCAAGACCTTGGGAAGAATCTCCTTTGCCTGACGTCTTCTTTCATCGGCGTTTCTTCCCTTTTGCTCTCGCTAGGATACTTTTTGGGTTATCAAGGCGCTTTGAGCAATCAGGTGGAGCAATCTCCGGAATATGGGGTCTTCCAAGTTCAGGAAAAAAGGAAAGTCTCCTTGAGCAATTCCCCCTTAAAGCTCGTTGAAACAAGCAGGCCGCCTTTGGATTCTTGTTTGGATTTCGATCAAGAGAACGAAATCGAATGGGGACTTAATTTCTCTTATTTCCTTCCAACAGAAACCGTTTTCTATTTAAACGGCATCCAAAAAGAGACGATCAAAATTTGCGTGATACCCTCTTTTGCCTCCTTACAAGAAAGAGGCATCCGTTTGGAATATGGACAGATTCCGGAAGAGACGGTGGATTATTGCGTGGTCAATCATGAATTTTCCCAACAATATTTGAAAAACGAAAAAGGCGGAACGGTTTCTTTCCGCACGAGCTTTTCTTTGCCTGGCGATGAGGGCGATACAACTTTGGATTATGAGTTTCAAATCGAAGCCGTGACGCCGGACTTTCCCTTTTTGGCTACGCCGAAGGTTTATCTTTCCTATTCCGCTCTGGCCGATTTCTATTCTTCGACTGGCTTTGGGGATGAGCGTTCTTCAATCTACCAGATGGTGGAATCAAGCGCCGGCAATTCGCCCTTGAGTGGCTATTCTCGTTTTGCTTTTTGCACAACGGGCCGTAGCGCGAGGGTCCTTTCTTCTTATGACTCTTCCGAAGATGGCCTTTCGTTTTTCAGCGAAGTGGCGAATACCGCGAATAGTTTCTTAACGTTGTCGCAAGGTTTTTCTTCCTCCTTATCTTTGTTTTCAACGCTATCCTTGGCGGGGGTTTGCTTGATTTTGATCATGACGAACTGTTCCAACTTCGTTTTGCGGAAGAAGGAGACGGCGATTCTTTATTGCTTGGGCGTAAGCCAAAGAACCGTTCGCCAATTGTATTTTTTGGAATCCTTGACCATTTGTTTGTCCGCCGTTTTCTTAAGTTTGGTTTTTGCCCCTTTGCTCCAATGGGGCGCAAACCGCCTTTTCCAATCGGAATTCGGCCTTTCCGATTTGGTGTCCATCCCGACTTCATCGATGTTTGGATGCCCTTTCTTGCTGGAGACGCTTTTGCTTTTCTTCTCTTTGCTCGTCGCTTTTCTGTCGGTGCTCCCCCTAAAGAGAGCGAAAGCAAATAGCCTAAACGAGGAACTCCGCGATGAATGACAGCGTTGTATGCCAAAATGTGAAAAGAAACTTCGGCGAGGAAAGACCGTTGCGGGGCGTTTCCTTTCGTTTGCCTAAGAAAGGGTTCTTTGGCGTTTTCGGTGCTTCCGGAAGCGGGAAGAGCACGTTGCTGAATATTCTTGGAATGCTTGATGATGGTTATGAAGGGGATGTTTTGATCCTTGGGAAGAACCCAAAGAGGATGAGCGAGTCGGAACGGTGCGCGTTCCGCCTCAAGGAAATCGGCTATGTGTTCCAATCGTTCAACCTCTTGGAGCTGGAAACGGTCGAATTCAATCTTTCGTTGCCCCTTCAGTCCTGCTATCTCGTCAAAAAAAGAAGGCGCGAAGCGAAAATCCGCGACGCCCTATCTCTTGTTGGCTTGGACGGTTATCAAAAGCGCGTTGTGAATACCCTTTCGGGGGGCGAAAAACAAAGGGTCGCCATTGCCCGGGCGGTCATGAACAATCCTTCTCTGCTGCTGCTCGATGAGCCAAGCGCCGCTTTGGACCACGAGAACTCCTCTCGTCTTTTTTCCGCTTTGGAAAAGATTTCTTCCCGCTGCCTCGTTGTTGTCGTGAGCCATGACGTGGATTTGCTTTCCGCTCACGCCGACGCGATTCTTCAGCTAGATCAGGGCCAAATTGCGGGGTTTTCTTCAAAAAAGGAAGAGTCTTCCCAGAAACATCTTCCCGTAAGGATCCCAGGAAAAGAAAGGGCGCATCCCCGTTTGCCTTTCTTTTCTTTGCTTTTTCATGCTTGGCATATTTTAAAGAGAAAGAAGTGGCGTTCCTTCTTCACCGAAGGCGCCATCGCCGCAGGCCTGCTTGGCATTGGGATGTCTCTTTATTTGTCTTTTTCGATCTCTAGCCAAATTGAATCATCCTTTGCTTCGATCGTGCCGGAAAACCGCATCATCATGAAGGGAAAGACAGAAACGGCCTCCCCTTATTCCAACGTTTATTCTTACTCAATGGCAAGCGCAAAGGCCCTCGTCGCTTCCTATCCCGATGAGCTGTTCGACTATGGGTCGAGTTTTGTTATGAACTTCGAAGAATGGTTTTCCGACGACAACTTCGTCTATGCCCTCCGCGGTTCGGAGCAAATCCCCTTGATTGGTTTTTCCGCCCGCTCATTCAACGATTATCAATGGCTCGATTTTGCTGATGGCGATTCTTTCTATCCGAACAAACCGCCTTCCATGGATTTCGACGAGATCATCCTCGGGCTGCCCTATTCGGATATGTTCCAACTTTGCTTCCGCTTGCAGATTGAGCGGAGCTTCGAAAGCTTGGGCGACTATCTTTCCGATCTTCCTCTGCCCATCGTTTTGCGTCTTTCGCGGTTGGACTATGGCTTTCAGGATGAACAAATTTTCAATTTGGTCAGTGTATGTCCTTCCGAAAAAAGAACGATTTACCATTCCGATCATCGATGGGCCCATTCTTTGTTCGTCGACAAAATGCGCTTTAAGCCCTGGAATGGATCCGAGACCCCTTCCCCTCAAGCGATTTATGAGGTGCCCTACGTTGAGCCTAGGGGCGGTGCCTCCTCCTTTTTGTCTAAAATTCGGGTCGAGGACAAATACAAAGGCATTGTCTTTCAAAGGGTCTCATCTTTCTTTTTAGGTTCCTTAATGGAAAAAGGGGACGCCACGGATATCCGAAGGCTTTATCTGTTTTCCTGCGATTTATCAGGACCCTGCTGGAAGGAGATCGAAGAAGTGTCGTCATCCTCGCCTTTCATTTTGGGGAGGGATGTTTTGACCCCAGGCGGGTATTTCGCCGATCCGCAATCCCTCGTTTCCGGGTTTTTAAAACACTTGGTTTTCACGCCGAGCGAAGAGGAAGCGAAGGCAGTGGTGGATTCTTACTCCAGACTGCCGCTCGCCCAAAAAGACGTTCCGATAGAATTGCCGGGATTTTGCAAAGATGTCGGGGTTTTGCAAACTTCTTTGCCCTTGAGAACCGTTTACGGAGAAAAGGAATTTGACTTTGGCAAGGCGCCGATCAACTATGAAGAAATCGGCGTTTCGTCCGCTTTGTACCGAAATTGGGGCCAACCGGAGGAAGTCTATGTAGCCACCGAACTTGAAGGAACGGAAGCTGGGGATTTTTACGATCGCGAGTTTTCCCTGAGCAAAGTCAAGGTCACCGGGGTGAAAGAAAACGATGTCGAGGCGATTTACCTTTGTTCGGACTGGTCCGCGGACTTTCTTTTTCTCTCCGCCGGGGCGGACCCCTTCTCCCTTCTTCCGAATGGAGCGATTTTCCAAATCGATGAAGGCGCGGATCTTCCATCCGTTTTGTCTGAGCTTCGCGAATCCTTCCCAAAATTCCGATTCGGTTCCCCGACGCTTGAGGTTTCCTCCGCAATCGAAAGTTCCTTGGGTTATATCAAAAAGGTTTTGGCGTTCTTCGCCGCGTTTGCTTTTCTTTTGTCGTTTCTTCTTTCCACGATCGTTTTGGGGATCACGCTCAAGGAAAACGGGAAAGAAGCGCGGCTGCTGTTCGCAATGGGGGCGGACAGGAAGCAATTGTCGAAGGCACTGCTATGCCACATCTTGCTGTCCTTGGGGGCGGCTTTGGTTTCATCCTGTCTTTCCCTTTTGGCCTTAGAAGCGGTGGTCAGCATATATTTGGCCCGCTCCTTCGGAACGCCGATCCGGTTGGGGCTTTCCTTGCTTCCTTTATGGGGATGCTTGGGCTGTTCCTGCGTTTTCCTCCTTTGTTTCTATGTTTTGATTTCATTTCGCCTAAGGCGCAGCAAAATTTGGTAAAAAGCTATGTTTCCAAGCAAGGGAAAAGGTGCTAATATCATGCACAGCCAAACAACCTTTTGAGGCGTTATGGCTAGGAAGGTTAGGAGTCTCATGAAGGGAACAGTTAAAATGTTCAACAAAGAGAAGGGTTATGGTTTTATTCATGCCGAAGACAACCAGGACTACTTCTTCCACTACTCTGCTCTTCTGATGGACGACTACAAGACCGCCGAACCCGGCGAGCATGTAGAGTTCGAAATCGAAGAGTCTCAGCGTGGGCCGCGTGCTAAGAACGTTAAGAAAGTCGACTAATTTAACCTAGCTGGTTACGCCTCCGAGTCTCTCGGAGGCCTTTTTTGTTCTCTTCTTCTTTTTCACGCGCGCGCAAAGCGCTAAAATGCTCGTGCCATTTTTAGGAAGTAAACGTTATGCCATTAAAAGCTGGAATCGTTGGGCTCCCCAACGTTGGAAAATCTACCCTATTCAACGCGATCACCAATTCTCACGTTGAAGCTGCGAATTATCCTTTCGCGACCATCAAACCGAACACGGGCGTCGTCATCGTCCCGGATGAGAGGCTCGATTTCCTTTGCGATATGTTCCATCCCGCCCGCAAAGTCAATGCGACCTTCGATTTCTATGATATCGCAGGCCTTGTCAAAGGCGCCTCCAAAGGGGAAGGGCTCGGCAACCAGTTCTTGGCGGCCATCCGTGAATGCGACGCCATCTGCGAGGTCGTCCGATGCTTTGATTCCAATGAAATCATCCACGTGGAGAACACGGTCGATCCCTCCCGCGACATCGGCATCATCGATCTTGAGTTGGCCATGGCCGATTACGAAAGCGTGCAAAACCGCATTGCGAAGCAGGGCATTAAAGCCCGCGTCGCCCATGACAAGGTCGCTCAATACGAAATGGCCATTCTCTCTCCCCTTGAGAAATGGCTGGGGGAGGGGAAGCCCGCCCGCACTTGCCCGGAATTGAGCGAAGAGCAAAAAGAGTACGCCAAGAAAAACTTCTTCCTGCTTTCGGCCAAACCCATCATTTACGTCGCCAACGTTGCCGATTCGGACTACACCGACCTCGACCACTGCGCTTATTACCAAACCGTCTGCCGCATCGCTGCGGAGCAGCATGCGCAGTGCATCCCCGTTTCCTGCGAAATCGAATATGAGATCTCTCAGCTTGGGCCTCAGGAGAAAAAAGAATTCCTGGAAACCCTCGGGGCCAGCGAAAGCGGGCTCGACAAGCTGGTCAAAGCCGCTTATAAGCTTCTGAATTTGTCGACCTTCTTCACTTGCGGGACCGATGAATGCCGCGCCTGGACGTTCGTGAATGGGATGAGCGCCCCGGAGTGTGCCGGCATCATCCATACCGATTTCCAAAAAGGCTTCATCAAAGCGGAATGCTATGACTTCGAAGTCCTGAAGGAGCTCGGCTCGGAAGCGGCCGTGAAAGAAGCCGGAAAGCTTCGCCAAGAAGGAAAGGATTATCGGATGAAGGACGGAGACGTCGTCTTCTTCCGATTCAACGTCACGAAATGAGCGACATCCGCATCGGAATCGGCGAGGACATCCACCGCCTCGCTCCGGGGAAGAAACTCGTTTTGGGCGGGATGGAAATCCCATATTCGAAAGGCCTCCTCGCCCATAGCGATGGGGACGTCGTCTATCACGCCGTCAGCGATGCCCTTTTGGGGGCCTTGGCCTTGGGCGACATCGGAAAGCACTTCCGAACCGACGACCCAAAATGGGACGGCGCCCCCAGCAGGATCATTGTCTCCGAAGTCATGAAACTGGTCGGCGAGGCGGGGTACCGAGTTGGGAACCTCGATGTCGTCATCTTGGCGGAGGAACCGCATTTATCCCCTTACGTCGAAGGGATGCGCGTGAATTTGGCCTTCCTCCTGAACGTTCCCATGAACCGAGTCGGCATCCAAGTCGGAACCGATGAAGGCTTAGGGGAAGTGGGTAGGAAAGAAGGGATTCGCGCGCGAGCATCCGTTCTGCTATTCGAAAAAGAAGAAAGAGAGGAAAAAACATGGACAACGACATCCGATTGAAACAAGCTTTGCTGCCCTTGCTGGCCGAACTCGGCGTTCCGGCTCAGGAAAGCGACATCGTCATCGAAAGAAGCCGCGATGCTTCCCATGGCGATTACGCGACCAATTGCGCGATGAAATTCGCGAAGAAAATCGGGAAGAATCCCCGTGAATTGGCGGGGATCATCGCCGATAAGCTGAAACTCGATTTCGTCGAGAAAGTGGAAATCGCTGGACCGGGCTTCATCAACTTCTTCTTGAAGCATGGGGCTTTGACGGATATTCTGCCCCGGATTTTCGAACAAAAATCCTCCTTTGGGCGCGCGGAGAGGAACGGTCAGAAGATCGACATCGAATACGTTTCCGCCAACCCGACGGGCGACCTTCACCTTGGCCATACCCGCTGCGCAGCGGTCGGAGACGTCATCTCCTCCCTCCTTGATTGGGCCGGATATGACGTCACTCGCGAATATTACGTCAACGACTGCGGCAACCAAGTCGAGCATTTGGGGCACTCTATCCGCGCTCGTTACCACGAAGCCTTCGGAGAACCTTTGGATTTGGCGGAGGACGACTATCACGGCACCGACTTGATCGCGATCGCGAACCAAATCAAAAGCCAATACGGGGACAAGTACCTTGCTGATAGCCAAGAATCCCATGATTTCTTCATCCGCTTCGGCATCGATGCTGAGTTGAAGAAGATTTGGGACGATTTGGCCGCCTTCCGCGTCCATTTCGACAAAGTCAGCTACGAAAGCGACATCCGCAAGGGCGGGACCATCGAAAAGACCGTCGCGAAGCTCCGCGAAAAGGGCTATGTCTATGAAAAGGATGGGGCGACTTATTTGGCCACCAGCAAATTCGTGGACGATAAGGACCGGCCCATCATTAAATCCGATGGGCTTTACACTTATTTCATGCCCGACATTTGCTATCACTACAACAAGATGGACCGTGGTTACGATCATCTTATTGACGTTTTGGGGGCCGACCACCATGGCTACATTGGCCGCATGAAGAGCGCCTTGATGATGGGAGGGTATCCCGAAGACTGTTTGGAAGCCCAATTCGTCCAAGTCGTCCGCGTTTACCGTGATGGCCAGGAAGTGAAAATGAGCAAGAGGACTGGGAAGGCCATCGCCCATCGCGAGCTTATCGAAGACGTCGGCGTCGACGCGGTTCGCTACTTCTTCGTCGAGCGCAGCGCTTCCAGCCATTTGGACTTCAATTACAACCTCGCGATGGAACAAAGCTCCAGCAATCCGGTCTTCTATTGCCAATATGCCCATGCTCGGTGCGCTTCGCTTCTGAAATTGGGGGAGGGGATTCCTCTTGATGAGAGCGGGAAGATGCTCAAAGAGCCCCAAGAATTCGCCATTTTGAAACATTTGGCTGATTTTCCGAGTATGATAGAGTCCGCCGCGAAGGAGCGTGAGCCCGCCAAAATGGCCGCCTACGTTCACAAACTCGCTGGTTTGGTCCATGAATTCTACGCTTCTTGCCGAATCATCGACCGCGATAACTTAGACTTGACCTCTTCACGCCTTGGACTTATAAAGGCTTGCGAGATCGTCTTGGAAAATGGGCTCGGGATCCTTGGGGTCTCCGCTCCGGAAAAAATGTGAAAGGAAAAAACGCAATGAAAAACGAATCCATGATCGACGCCGCCTACTCGATTCTCGCCGCTTCGGAAGGCCCCATCTCCTTCAAAGAACTTTGGGAAAAAATCAAAGCAGCTTTGGAAATCGGACCGGATGAGGAAGCTTCCCGCATTGGCCATTTCTACACCGACATCTCTTTGGATGGGCGCTTTGTGGAAGGGAAAGACAACACTTGGAATCTCCGTTCCCGCACCCCTTATGACAATGTGCACATTGATATGTCCGACGTTTACACCGATCTCAGCGAATCCGATATGGACGATGCCGATAAGGCCGAAGACGCCGCCTATGACGCTTCCGTTCAAGGGGCCGTCCTTTCGGAGGAACCGGAACCCGAAGAAGGGGAAGAGGCTTCTCATAAACCCGAAACCGCAGAAGATCTTGGCCTTAAGGATATCGCCTGAATCGAAAGTCAACGGAGCGCCTGCGAAACGTAGGCGCTTTTTCTTTCCCTTTTCGCGAAAAGAAGGTATCTTATAAAGCTTTTATGGCCACCTTTCAAGAATTGCTCGAAACTATAAAAAAAGAAAGTACCATCACGATTTGGGGCCACGCCATCCCCGACGGGGATTGCTATGGAAGCCAAATTGGCTTGCGAGAGATCCTGCGGGCCAATTTTCCGAACAAAAAGGTTTACGCCATCGGGAGCGGGATCCCCGCTTTGTTCTCGCGCCTTTCACCCATGGATTCCGTGGACGAGGAAACCATCGCTTCCTCCTTGGCGATATTGGTCGACGTATCCTGCTTAAGGCGGGTCGAAGACAAGCGCGTATTCCTCGCGAAGAAATTCGCGAAGTTCGATCATCACGACCCCAATAAACGCGGGGAAGATTTCCCCTATCCCGATTTCTGCGTGGATCCTCGCAAAATCGCCTGCGCCGAATTGATCGAAAACTTCGCGTTCTTCAATCATCTGAAACTTACAAAATTGGCCGCAGAAGCCCTTTATACCGGTATTTTTACCGACTCCGGATGCTTTCGGTTTTATGGGACGAACCAAGGAACCTTCCAGGCGGTCCGCCGCTTAGCCAAAGAAGGGATCGACCCTCTTTCGATTCGAGCGATTCTTGAACGGGAGTCGGAAAACGTAAGACGTTTCAAAGCCTTTTTACGCTCGAAAGTCCAAAAGACGAAGGATGTTACGTATGTGATAATTGGCCCCAAGGATTATCTTTCTTTTGGGCTTTCTTTCGAAGAAGCGGGGTCGTTTGTGAACGCGATCGAATCCGTGGAATCTCCTAACATTTATTGCCTGTTCGTGGAAGACGGGAAAGGCGAATACCGCGGCGAGCTGCGTTCGAACAAGGGCTATCCCGTTCAGCCTACGGCGACCCATTTCCATGGAGGCGGGCATCTTTTCGCCTCGGGGACAAGCACTTACAGCGAAGAGGAATGCCGGAAAGTCGTCGAAGAGCTGACGCGGGTCAAAAAGCTTCCGTTATAATTCCCTCGGAGGGAAAAAGATGTATCAAAAAGAACTGTCCGAAGCCATTGGCGCGGCGAAAGAAGCCGCTACAAAGATTTTGGAGATTTACCATTCTGATTTCGAGGTCGAAATCAAAAGCGACGATTCTCCGGTTACGAATGCGGATAAGACTGCGGATGAGATGATTCGCTCCCGCCTGAAACGCACTTTCCCCGAATATGGATTCTTGACCGAGGAAAGCAGGGATACGAAAGAGCGCCTATCGAAAAAAGCGGTTTGGATTATTGACCCAGTGGATGGGACCAAAGAATTCGTTTCGCGGAATGGGCAATTCACGACCAACATCGCTTTGGCGGTGGACGGGCAGGTTGTCGTTGGAGTGATCAACGTTCCGGTTCTTGGTTTGCTTTATTATGCGGTGAAAGGAGAAGGAGCTTATCGGATGGACGGAAACGGGAATTGCGTTCGAATCCATTGCTCCGATCGCGATTCCAAGCTTCGCGCAGTGCGCTCGATTTCCTTTTTCAACGAAAAAGAGAAAGCTTTCTACAAGTCCCATGCGGACTGCTTCGAAGGGGAGGCTGTCCCCATCGGCGCGGCCAATAAATTCTGTGTCATCGCCGAAGGCAAATACGATTTCTTCTACCGCATGTCTTCAGGAACCAAGGAATGGGACGTCGCGGCAGGAGACCTTCTGATCCAAGAAGCGGGAGGCGCTATGGTTCAGCCCGATGGAACGGCATTCCATTACAATCGCGAGGATGTTTATAACCGTCAGGGATACATTATCGCCAACAAAAAGGAGAACCTGATTCTCAAATAAGGGTTCCGTCCATCAACGAAGCCGTTCCGCGAATTTCGCGGGGCGGTTTTTTAACGGAATCGCCAGCCATGGATTTTGATTATCCCGTTATTTCTTTAAAGAAGTCGAATTTGCGAAAGACGAGGCTTGTTCTTTGAATGAAAAGCATTATTCTTGTTCCTAGAAAGGAAAAATTCATGAAATTCTTCAATAGCTTGCCCAGGATCGTCCAATTCATTTTGCTCTTGATCCCTGGCGTCAACTGGGTTGTCGAACTTGTCGTTCGTATCACCGCTGTCGTTGAAAAGCCGAAAGGAACTCACAACATCCTTGGCCTTGTGTTGGCCATCATTCCGTTCACCGGAACGATCCTTGGATACGCTGATTTGGTTTGGGTTCTTCTCTATAAGCACCTTCTTTGGGCCAACGACTAATCCACGCGGAAAAGTGAAGAGGGGGAGCTCCCCTCTTTTTCTTTCATCGGTGGTCCAAATTCCGTAAAATGATGAGGACGTATGTTAAATGCAACCATTAGTTGCGAAAAGCAAAGCCGATTTGGCGGCATGTTTTGGCAAAAGAAGATAAAGTAAAATCAAGAAAGGATTGTTCCTATGACATCAATCGAATTTGGAAATCGACTTGCCGATCTGAGGAAGGGGAAAGGCTATAGCCAAGATGATTTGGCGGAAAAGCTTGGAGTCTCCCGCCAAGCGATTTCGAAGTGGGAGAGGGGGGAGGCCACCCCAGATACTACTAACCTCATCGCACTGGCCTCGCTTTATGGGACTTCCTTGGATAGCCTTGTTTTCGACAAGCCGGGGAAGAACTTGAACGAAGAAGACACTGAAGAAAGCCAAAGCTCGGTTGAATCCGCCCAGGATGGAAAGAAACAGGAAGGGGCCAAAAGGAAGAAGCTTAAAAAAATAGGAGGTCTCGTCACTGCTTGTTTAGCCCTTACGATTACGGCGGCTTATGTCACACTTGGTTGCCTCTTTGATTCCGTTTTGCCTGACCCTTGGGTTTGGAAGATTGGCTGGATTTTCTACTTACTGATTCCCGCTTGGTCTTCGGTCTTCGAATTTGTCTGCACGAAAGACTACAAAACTTTAATGGGTTTGACGACCGCCGTTTCCGTCTTCGCCTACATGATCCTTGGGATGCAGTTTGGGTATTGGCATCCCGGTTGGGTTGTCTTCTTATTGATCCCCGTCACTTCCGTGGTTTTCGAAGCGCTTAATAGAGGCGCAAAAAAATAGTATTTTTGCAAAGATATAGGAAAAAGGGATTTAAATGCCGGCTTTTTTGACTGCTTCTTCCTCTTTTTTCCTTAGGTAATCCGCCATTAAATCCGAAGGAATGTTATCGGTTTTAACGGCCATGACTCCCGGTACTTCTTCCATGAGGATAATTTCCACCCCGGAGGTGATGTCCTCGGAGGCGTAAAGGCAGCCGTTGCAGGCGCCGGTCATCGTCAAATAAACGATTCCATCACGAAATCCGATGTAATCAATGTCGCCGCCGTCCCTTTGCAAGAAGGGCCTAACTTTATCGATGGTGGCTAGAATTTGTTTCTCAATCGCTTCATCTTCCATAATCGTGAACATTTTAGACTTGCTTCGCCTCGTTGCAAACAGAACGCTTTCTTCTTTGATAAATTCCTTTCTTCACTATAATGCCAATGCTGAATCCTTTTAAGGATTCATGTTTCGTTGAAAGGAGTTTTTGTGATGAAACAAATAGCCAATTTTGAGGACTGGCCGTTTAAGGTGCCGAACATCAAAAAGGAAGTCGAAAAGGAAAACGCCTTTGTCGCTTCTTTGGAAGAAGCCAAAAGCGGGGAAGAAGCCTACAAGATTTGGAAGAAACATGCGAAAGCTAGCGACGTTCTTCAAAACGAAGTGACCCATATCTCGGTCCTTTATTCCTTGGATACGACGAATAAAAAATACGAGAAGGCGATGAACGTCATCAACGAGGGGATGCCTTTAGTCCAAGCGGCTGAGAATCGTTGGAACAAAGCCCTCGTGGACAGCCCATTCCGCCCATTCTTGGAAGAAAAGCTCGGTTCCTTCCTCTTCCAGATGTTGGATTACGCCCTTAAATCTTTCGATGAGAGGGTCGTTCAGGAGTGCATTCAAGAGAACAACCTCGTCATGGAATACGACACCCTGATCGCCTCTGCCAAAGTTCCGTTCCGCGGCGGCATCTATAATTTGCCCCAAATGGGGAAATTCATGCAGGACGTCGATCGGAATACGAGGAAGGAAGCCTCCGAAGCCTATTACGCCTATTTGGATGAGAACATCAAGGACAAAGCGGAGCAAATCTACGATTCGTTGGTCAAGGTCCGGACCGAAATGGCCCATAAGCTTGGCTATTCCTCCTACACCCAACTCGCCTATATCCGAATGGGCCGCTACGATTACAACGAGCAAGACGTTGCCGCTTATCGCGAACAGATGAGGGAATTCGTCACCCCCATCGCCGCTAAAATCGCTAAAGCGGCCTTCAAACGGACTGGGATTACTTCTCCTAGGCTTTACGATTTAAGCCTTTCCTTCAAAGAGGGGAACCCCATTCCCAAGGGGACTACGCAGGATAAGGTCAACGCCGCGCGAAAGATGTACGAAGAGCTTTCTCCGGAGACGGGATATTTCTTCTCCTTCATGGCGGACCACCACGTTATGGATCTGGAAGCCAAGCCCGGTAAACAATCCGGCGGTTATATGACCTATTTCCCCAAATACGGAATCCCGTTCATCTTCTCCAATTTCAATGGCACCAGCGGAGACGTGGACGTCTTGACCCATGAATTCGGCCACAGTTTCCAAGCCTATATGGCCCGTTCCATCAAAATCCCGGAATATCGTTCTCCTACGATGGAAAGCTGCGAAATCGATTCGATGTCCATGGAATTCTTCGCCGAGCCTTGGATGAACCTTTTCTTCGATGAGCCAGATAAATACCGGTATGTTCACCTCGCGGATGCGATTTCCTTCTTGCCCTACGGGGTAACCGTGGACGAATTCCAGCATTGGGTTTACGACAATCCCGAAGCCACCCCAGTCCAAAGGGACCAGAAGTGGCATGAATTGGAAGAAAAGTACACCCCCTATAAAGTCGCCTTGTACCACGAGAACGCATATATGTCGTCAGGCCATCGTTGGCTGACTCAGTCCCACATCTTCGGGAGCCCCTTTTATTACATCGATTACACCTTAGCTCAAATCATGGCATTCCAATTCTTCAATTTGGATCGGAAGAACCACGCTCTGGCTTGGAAACGCTATCTGAAGCTTTGCAAGATGGGCGGGAAATATCCTTTCCGCACTTTGGTGAAGAAAGACGGGATGAAGGATCCCTTCGATCAAGGAGTCGTCGCCAAGAGCATCAAGCCGTTGCTTAAGGTTCTGAAGTCCTACAAAGTCGATTAAACGGAAATAAAGGCGAACGGTTGAGCCCCAGCCCCCGTTCGCCTTTTTATATGCGAAGGTCACCCCCCGCGCAATCTTTGGCTTGCCTTCTTGAAGAAGGAGGCAAAAGAAAGATAGCTTTACGGCTTTCCTTTATTTTCGGAGAGGAAGAACTCTTTCATTTGGAGGAGCATTTCCCTTTGGCTTGGTGTGAGGCCGCGCATATCCAAAAAATAGGTCGGGAAGTTCAGGTTGTGGGCGGTGGAGATCCGCAGGAGGCTTTCCCGATTCGTCCGATCCGGTTCGCAGATCCCTTTCTTCCAATTGTGAATGCTTTGACGGCTGAACCGCCCTTCTTTGGCGATTTCCTCCAAAGACATATGGCAAACGCTCTCCAAGGCGGAGATGAGCTCGGAATAATCGATTTCAGGTTTCACAACAAAACAATAGCCCCATGCGTTTGTTTTCGGGCATTCCAATATGTTTGACAAAATGATCATTTTTCCTTTTGCTTTTGCAAAAACAAATCAATGGTTAGCTCCCTTTTGTCAAATTTTGTTTTACATCGAATGTGCCCTTTTTTTATTTTTCGAACTTTTCGTTCAGGTATTCTTCGAAATAGGAGGGGTTTAAGCTTTCGCCCGTGACGGTTTTGATCCAATCTGCAGGATCCCTCCAGTCCTCTTGCCAGTCTTTGAGCTTGAACCATTTCTGGATCAGGGAGAAATGCCCCTTTTCCAAGGAAAGACCGACGTCGAAATCTTTTTTCATCTCATGAAGGAGCTGGGCTCCATAAAGATTCCCCAAGGCATAAGAGGGAAAATAACCGAAGGAACCATCCGACCAATGGACGTCTTGGAGGCAGCCCTCTTTGTCGTTTTTGACCTCATACCCCAAATACTCCGCGTATTTCTTTCTCCATAAGCCAGGGACGTCTTTGCATTGAATGACGCCATTGATCAAATCCTTTTCGATTTCGTAGCGGATAATGATGTGCAAGGAGTAGGTCATTTCGTCGGCGTCGCAACGGATAGGACTTGGCTTAACGAGGTTGAGAGAACGATAGAAATCATGGTCGCTGATCGTTAGGAAGGATGGATCAAGCGTCTTCGCGCAGATTCGTTTCAGGAATGGGGCGAAGGCGGATGAACGGCCCAAGATGTTTTCGTAAAAGCGGGAATGGGTTTCGCAGATGGCCATGCTGGAGAGCATTTCGGCGTGGTCTTCGTAAATCTGGCTTCCCCATCCTTGAAATTCGAGGCAATGCCCGCCTTCGTGGAGGATGGTGAATAGATTGCTTCGGAAATCGGAATCGTAATGGCAGGTCAGGCGGGCGTCCCCCTTGCTCAGACAGTCGGAAAAGGGGTGGAGCGACTCCGCAAGCGCGCCGCGTTTCCTATCGTAGCCGATGAGGTCGAGAAGCTTGAATGCAAGCTTCTTCTGCTGTTCGGGGGAATAGGTAGGGAACGATGGGACGCTCCATTTCTTTTGCGCCTCGACGGTCGTTTGGATTTTTGGGACCAGGAAGTCTTTTAAGGAGGCGAAAAGCGAATCGAGATGGGCGGAGCTTTCCCCTGGCTCAAAATTCCCAAGACAGGCGTCATAAGGGGTCTGCCCATCTTTTTTTCTCAATGCGGCCTCCTCCCGTTTCGCATCCACGCACTTCTGCCAATAAGGCAAATATGAACGGAAATCGTTCTTTTCTTTGCAGATATGCCACATCCGGTTGGAATCCGAATAAGCCTTTTGCCATTTTTCGAATTGGGTAAGATCGACCTTTTCCAAAAAGTCCATTTCCTCCGACAAAAGGCGAACGACTTTTTCCTGCCGGGGATTCAGTAAGCCGCCTTCCTTCGCTTTCCTAACTTTTTCGACGAAGTCTTTGTCTTTGTAAAGCCCGGCCAGGGCGGACTGGGCGTCTTCGATAAGTCCGCTTTCTTCTTCGAATCCTGCCTCGGGGCAGATAGTTTCCAAGTCGTAATTCAAGACGGAGATTAGGTGACGCAGCTTCCTAATTCGGTCCAGATAGGGAAGCAAAGCATTCCAATTCTCTTTCATGTTATATTCCTCCTGGTTGGCTTTTTTCCAACCTACGATCCCGAATATAAGCATCCAAACCCCTAAGCCAAGGATGAGGGTGAAAAAAACGAAAGCCAAAATCAATAGAAACGGCCCTGACCAAGAAAAGTGGCAGTAACCGTTGATCAATAAGAACAAAGCGAAGGCCACGTATCCGGCTATGATGAAATCCAAGCAGGACATCGCGGTTTGGAAAGGGAGTTTTCTTTTGCGGTAGACGATCCAGTTTTTGATGCATAAAGTCAAGCGAAATAGACCGTAAGCGATTTGGATGGACAGGATGGCGCTTACCCCGCTGGAGGTTTTGATCTCGCCTACGGCCGCCATTCCCAAGGAGAAAGGGGCCGAGAAAACGATCAGACACGCTCCGACGTAGAGGCATATTTTGCTTTCGCGGAGCTTGGCGATTTTCTTGTTGTGGATTTTCTTCTGGAGGGAATTCCGCCAAAGGAGGGAGCTGAGCCGCAAAGCGCCCAGGGTCAAATAAATCCAGCCAACGAGGCCATAGGCAGGGTTCTGTTCTTGAATCGCGGCGATACTCGACGAGAGGATCGTCAAGCCTGAGGCGCTGACCAAAATGTAATTGCCGATGCTGTGCTCGACCCCGAAAGAAACGATTTTCCTTATGCGTTCGATCATCTTCCCCTGCAACAGCAAAAGGGAAAAGAAGAAGTTTTGAGCAAAAAACAGAACCAAAAAGGAAACCCAACAAGCTTCTTCTAAAAGGAAAGAAGCCGGAAGGGCGCCTTTTAAAACAAGCCCCGGGAACAAAAAGCAAAGGAGCAAAGAAAGGCTGGCGCAGCAGGAACAGAGCGATTCCGCCGCCATCGTGATCCTCTTTTTTCGATAGGGAAGGAAACGCGACAGGGCGATGAGAGCTTCGACGCTGAATTTCAAGGCGATCGTTGCGCAGCTCAGAAAGGCATAATGGGAGGAAGACAAAAAAGGAGAATAGGAGACGCTGAGCAACCAGGGGATGGGGTAAAAGGTCTCGAAAACTCCGGTAAAGAAGCAGGCGAATCGTTTTTTCTTTTCCCTTTCTTCCCCCGAAGCGCCCTTTGCCTTCCAAGTGTAATACATCAAAAAAGCTCGGCCTAAGGCTTCTAATAAAAAATAGATGGATGCCCCAAACAAGGCGAGGAAATCGCCTCGAGGGGCTTTCAGCGCAAAGCAAAACAAGAATAAGGAGGTGTCCAAGGAAAAACCCAATCCGAGGAGCGCCAAGATTGAGCCTTTGATTTTGCTTGGCAGGTTATCCATGGTTTCATCTTACCATTTGGAGGGGGCTTGGCGAGAAGGGAGGAAAAAGAAAAGCCCACTTACGTGGGCTGAGGCTTAATGGAAGGCCTTCATCATGAGGGAATTGAGGTTGTCCACGAAGGCTTTTTTGTCTTCAACCTCGAACCCTTCCAGAAGAAGCGCCTCATCGTAAAGAAGGTTTCCGCATTTTTTGATTTCCTCTTCGTCCTGAAGCTTGCTGATGGCTTGGAATAAGGGGTGATCTGCGTTGATTTCAAGGACTTTTGTAGCTTTCGGTTTTTGACTTCCCTCCACATCCGGCTGCTCGTCGAGAACGCGCTCGGCGTTCATGGACAAACCCTCCTTAGTCGTAATGCAAACGGGGGAGTCTACCAATTTGCTGGAGAAAGCGACCTCATCGACCTTCCCTTTGAGGGCTTCTTTCATGTCATCGAGGATACGCTTGTTCTCCGCGGTGACCGCATCCAGTTTGTCTTTTTCCTCTTGAGTCAAGGAATCCTTGTCCTCGGAGGCGATGTTCTTGAAGGGGTGTTTATCATAATCCATCAAGGCCATCAAAGCGAATTCGTCGATTTCTTGGTCGCAAAGAAGGACATCAATCCCTTCCTTTTTGAACTTCTCGAGCTGAGGCAGCATCTTGATTTCGTCCATGTTTTTCCCGGAGGCGTAATAGATGTCCTTTTGCCCGTCTTTCATTTTGGCGACGTAATCCTTAAACGAGATGGGCTCCTCGCTTTGCAGAGTCGAGAAGATCAAAAGATCCTGCAAATCGTTTTTCTTCATGCCGTAGGTGGAATAAATCCCGTATTTGAGGTAATTCCCGTACAATTTGAAGAACTTCTTATAACGTTCCTTGTCGTTTTTCTGCAAAGAGATGAGCTTATCGAGGATTTTCTTTTCCAAAGAAGACTCGATCTTGCTCATCAAAGGGGACTTCTGAAGCATTTCGCGGGAGATGTTGAGGGGGAAATCCTCCGAATCAACCAAGCCGCGGACGAATTTCAGGAAATCCGGAACGAGCTCTTTGCATTTCTCTTGGATGAAGATCCCTTTGCTGTAAAGGGCGAGACCTTTCTCGTAGTTGGAAGAATAAAGATCATAAGGGGCGTGGGATGGGATGTAAACCAAGGCATCGTAAGAAACAAGGCCTTCGATATGGACGTTCAAAGAAACGAGAGGATCCTCGAAATCGTCGAATTTGCTCTTATAGAATTGGTTGAGGTCTTCCTCTTTCACCTCTGAAGGATTCTTCTTCCAGAGAGGAACCATGGAATTGAGGGTTTTGTCTTCCTCAACCTCATGGGTTTTCCCTGGGATTTCCTTCCCATTTTCGTCCTTGTCGGGTTCTTGGGTTTTGACCAACATCTTGA
The DNA here is from genome assembly GCA_002321395.1 of Caryophanales bacterium UBA1624. GTDB lineage: Bacteria > Bacillota_I > Bacilli_A > RFN20 > CAG-826 > Alloenteromonas. The sequence continues at coordinate 53,960 of DCMK01000077.1, forward strand.
TGGGGTAACGGATGTAGTCCGAATACTTTTTGACCAAATCCTCGATCTTCCAAGTTTGGAGGTAGGTGGAATAGTTTTCGCCGTCTTTGTCCTCTTTGAGGTGGATCTTGACGCAACTGCCATGCTCGCCCGCAAAAGAAGCGTCCTCGATGGTATAGGTATCCTGCCCGGAAGAAAGGAAGCGGTGGGCTTCCCCTCCCATGGGCTTGGAAACGACTTCGACGGAATCCGCGACCATGAAGGCGGAGTAGAAACCGACGCCGAACTGACCAATGATGGATAAGTCTTGCGCTTTTTTGGCGTCTTCGTATTTCTTGGCGAAGTCTTTGGATCCCGATTTGGCGATGGTACCCAAATCTTTCTCCATTTCCTCTTTGCTCATGCCGATCCCGTTATCAAAAACCGAAATCGTCCTGGCCTTATCGTCGACCTCAATGCGGATAACCCCTTCGGAAGCGGGGTATTTGCCAGCTTCGGTCAAAGAAAGGAAACGGTATTTGTCGATAGCGTCGCTCGCGTTGGACAAAAGTTCCCGCAAGAAAATCTCTTTGTTGGAATAAATGCTGTTGATCATTAAGTCGAGCAACTGCTTCGACTCAGTTTGGAATTCTTTTTCTTCTTTCATTTTGTGTCCTCCCAATGGCTGCTGAGATAAAATGTAGTCACTTTTTTGGCACTGTCAAGCAAAGAGTGCTAATGGCTTGGACGATCTGCGGCCAATCGCCTCCAACGCATCGACCTACGCACTGTTTTGGTTTAAAATTTCCGGCATGGAACAAGAAACCAAACAAGAATTCAAAAAAGAAAAAACCAAAGGAAAACGCTTCGGTCAAACTTCCGTCCAAAAGATGTGCCTGATCGCGGTTTTCCTCGCTTTGATGTGCGTCTTGGCCCCGATTTCCATCCCCATTCAGCCCGTCGCAATAACCTTGGCGACTTTGGCTCTTTATCTTATTGGCGCGGTTTTCTCTTGGAAAATCTCCGTCCCCATCGTTTTGCTTTATTTGCTCCTTGGCTTGGCGGGGATGCCGATTTTCTCCAATTTCCGAGGAGGGCCCCAGGTTCTCTTCGGTCCTACCGGCGGTTATTTGATTGGCTATGTCCCCTGCGTGCTCATTGAATCTTTGCTGATTGGGAAATTCAAAAACAAGCTCTGGATGTATCCCATCGCCATGGTGATCGGCACGGTGGTGCTTTATTCCTTCGGCACGGGCTGGTTTCTGATCTACGCGAACCCGAATTACGATTTCGCCAAAGCCTTGATGCTTTGCGTCGTTCCTTTCTTGCCGGGCGACGCCGCCAAAATCGTCGTTGCGACCTTTGCTGGTTATCGGCTGAGGAAATTCGCGGATCGGCAAATGGAATAACCTCCTTTGACGTTTCTGAAGGCGTCCCCAACGGTTCGGCGCCTTTTTGGAAACGCCCTTTTAGAATAAAAAAAGAAGCGGGGGGCCCGCTTCGGTTGTTGGCGTGGTGCGGGTTGCCGGACTCGAACCGGCACGGGCTCATCACCCGAGGGATTTTAAGTCCCTTGTGTCTACCATTTCACCAAACCCGCGCGAGAGGATTCTACCACCGGAACAGTGGGGGAAGAACCCCTTTAACGAAAAAACGCCCAGCTCATTGCTAGGCTTCCTTCCGCATCCCCTACAATAAGGGAATGGTCCCCCGCGTGAGGCTCGAACTCACGACCCCTTGATTAAAAGTCAAGTGCTCTACCACTGAGCTAGCGGAGGATCGTGGCTGGGGTGACTGGGATCGGACCAGTGCATCAGGGAGTCAAAGTCCCTTGCCTTACCACTTGGCTACACCCCAATAAATAAGGTGGTGGGCGAAGATGGATTTGAACCACCGAACCCGAAGGAGCTGATTTACAGTCAGCCGCGTTTGGCCACTTCGCTATTCGCCCACTTGATCCGTCCGCGCGTCTTTAGCCCTAAATGGTGGATGCTGCAGGTTTCGAACCTGCGACCCCCGCCTTGTAAGGGCGATGCTCTCCCGCTGAGCTAAGCATCCGCGGGGCGCTTCAAAACGCGCCTACGTATAATACCACCCACAAAAAGAGAGTGCAACGGAAAAGAAAACCCCCTTTCAGGGGTTAAATTCTTTCGATGGCGACGTCAGAATCCCGGTTTCCCAAGAAGGTGGAACATGTTCTTCTTATAAATTTCCACGCCCGGCTGGTTGAACGGGTTCACGCCGTTGAGATAAGCGCTCATCGCGCAGGCCCTCATGAAGAAATACATGAGCTGCCCGAGATGGAAAGCGTCCATCTTGGAAATGGTGATGACCAGGTTGGGGACCTTCCCGGAGTTGATGTGGGCATCCAAGGTTCCTTCAAAAGCTTTTTTGTTGACGTAGTCCATGCCTTTGCCCTCTAGGTAATTCAGCCCATCGAGGTTGTCGTCGTCGTGGGGGATGAGGACATCGCGGGAAGGCTCTTCGACGTTGAGGACCGTCTCGAAGAGGATCTTGGATCCATCCTGAACGAATTGCCCCAAGGAATGGAGGTCGGTAGTGAAGGTCGCGGAGTCGGGCAGGAGGCCTTTTCCGTCTTTCCCCTCGCTTTCCCCGAAAAGCTGTTTCCACCACTCGCCCAATTGGACGAGCTGAAGCTTGTAAGTCACGAACATTTCGGCCGCCTTCCCGGAAACGTAAAGCTCACGGCGGGCAACCGCGTATTTATAAGCCTCGTTCAAAGTGGGGGTGTCGTATTCTTTCATTCCTTCCGCGGCGCCGGCCATGAAGGCTTTGATGTCGATGCCCGCGGCCGCCATCGGGAGCAAGCCTACGGCGGTGAAGACGCTGTATCGTCCGCCGACGTCATCGGGGAGGACGAAACGCTCATATCCGTATTTCTTAGCAAGTTCAATCAGGGCGCCTTTTTCCTTGTCGGTGGTGGCGAAGATGTATTTGGAGGCTTCTTCTTTTCCGACTTGCTGCTCCAAAAGCTCGCGGACCAAACGGAATCCGACCGAGGTTTCGGTGGTGGTGCCAGACTTGGAAATGACGTTGATCGCGAACTTCTTCCCTTTCAAATAGTCGAGGATCTGGCTGCCGTAATCCGGGTCGAAGGTATTCCCGAAGAAGAGAATTTTCACCTTTTCGTTGGGAAGAAGGCCGTTGAGCGCCTCGATCGCGGCGCGAGCCCCCAAGTAAGAGCCTCCGATTCCGCAAACGACCAAAGCTTGGCAGTTTTCACGGATGAATTCCCCAGCTTTTTCGATTCGAGAGAATTCCTCTTTATCGTAAGTTTCGGGGTAGTTTGCCCAACCCAGGAAATCGCTTCCCTCACCAGTCTTGTTGTCGATGGCCTCGTTGATTGCTTTGATCTTCTCCGCGTAGGCGTCGAAGTCTATGGGCAAAATGGACCCTTTCGTTTCGACTTTAATCATGATTGATCTCCTTTTCGTTCTCGCTTTTCACCCATTCCGGCAACTTCTCTTCAAGCGCTTTGAAGTCGATTTCGTTCAGATTGATCTTCTTCCTGCGAAAAGCTTTTTTCCGGTCGGCCGAAGTCATCTGCTTCAGCGACACACGGATATTATCACTTTCCGGATTAACCGCGATTACTTTTACGTTGTAAATGTTCCCCGTTGAAACGTATCCGGAGAAGTGGTGGATGAAGGAATTGGCCAATTCACTGATGTGAAGCAAACCGGTCCATCCATCCTCAAATAGCAAAATCGCGTACCGAGGATAGACTTTGACGACCACTCCCTCCGCGACGTCCCCAACTTTTGGCAATGTCATGACGATACCTCCTTGCGGAAACGTTCCATATCTTCTTCCGTGTTGATTTTGTAGTTCTGCGATTCGCCCCTCACGATGGCGGGCTTTGCCCCAAAAAGGAGGGCTCTGCTGGCGTCGTCGGTTGCTCCGGTTGCGGAATGACACGCCTTCTTCAGCAAAGAAAAGCGGAAGGTTTGCGGGGTTTGGGCTTGATAGATTTCGTTCCTATTCAGATAGCGGGAGACCGTCTCCCCGTCCTCTGAACAAAAGACGGAGTCCGAGCATGGCATAGCGGTTACCGCAGCCCCGCAGACGGACGCCTTTCGGAAATTCTCTTCGATCATCCGCTCCGTCAAATTGGGGCGATCCCCATCTTGGATCAAAACCAAGGCATTGCCGCTAGCGCCCTCTTTTTCCAAAAACGAAATCGCGTTGTCCACGGAATCTTCGCGGGACCCTCCTCCAAGGATGTATCCTTGGATTTTTTCGTAAGCTTGCGCGCTTTCTTTCACATCGCCAAGGGTTCCTTCCTTCACCACCAGATAAATGGCGTCTACGGAGGAAGAGCGATTCAAGGTTTCCAACGCATAGCAAAACAACGGTTTGCCGAGAATGGGAAAAAGCTGCTTTGGCGTTTTGCCGCCGAACCGGGTTCCGCTTCCTCCGATTAGCAAGATGGCAATGCGCTCAGAAACCATAACGGGGCTATTTTACCATGCACGCGGGCGTGAGAAAGAAACCAGTTAGTTGATGCCCACGTTCTTCTCTTCCCGGTGGCGCAGGGATTCGTTGATCGAGATTCCCTCGATGATCAAATGCAGGATCCGTTCTAGGTCGCGCCCGGAAGTGTAATCAGCGACGCAAGAGTAATTGACGCGCCCGTCTTCGACAAGTTCCGCGGATTTTTCCTCATTCCCTTTTGGGTAGACGGCGATGGATTTCCCCCCAGAGTTTTTGACGACGATCATCGCCGGGACATCGGTCATTCCGTCCCCGATGTAAATCATATTGGAGGTTGGAATTCGTTTGGAGGAAGTCTTCTCGTTGATGGTCTTATCGTCGGTCACGTCGATGACCCCTTTTGAGATTCGGTAAAAATATTGCGTTTTTTGGGTGTAATTCACCGCCATCTTCGGCCAAATGGCTTCTCCGGAAACCGAATCGTAGATGAATTCGCATCCGTAGACCATTTTGAATTCCTTCGCGATTTGACAGCCGTCGATGATCTCTTTGTTCCCGGAAGAGATGATGTAATGCTCCACTTGAATTCCGTGCTCGGCCCCGAAATCGTTGATGCGTTTGAACCAAGTCGAAACGCCGGGAAAGAACTTGATGTTCTTACCCATCTCGTTTAAGAATTCGCGGGTCATCTTGATTCCTTTTTCCCGCGAGATTTTCATCATCATGTAAAGATAGCCGAGAATTTTATCGCTTCCTGTTTCTTCCGTGAATTCCCGGACCCTGCCCCAAAATTCGGCGGGGTCCATCCCCATCGCGGGGATGAAACCGAAGTTCTGCATATCCGTCACCGCGAGGGTGGAGTCGAAATCATAGAGAATTGCGGCAATTGGCTTTTTGCTCATTTTCAGACCTCTTTTGACGAAAATATGATAATAGCCGGCCTTCCCATCGTCAAATGAGGCGCTTTCTGCCGTTTTAACAAAGCGGATAAGGCTGTTAAAATATAGAGGCTATGGAGCCCTACCAGATCATCATCCTCGTCATCTTGCTGCTCTTGTTCCTCTACGTCAGCGCTTTTTTGCTCATTATCTCCAACTCCATCGGCTTTCGCAGGAAGCTTCGCAAAAGAGCCTCCGCGTTGATGGTTTTGGTATCGGAAAAACAAGAAATCCTTTTGGCTTGGTTCGGCCTTTTCGCCCATGAGAAAATCGCCCTTTCGGAAGAAGACAAAGCCCTTCTTTCCTCCTTGAAAAACATCGATTTGGATAAGCCTAGCCCGGAGGAGTGGATTGCTTCCTTGAATTTGTTGAAAAGCGCGCAAATGCGCCTCGGATTTCTTTCTGAGGAATCCGATTTGCGGGGTTCTTTGGCGGAGAAAAAAGCTTATGTCTCCACCTTGCACGACCTCGACGCGAATTACCGTCAATCCTCCGCGGTTTATAACGCCGACGTCGGCGCTTTCAACTATTGGATTTCGATTCCTGGTTTTTCGTGGCTCCTTTATTTGCTGGGCTTCCGGAAGAAAACCCTTCTAAGCTGATCAGAACATCAATTCGTAATCGACTAAGCCGTCGTAGAAATCCTTTTCGTGGGAAACGATGATGACCGCCCCCGGGAAGCGCTCAATCGCATCGAAGAGGGAATCCTTCGCTTTCTGGTCCAAATGGTTCGTGGGCTCGTCCAAAACGAGGAAGTTGCTCTTTTTGAGCGTCATCAAAGCGAAGCGGGCCTTCGTGACCTCTCCTCCGGAAAGTTCGCTCATTCTTCGCATCGCCAACTCTTTTTTTACGCCGACTTGAGCTAAGCAAGTGCGGATTTTCGTGTTGTCGAGCTCAGGATGGGCTTCGTGGATGAACTCGAACGGGGTTAGGGAGAGATCGATTTTCTCATCTTGGGAATAGTAATTGACCGTGGTTCCCTCCAACCATTGGTAATCGCCTCCCATGGAGGGGATGAGGCCGAGAATCGTTTTCAGGAAAGTTGTTTTCCCGACCCCGTTTTGCCCTAAGATCGCGATTTTCTCTCCTTTTTTAAGCAAGAAGGAGATCGGAGCCAGCAAAGGGGTTCCGTATCCGATCGACAAAGAGTTCACGATCAAGGACTTTTCGCCGACATCGCAGGAAAAAGGGAAAGAAAAATGCACACGCCCCTCCTCTTTTCCCGGGGCTTCCATCACTTCAAGATGGTTCAATCGAGCCCGATGGCTTTTGGCGGCTTTGGAAGACGTGGCGCGAACGATGTGCTTCGCAATGAAGACCTCCTCTTTTTTAATGTAGCGTTGCTGGGCTTCGTAATTCTTCTGATATTGTTCTTTGTCGAGCTCGTGCTGGATCAAATAGGAGTCGAAATCCATTTTGTAACGGGTGATCGTCTGATTCTCCAAAACAAAGACGACGTCGGCGATCTCTCGGAGGAAAGCCTGATCGTGGGAAACGACCAAAAACGCCTTTGGGTAGTTCCTGAGATAGGAGGAGAGCCAAGCGACTTGGGTTTGGTCCAAGAAGTTCGTGGGCTCATCCATGATGAGGACATCTTTTTCCTCCAAAAGCATTTTGGCCAAATACGCTTTTTCCCTTTGGCCGGAGGAAAGGAGATGGAGGGGTTTGGCTAAATCCGCTTTGTCGAAACCCAGGCCATCGGTCAAGCGGCCCACTTTTTCTTGAAGCGAATAAAATCCCTTTTGGTTCAGCTCATCGCCGATCCTCTCCGCCCGGTTGAGCAATTTCTCGTACCCCTCTTCCCCGGAAGCGGCTTTGACGTAGAGGGCTTCCATTTCTTCTTCTTTTTGGAAAAGGTCTTGGTAGACGCCGTAAAGATATTGGGAGACCGGCATGTCCTGCTTCACTTTCAATTGCTGGTCCAAATAGGCGTATGTGGTCCTGGGTTCCCAAACAACCGTTCCTTTGTCGGGCCGTTGGTCGCCCACGATGAGGGAGAGAAGGGTCGTTTTTCCGCAGCCGTTGACGCCGACGAGGCAGGCGTGTTCGCCCAAATTCAGCTTAAGGGAGGCCCCTTTGTAAAGCGGTTTGTCACCGTAGTTGAATTCGATGTTGTCCAGTTCCAATAAAGCCATAGCCGGGAAACTATAGCACAGTGGGGCGAGGTTTGATTTGGGAAAGGGCTTATCCGCGGAGGCGAAAAAAACGCTTGGCGATCCGCCAAGCGCTTCGTTTTCAATGGTGCGGGGGATGAGATTTGAACTCACACGGGTTGCCCCGTACGCCCCTCAAACGTACGCGTCTACCAATTCCGCCACTCCCGCAGCGAGATGAATTATAGATAGAATAATTTTCGTTGGCAATACGGTTTTTAGGCGAATTTGGGGAAGAAAGCGCAGGCCATCGCGAAGTAAAGGAGCAGGGTGGCGACGTCCATGACGGTAGTCAACAAGGGCTGAGCGAGCAAAGCGGGGTCTTTTTTGATCGAGGCGGCTCCCATGCAGAGGAGGGTGCCGATCCCTTTGGAAAGGGTGATGGCCAAGAACATCGTGGCCGAGACCAAAGAGGCGAAGATCAGGGAGTGGCTCGCGAAGTCGGCCCCGGAAACAAGCAAGGCCCCAGTTTCGTCGTATTTCCCGGTGAAGGCGCTTCCGTTCCATATGGTCATTCCCGTGAAATCGAAGACCTTCCCGGAGGTGTCTGTGACCACGCCCATGTTCACGATGCCCGTATATTCTTCCATCGTGATCCAAAAGAAGGAGAAGGCGGCAACGAGCAAAGCGACGATCAAAGCCGAACGCAGCTCTTTCCACATGATTTTTAGGGTGTCTTTGGGGCCGAATTCATGGATGGCCAGCCCGCGGATCATAAGCCCCGTGGTTTGGCCGCCGGAGTTTCCGCCCGTGTCCATCAAGGTCGGGACGAAGGAAATGAGAAGCGGGAGGGAGGTGAAGATCTGCTGCGACTCCAAGCGGTTCAGGACCATCGTCGTGAAGGTGCCCAAAATCAGCAGGGCGATGATCCATGGGAAGCATTTCTTCGCATTGCTCCAAACTGAGGTTTCGGTATAGGGCTTGTCGCCGGGCTCCATGTTCGTGATGCGGGCCAAGTCCTCGTTGGATTCTTCCTTGATGACGTCGACGGCGTCGTCGATGGTGATGACGCCGACGAGGCGATCGTCCTCATTCAGGACGGCGAGGGCGTTCAAGTCATAACGGGAGAACATCTGACCGACTTCCTCTTGGTCGGTGCTGGTGGAAACGGACACCACGTCTTCGTTCATGATGTCGCTGAGCTTCTCTTCCGGCTTCGCGAAGATCAAATCGTCCAAATCGACGGTACCCTCGAAATGACGGTACTTGTCGCGGACGAAGATGGTGTAGACGGTCTCGGCGTCTCGGCCTTTTGCGCGGATCTCTTTGATGGCGTCGGCGACGGTGACGTTGTCGAGTAGCTCGATGTATTCCGTCGTCATCAAAGACCCGGCGGTATCCTCTTTGTATTTAAGGAGTTGATTGATGTCTTCCCGCATGTCCTTGTCGGCGGCGCGCAGGACTTTTGAAGCGAGATTTGCGGGCAATTCGCCGACCGTGTCGGCCACATCGTCGGCAGACTGCGAATTGATGATCTTGATCAAGTCGCGGTCGGTCAAGGCTTTGATGAGTTTCTCTTTCGTGTCGGAAGAGAAGTCATCGAAGAAGTCCGCGGTCTGGGAACTCGGGAGGTTGCGGAATATGAATATCAGCTTTTCTGGGGGCAGATCGTCGGCGGCTTCGGCGATGTCGATGGTCGGGACTTTTTCGAAAACTTTCGTCAAGCCGGCTCTATCCTTATTGTCAATTAAAGCGGAGAGCTCGTCTTCCGAGGTCTTTTCTACGTCGATGCCGGAGTCGTCCTCCTCTGGTTTTTCGTCTTTGGGGGCGGGATCGTCGGAGTCCTCGTTTTCGATTGAATGGATGTTCTTGTCTTCTTCCATGGTGCAGATCCTCCCTTCTTCCGTGTTAGGATAGACGATTTTCGCTTCGTCGGTTAGCGTTTTCGCTCGGCCCCCCTCTTCTTTACTTTTTTCTCTTCACGGGCAATCATATCGCCATGAAAATCGCGCTCGTCGTCCCAATCTATCAGCCCACGGAATCCGTCATGCCTTTTTTGAGGAAATTCGCCCCGGGCGATTTCGAGAAAATGATCATCGTCGATGACGGATCGGGGCACGCCTTTGATAAGGAATTCGAAGAAGTCCGGTCCTTGGGCTTGTTCACCGTGATCCGCCTAAAGAAAAACAAAGGAAAAGGCAGGGCGATGAAAGCGGCCTTATCCTATTTGAAGAAGTCCTTTCCGGATTTGGATGGCTTCGTCACGGCGGATGGCGATGGGCAGCATACCTACGAGGATATCCTCCGCGTCAAGAAAACCATGGAAGAACATCCGACGTCTTTGGTTCTAGGTTGTCGGCAAAGAAAAGACATGCCCCCTCACAGCAAAACGGGGTCGTGGTGGTCGTCGCTGTATTTCAAGATGATGACCGGAGCGGATATGGAAGACACCCAAACGGGCCTCCGCGGGATCCCTAAACGACTTTTTTCTTCCTTCATGGCCTGCCCCGGGAACCGATATGAGTTCGAGATGGGCTTTTTGGCCAGCGTTGCGCGGGAAGAGAAAGTCATTGAGGTTCCCATCCAGACGATTTACCTCAGCGACAACGCCTCCACCCATTACCGGGTTTTTCGCGATTCCATGCGCATCGCCTATTTCCCGATCGCCTATCTTCTTGCGGGGGTTTTGCTAGGGGTTCTTGACGGCGTCTTTTTCCATTATCTTTACATGGAGCCCCTTTCTTCTTTTAAATTAGGCCCCTTGATGTCCGGCTTTTGCGCGTCTTTCCTTGTTTTCTTTGTCTATGAGCTATTGATGCACTGCGTGGTTTTCTTTATCAAGCCCCGCTTCAAGAAAATGGTCGTGGACTTCTTCGCGTTCGCCTTTCTTTCTTTGGCTTGCTTTGGCATCTGCTATGGCTTAGTTCGCGCCGGGCTTTCTTGGTGGGGCGCCCGGGCCCTTTCCGACGCGATGCTTTTCCTTCTGCTTGTCATCGGAAAGATGTTTCTCCCTTCCGGGCTTGTTCCTTGCTACGTTCTTTCTTGAAGGGGCGTGAGCCTTTTCTAGTTCCGTCCTTGCTCCGCTGGTTTATAATGTGCCCGCGATTTTAAGCAAGGAGGAAAACCTATGAACGAATCCGATAAGATTCTCGTTGAAACCAGCGCCAGGCACGTCCACGTGACCCAAGAGACTTTGGAAATCCTTTTCGGCGCGGGCCATCAGCTCACCCCGAAGAAGATGCTTTCCCAGCCGGGGCAATTTGCCTCCACCGACAAAGTTGAGGTCCTTGGCTACAACGATCCCAGGAAAGATCCCGAAGGCAAGCTCCCTCGCCCCTCGATGAAATTCTCCATCCTCGGGCCGGTCCGCGACCATAACCAAGTCGAGGTCTCCCTCACCGAAGCCAGGAAGCTCGGCGTCGAAGCCCCCGTCCGCGAGAGCGGCGACATCAAGGGAAGCGGGAAATGCACCCTCCGCGGCCCGGCGGGCGAAGTGGATTTGGCCGAAGGCGTGATCGCCGCGAAGCGCCATATCCACATGACCCCCGAAGACGCGAAGCATTTCGGCGTCGAAAACGGCCAAATCGTCGGCGTCAAAGTCGACTCCGGGAAAGGCCGCGCGGTCGTCTTCATGGACACCGTCATCCGCGTTTCGAGCAAATACGCCCTCGCAATGCACATCGATACCGATGAATCCAATGCCTGCTGCGGCGCTGGGGTGATCTACGGGGAAATCGTTTCCAAATAAGCATGGAAAAGACTTTTCTCTTCTCTCCTAAAGGGGTTTGTTCCCGCCAGATGGAAATCGTCTATGACGGGGATACCTTGATCTCTTTGCGGGTCATCGGAGGATGCCCGGGAAATCTGCAGGGCATCGCCGCCTTGGTCAAAGGAAGGAAGATCTCCGAGCTCATCCCCCTGCTAGAGGGGATCCGTTGCCGGGAGAAGCCCACTTCCTGCCCGGATCAGCTCGCCCAAGCCTTACGGGAAATCCAAAAAACGAACGCCTAAAAGGAAAAGGGGCCGTTGAAAGCCGATCGCTGTTCAACGGCCTTTTCCTTGCATTGCCCTTCCCTTGAGCCTATAGTTTCGTCACGGCAAAAAGCCAAACATCAAGAAGCGCCTTCCGCAGCGTAGCCAGGGCGCTAGCAACTCCTCTATAGAGGTAAGTGCTCGCTGCAGCCCTTGCCCACAAGGGAACGATGCTTGGAGGAAATGCAGACCAACGCCTCGGTTGCCTTCCGCAAGTGGGAGGCCCTTTTCTTGCCCGGAGGAAAAAAGGAGAAAAAACATGGAAGAAAAAATCCTCTTCACCAGCGAATCGGTGTCCGAAGGGCACCCCGACAAAGTCTGCGACCAAATCGCCGACGCCATCCTTGACGCTTGCCTTGCCCAGGATAGTCGCTCCCACGTCGCCTGCGAGGTCTTTGCGACGAAGGAATTCATCCTCATCGGAGGGGAAATCACCACAAAGGCCAAAGTCGATTACGCTCAAATCGCTCGCGGCGTTCTGAAGGACATCGGTTATACCGATGCCAAGCTGGGAATCGGCTGCGATTCTTGTCAAATCAAAGTCCTGGTCAACACCCAATCCCCCGATATTGAAATGGGCGTCGACCGCGGCGATCCTTTGCAGCAAGGGGCTGGGGATCAAGGCATCATGTTCGGCTATGCGACCAATGAAACCGCGGGATACATGCCCCTTCCGATCTCCATCGCGCATAAGCTCGTCCGCGTCGCGACCTCGCTGCGCAAGGAAGGGAAGTTCCCCCATGCCCGGCCGGACATGAAAAGCCAAGTCACCATCGACTATACCGATCCCGATGCGCCGCGGATCGACACGGTCCTTATGTCCATCCAGCATGATGAGGATGCCGACATGGACGCCTTCAAAGCCTTCGTCCACGATCGGATCATGGTCCCGGTCGCGGAAAGCTTTGGGCTGAACTCCGATTTCCGCACGCTCATCAATCCGACCGGCCGCTTCGTCACCGGCGGCCCCGCGGGGGATACGGGCCTGACCGGGAGGAAGCTCATCGTCGACACCTATGGGGGAAGCGCCCGCCACGGCGGGGGAGCTTTCTCGGGGAAGGACCCCTCCAAAGTCGATCGGTCCGCTTCCTATTATGCCCGCTACATCGCCAAGAACCTCGTCGCCGCCGGCGCCGCCGACCGCCTTGAAATCCAGCTTAGCTATGCCATTGGCGTTCCCGAGCCGATTTCCGTCGGCCTTTCCACTTTCGGCACCAAGCACGTGGAGGATGGGAAGATCCTCGAAGCGGTCCGCAGGTTCTTCGACGCCCGCCCCGGGGCCATCATTGCTCAGTTCGGCATGACGAAGCCCAATTTCCGTTACCGCGACATCTCCAATTACGGCTGTTATGGCCGCCCCGACCTCGATTTGCCTTGGGAGAGGCTCGACAAAGTCGATGAGCTGAAGGCCTTCCTCTTTCAAAAGTGAAACGTTGGGATATTTCTTGACAAAAAAGTGGTTTTCTGCGTGGAAAAACACTTTTTAAAAACTTTGTTGTAAGGGCTTTCAAACTTCTGTTTTTCGCCTACAATAAAATCGTAAAAACCCTTTAGGAGGGGGAAGAAATCTATGAAATTTCAGATTGTCGGGAAAAACATCGAGGTCACCGATTCCATTCGGGCCGAAATCGAGAAAAAGCTCTCGAGGATGAACAAATATTTCGTGATTGATGATTCGGTCCTTTGCCGCGCGGTCGTCCGTTCCTATCACGTCGGGGCAAAAGTCGAGATCACCATCTTCACCAAGGAGATGACTTTCCGCACCGAAGTCCGGAACCCCGATCTCTACGCCGCCGTCGATTTGGCCATCGATAAGCTCGAAGGTCAAATGAGGAAGCTCAAGACGCGCATGGACCGGACTAAGGAAACCGCCTCTTTGGGCAAGGCCATTGCCCTGGAGAACATCGAAGAGGAGCAAGAGCAGGAGGAGGCGGAGGAAGTCGTCCGCACCAAATCCATCTACCTCGAGCCGATGCCGATGGAGGAAGCCATCACCCGCATGGAGGCCCTCGGCCATTCTTTCTTCCTCTATTTCGACGAAGACGACAACCGGCTTTGCGTCGCCTATAAACGCGATGAGGGCGGCTATGGCGTCATCGAGGCCGAAAACAAACTCGCCTGAAAATCCTTCAATGCCGAATCAAAGCCCCTTCGCCAAAGGGGTTTTTTCAACTTAAAAGTGACCTGCGAAGCGGAAAAGGCTAGAATTGCCCCATGGATTTTTCCAAGCGAGTGATTGCAACGGATTTGGACGGGACCCTTTTCTACCCCAAGCGCATCTTTTCGATGTTCACTCGCGACAACAAACGCTTTCTGCGCCGCTTCATCGAAGACGGGGGAAGGCTCGTCGTGGTCACCTCCCGCGGCTTGCCTTTCATGCACAAAATCCCGAAGATGCTCGGCGCCCCCTGTGATTTTATTTGCTGCAATGGGGCGATCGTCTCCGTCGATGGGAAGATCGAAAAGCGGCAGCCCTTCGATCCCAAGAAGTTCAAATCGCTCGTCGATGACCTCAGAAGCCGTTACAACCCCAGCCTTTTCCTGCTAAACACCTCCCAAAGGGGGACGGTGATGACGAAGAGCTTCACTGGACTTTTCGCCCGCTTTTTCTATTGGTTCTATGAAGCGGTTCAAGGGGTCTACCGCGAGAAGACCGTCTGCGACGACCATGTTTTCTATGACGAGATCGAGAAAGGGGAGGGGTTCAAGATGATGTTCTTCGTCGGAGCCACCAAAACGAAGAAACTCTTCGCTGAACGCCTGACCGCCAAACTCAATGAGGAATACCCCGATTTCAACTTTTCCTGGGTCGAGCAGTTCATCGAAGTGGCCCCAAAAGGATGCACGAAAGCCGAAGGCGTAGCCTTCTATCTTGCAAAATGCGCGATTCCTAAGGATAATGTCATGGTTGTTGGCGATTCCGGCAATGACATTCCCATGTTCGATGCGTTCCACGCGAATAGCTACTGCATGGATCATAGCCCCACATCCGTCAAAACCCACGCCGCCCATGTCATCGCAAGGGTGAGCGATTTGGAAAAAGTGCTATACCCATCGGAGGGTAGCACGCCCCGAAAGGAAATTTGAGAAGACATGAATCAAGTCAGCGAAGTCGTTACCACGCTTGAACACTACAACGTGGCCGTCAGGGACACCCTTGAGTATTGCATCGTCAAGGAAAAGTACGATCCCAAGCTTTATCAGGAGAAGAAGCGGTCCATTTTGATCGAGGTCGATCAGCATACTCCTTTGAAGGACATCATCGATCACTCCGGCGAGAACGGAGAGAAGCTCGAAAAAGCGATCCGCGATTTCTACGCCGACGTCTATGGCGATGAATCCACGATCCTCAAGCTCGCCGATGACGGCCTCCGGGTCGACCACAACCAGCACATGGCCATTTATCGCCACGTCCTGCCAATCCACGAAAACGTCAACAACATGATCCTCGGCGTTTTGCAGAACGCCCACCAGAACAACCTCGACGTCGCCGACGTGGAGAAGCTCCATAACGCCGACGAAGCGATGTATCGCGGCGTCGCCTATATGGCTTTGGTCAACGACCTCTGCCGCCTGTTCAATGAGTATAACCAAGCTCGCAACGAGGCCAAAGGCGCAGAAACCCCGGCTTCCAAATTCATCGGCAACGACATCTCCGCGGTCATCCAGAACATCAATTTCGTCCGCGGCAACGCCAAGATCACCAACGCCGTCTATAAGAACATGGAAGACAAGATCGTCGAGTTGATGGAGAACATGACCGGTCGCCGCGATTTGCCGATCGGCAAAAAGTTCCCGGATGTCATGCGCGAGACCATCGAGACTATCAACCTCTACGTCCGTGACACCGAAGCGACCTTCCGCTCTCTCTACGTTCCGACCATCAACGCCCTCATCGAACAGGTGAAGGCCGATGATGCCAAACGTCAGGAAGAGGCCAAGGCCCAAGAAGAGAAGAAAGCCTGAGTATGAAAGAGAAAAAGACCACAAAGCTTAGCGTCAAAGAGACGGTTTGGTATTGCATCGCCGCCTTCTTCGGCTTGGTCGGATTGGTCTTCCTCGTCCTGGGGATCGTGGGAGAACACCTCCCCGTCCTCTCCAGTGAGAACGGCATCCTCCTTTCCGAGAAGGCATGGCTCACCAACTGGTCGCCGCTTGGCTACCGCTATTGGGGGATCATCCTCATCCTCGCCGCGGCTTTGCTTGCGGTGATTTGCCTCAGCCTCTTCGCCCGTGAAGGCGACCGCGACGTTGAGCGCGCGATGCGTCGCGCCCAGCGTTTGGGCATTTCTCAAGACGAAAGCCAAAGCAAATAACGACGATAGAAGCGAAGCGGGCGGGGGCCCGCTTTTTTCTTTCCGACCCGTCCGACCATGAAAAAAGCCAAGCCTTCCGGCTTGGCAGATTGCCACATGGCGGAGGAATAGGGATTCGAACCCTAGCTCCCGGTTAAGAGACTACGAGCTTTCCAAGCCCGCCCCTTCGACCACTTGGGTATTCCTCCACATTGATTGAAATGCGGCAAGAAGGATTATAGAGGGGCTTCTATCCTTTTTCAATTCCTTTTTTCTTTCGCAGACGTTTCAGCGAAAAGGGCGCTTCCTTCGTCGCTTCGAGCCGCCTCTTCGATCATCTTGCGGGCTTTTCTTTGGGAAACGGAAGCGTCTTGCCCTCACCGGAACTATAATGCCATCGATGAAAACCGACTCGACTCGACAGCTGGAAGAAGGAAAGGTTTGGCCCCTTGTATTCAAGCTGATCGTCCCAGCCGTGGTGGCTCAGCTGATTTCCTTTCTCTATAACGCGGTTGACCGCGTCTTCGTGTCCAATATCCCCGAAGTCGGGATGGAGGCGTTGGCCGCTTTGGGGATCGTTTTGCCGATCGCCATCGTCCTCCAGGCTTTCGCCAACCTCGTCGGATTGGGCGGAGCCCCTCGGGCCAGTATGAAGCTGGGCGAGTCGAAGAAGGAAGAAGCCAATCGGATTTTCAATAACGCTTTCGTGCTTCTTTTGATATTCGGGGTCGCTTTGGCGGCTTTGTGCTTCTTTTTGGCTCGCCCCTTCGTGATTGCCTTCGGTTGCCCGGAGGCTTCCGTTGAACTTGCCGCGTCCTATTTGAAAGCCTATTCCGCCGGGATTTTGTTCATGATGGTGGGGCAAGGGCTCAATTCCTTCATCACCGCCCAAGGGAAATCCTTCCTCGCGATGATCTCGATTCTGATCGGAGCGGTTTTGAACATCGGCCTGGACCCTTTGTTCATCTACGTATTGAATCTAGGCGTCGCCGGGGCGGCTTGGGCCACGGTAATTTCCCAATTCGTCTCCTTCGTCTGGATCGTTTCGACCTTCTTCCGCAAAAGCAGCCAGTTCCGCTTTTCCTTTAAAGACATGGCTCCCAACGGGAAGGCGATCGGCAGCATCTTTTCCTTGGGTCTTTCCCCGTTCATCATGACGGCCACGGAATGTCTGATCCAAATCGTATTCAACGTAAATTTGAATTGGGCCAGCGGGGGCAACAAGGATTACACCGCCGCCATGACCATCATGCTGAGCGCCCTGCAGCTGATTTCTTTGCCACTCAACGGCATGGGCTATGGCATGCAGCCCTTCGTCAGCTATAACTATGGGAAGGGGAACGCGAAAAGGCTGAAAGAAGGCATTCGGGACGTGACGATCCTTGCCTTCTGCTACGTTCTGCTCACGTGGTCGCTTTCCCTCTTTTTCCCGCAAATCTACGCGGTCATCTTTTCCGCCAGCCCGGAGGTAGCCGCTTTGGTGAAGGCCTATGCCCCCTTCTTTTTGATGGGGTCGATCATGTTTTTCGTCCAAATGACCCTTCAAAACGTCAATGTGGCATTGGGTCAGGCGAAGAGTTCCCTGTTTTTGGCCGTTTTCCGGAAAGTCATCGTATTGATCCCCCTTTGCTTCCTTTTAGGGCATTTCCTTGGTTGCTATGGCGTTTACCTTTCTGAGGGGATTGCCGATTTCCTCGCCGGGGCCGTGACGACGGTCACTTTCATCATCACGTTCCCAAAAATCATGGAAAAAAGGGAAAAAGAGATCGAAGAAAGCTCTTCCCAACAATAACGGCCCCGATTTTCCTCTATAATTCCCTGCGATGAAAGAAGTAGTGATCAACGGCAGCAACGCCGGGCAAAAAGCCGAGAAATTCGTGAAGAAATACCTCCCGGAGGCGCCTTTGGGCTTCATATACAAAGCCTTCCGGAAAAAAGACATCAAGGCCAACGGCCATTGGATCAAAAAGGATTACATCCTGCAAAGCGGGGATGTGCTCCGCATCTACGTGACCGATGCGCAGCTGGAAGACTTCAAAAAGCCGCGTCCAGCGCAGAAAAAGCCCTTCCCTTATCCAATCCTTTACGAAGACCCCAATGTTTTGATCGTCTCCAAACCGAAAGGCCTTTTGGTCTATGGCGACAAAACCGGCGTGAGGGAAACCTTGGGGAACGCGGTGCTCGATTACCTTTATTACGAAGGCGAATTCGACCCCGAGGACAACAGCTTCATCCCTTCTCCGGCCCATCGCTTGGACCGCAACACCTCCGGTATCGTCGTCTACGGGAAAACCGACGCCGGGCTGAAAGCGTTGACGGATTTGTTCAAGACGCGCGTGGGCATATCGAAGCGTTACCTAGCCCTCGTGCTTGGCGATCTAGAAGGGGAGGGGGAAATCGATAAGCCCCTGAAGAAAGACGAATTCTCCGGCAGGGTTTCCATCGCCCCGATCTCCCAAGGAGGGAAAACCGCGTTGACGCGCTACAAAGCTTTGGAGCGAGCGGGCGAATACACCCTCGTCGAATGCGAACTCGTCACGGGCAGGACCCATCAAATCCGAGTCCACCTCGCCTCCATCGGCCACCCGATTGTTGGGGATGAGAAGTACGGTGATTTCCAGGATTGCCGGAAAATGAAAAAACTCCACGGCTTGGAAAACCAATTCCTACACGCTTACAAATTGGGCTTTGGCCAGCTGAGCGGAATCCTTTCCCCTTTGAGCGGAAAGGAGTTCGTCTGCCCTCTTCCGAAGGACGAATCCGATTTGATTGCCAGTTTAAAGTCAGAATAATAGACTATCGCCGGAGGATGGAATATGGACATTGAAAAGACCTATCGCGAGTGGTTGAATTCCCCCTTGCTCAACCCCCAGGAGAAGGAAGCCCTTTCGCAAATGAACCAAGAAGAAAAGGAGGATGCCTTCTTTCAGGAAGCTCCTTTTGGGACCGGCGGCATGCGCGGGAAGCTTGGCGTCGGTCTGAACCGACTGAATCGCTTCACGGTTGGAAAAGCAGCATACGGATTCGGCCTTTTCATTCAGGAAATCGTGGAAGACAGCTCAAAGAAAGGCGTGGCAATCAGCCACGACAACCGCCTCCATTCGCGGGAATTCGCCTTGCTTTGCTCCTCAATCCTTAATGATTTGGGCATTGCGACCTACGTTTTCGATTCCCTTCGCCCGGTCCCGGAGCTCAGCTTCGCGGTGCGCTATCTCCGCTGCGCCGGCGGGATCATGATCACCGCCTCCCACAATCCCAAAGAATACAACGGCTTCAAGGCCTACGATTCGACGGGATGCCAACTCACCCCCGATTCGATCGCGCCTTTATTGAAAATCCTTTCCGAACTTGGCGATCCCCTTTCCTTGCAGAAGAAGGTCTGCCAGGCGAAAGGCTTGCAGACGATCATCGGCAAGGAAGTCGATGACGAGTACTGCAAACGGGTGGAGGCCATCCAATGCCATCCGGAGCTCGATAAAAAAGGCTTCAAAGTCGTTTACTCCCCCCAGCACGGGGCCAGCTATGAGAATGCGATGCGCATTTTCTCCGAGCTTGGCTATGAGATCATCCCCGTGAAGGAGCAATGCGTCCACGACCCCAATTTCGGCGCCACAAAATCCCCGAACCCAGAAATCCCGGAAGCGTGGGAACTCAGTTTGGAATACGCGAAGAGGTACCATGCCGATTTGGCCGTCATGACCGATCCGGATGGGGATCGCTGCGGGCTGGCTTTCCTTTCTTCCAAGGGGGTTTACGAACGCCTGACCGGGAACCAATCCGGGGCATTGCTGATCGACTATATTCTCTCCTCCAAAAAAGAGGCTGGCACCTTGCCAAAAGATGGGGTGATCTACGACACGATCGTCACTTCCACCCAAGGGAGGGAAGTCGCCGCTTCCTATGGCGTCAAAACCGAATCGTTTTTGACTGGGTTCAAGTACATCGGCGAAAGGATCGGCTATTACGAGAAGCTTGGCCATGGCCCGAAGTTCCTGTTTGGGTATGAGGAATCCTATGGATGCCTCATTTCCCCTTTCGTCCGCGACAAGGATGGGATTCAGGCGATTCTGCTTTATACCGAGATGGCCCTTTACTATAAGAGAAAGGGCTTGCGTTTGGATGAAGCGTATCTGAATTTGCAGGAACGCCTCGGCTTCCATGACGCCTCCACTATCAGCGTATATTTCGAAGGGTTGAGCGGGCATGAGAGAATGGCCAAAATCATGGCGGGCCTCCGCAGCGCGCCGCTTCATGAAATCGGTGGGATTTCAATCAAAGAAACCCGCGATTTCCTCCTCGGCCTCGCCACGGAAAAGGACGGGAGGAAAAAGCAAATGGCCAAGCTCCCCTCTTCGGATGTGGTGCAATACGCTTTGGACGATTCCTCCACCGTCACGATCCGCCCGAGCGGGACCGAGCCGAAGATGAAGTTTTACATCGAGGCCGTAAGCCCGGACCAAAAGGGCTTGGAAGGGAAAACCGCTTCCCTTTGGAAGTCCCTGAAGTCGCAGCTGAAGCTCCCGGACTAAAAATATTTCTTCAACTCAAAGGCAACCCCGTCTTCGGAGTTGCCTTTTTCCGTCCTTGGGAAGGAGGAAAGGAGGCGCACCGATTTGGAGTTCTTCATCGCGAAAGGATGGCCGACCCGCGAGAGCATCTCGAAGTCGTTGTCCGAGTCCCCAAAGGCGAAGGAATCCTCTTTTTTGATCCCCAGCGCATCCATGACGAAGGACAGGGCGTTTCCTTTGCTGACGGAAGGCAAGTGGAGCTCGAAAAAGGGGGAATCCGTCCAATGACGCCAGGATAGATCGGGATAGGCGGAGAGGATGGAAGAAAAAGCATCGTCATTCCTCGCTTTTTCCTTGAACACGACCGAATAGAGATCTTCCCCTTCCGGGCTTAGCTCCCCGTCCTTGATCCTCATCCCCTTCTCAGGAAAGAAAGCGTCCAGCTCATGGAAGGTGTTGTGGCGGAGAATCTCTTTTTCCCCTTCGGCTTGGTAGCCGTCCAAAAGCGGGGAGAGCGCTTTGCAAACGGAGGCGACTTCAGCCCGGGAGAACACTTGCTTCAACGCGGGGAAGGAAGGATCGTTAGGGGAAAAAACATGGGCCCCGTTATAGCAAATAAGGGGGCCAAAGCAAGAAAGCTTAGCATATGTTCCCATCATGGAGCGGGGCGGCCTCCCCGAAGAAAGGACGAGGATGTGCCCTTGCTTGGACAAGGCGGAGAGGAAGCCGACGGAAAAGCGGGACAGGGAATAGTTCTGCGAAAGGAGGGTTCCGTCCATGTCGATTGCGATCAGCTTTCTTTTCAAAACAGGCATAGGGGCATTTTACTCTTCGTGGTCGGTTTGTCTTCTAAAACCGCCTTTTTGCTCTTTGACCGCGGAAAAGAAGGCGATGGGCCCTCTTGCCCTTTGTGGGAGGGGAAAAGCCGTCTATACTTTGGTCATGATAAAGATTTACACTTCGCCTAGCTGCTCCAGCTGTCGGAAAGTCAAACAGTGGTTCGACGAACAGAAAATCCCCTATGTGGACCGCAACATCTTCGGGGGACTCACGCCGAATGAGGTCAAAGACATCATCGTCAAATCGGAAAACGGGACCGACGATATCATTTCGCCCCGTTCGAAAATCGTTCAGGAGAGGGACATCGACTTCGATTCGATGACGATTTCCCAGCTCATCGAATTCATTCGCGAAAACCCAAGCGTCCTGAAACGGCCCATCATCGTTGATGACCGCCGCATCCAAGTGGGCTACAATTCGGAGGAAATCCGAACGTTTATCCCGAGGGCTCGGCGCATGGCGGAAGAGTGGTGCCACGGCTGCCCGAAATTCGACGATTGCGATTGCCACGATTAAAAAGCTTCGGTTGCCCGAAGCTTTTTTTATTTGCCGATGGCCTTCATCGCCCTTCCGCCTTTGGTGGAGGTGGAAAGCTCGCAGGGGATCCCTTCTTTTTGCAGGAGGCCCCTCAGCAGTTTTTGGGCGCCTTCGAGGTTGTTGTATTCGAATTCGATTTCGTAATCCGTTTGGGAGGAATATTCGTTTTTGTCCAAAGAAAGGAGGCCCCCTTCGTAAGGGACATCGATGCGGTCGGTGGACAAGGAAGTCAAAATGCGGAGCGTGTCCACGTCGAAATCCAGCATCGTCAGGAAGCGGGCGATGTCGTTTTTGGGGAAGAGGCCTTTTTTGAGGAGGCTTTGGAAGTCTTCGGGATCAATGGGGCAGTTTTTCTCCAACAACCCTTCCGACAAAGGGGTCTTTAAGGTCATTTCGTAAGCCCCTTCTTTCTCCCGGACCCGGAGGGCGATCCCCTCTTGGGCTAAATCGCGGCTTTCCGAATCGATGTAATAGTTGGTTTGGCTTATCTTTTTTCCCTCTCGGAAAAGCGCGGCCAGTTTTTCATAGTCTTCCTTGCGGACTAGGGCTTTCGCCTCGATTTCAATTGCGTTGGACATATCGTTCTCCTCACGTGCTATTATAACGCAGGTTTATGAGCAACTCTTCACAACAATTCTCCTCCTGGCTGGCTTCCTCCTCTTGGTGGATCGCCCTCTCAATCGCCGGGCTGCTTTTACTTAGCGTCCTCCTTCTTTTGCTTTGCGGACGGAGAAAATCCCCCGCGAAAAAGAAAATCGCCCCGAGCGTTTATTTCGAGGCTTTGGGCGGGGCGGACAACGTTTTGGATAAACGCCTGTCCGGAAGCCGCATCGTGCTTAAGCTGAATGATGCCCGAAAAGTCGATCAGGAGAAACTGAAGGAAGCCGGGGTGGATGGATTCATCCTGATGTCCACCCAAGTTACCTTGGTCATCAAAGGCGACGCGGAGAAAGTCTACTTCACTTTGTTCGGAGAAAAGGCTTCACGTGCTTGATCAAATCCTCCGTCGGCAACCCCATCACGTTGTCGAAGCTGCCTTGGATGGAAGCGATGAGGGGATAGTCGTCTTGGATCCCATAAGCCCCGGCTTTGTCCAGGGGCTTTTTCGTTGCGACGTATTCGCGGATTTGCTCTTCGCTTAAGGGGTTGAAGAGGACTTTCGTCGCGACCGTGCGGCTTATTTCCTTCCCTTTCCGAAGATAGGTGTACCCCGAAAGAACCGTTTGCCATTGCCCCGATTCCCGGAGCAGCATCGCGATGGCATCCTCCTCGCTTTTGGGCTTTCCTAAGACCTCTCCTTTCAGGACTACGGTCGTGTCGCAGGCGAGGACCTCGTCCTGGGGGTGGAGGGAGAAAACCGCGTAGGCCTTCATCTTGCTTTCTTCTAAGGCCAAAGACTCTGGGGGAAGGTGGAGGCTCCTTTCATCGTAGTCGGGAACGCGAATGGAAAAATCCTCGACCACTTTCTTGAGGAGAAGTTGCCTTCTAGGCGAGGAAGAAGCGAGGATGAGCATGGATCAGGCGGCCGTGTTCATGATCACGGGGATGATCATGGGCTTCCGTCCGGTTTTCCTTTCGATGTATTTGGAAACGGTGGAGCGAATCGCGTTTTTGATGGAGGAGAAGGAAACGTGGGGGTTCGCCATCGCCTCTTCCAAAGCTTCCTGGGCATGCATCTGCGCGTGGCGGATGACGTGGGTGGCTTCGCTGGCGGAGAAGCCCCTGGCATAGACCACGGGCGGGACGATGATTTTGCTGCGCTTGGAATCGATGGTGACCAGAACCGCCGCCATGCCGTCGTTCTTCAGAATCGCGCGGTCGTTGATCGTGGCGGAGGAGACCCCGTCCAAATCGTTCCCGTCGATGTAGACGGCATCGGCCTGGATATGGCCCCCGCGGGTTACGGTGTGGTTGGAAAGGGTCAGCATATCCCCGTTGTCGCAGAGGAAGATGCGGTCTTTGGGCATGCCAAGCTGCATCGCCACCTCCCCATGCAAACGAAGCATGCGGTATTCTCCATGCGCAGGCATGAAATACTTCGGCCGGACCAAACGCTGCAGCAAGCGGAGTTCCTGGCGGGAGGGGTGGCCGGAGGAGTGGAGGGAGAAGGCGAGGGAATTTTGCTTTACGTCCGCGCCGAGCTTGACCAGGTTGTTGATCAAGGCATCGACCAACGCCCCGTTCCCCGGGATCGGGTTGGAGGAGAAGACGACCGTATCGCCCGGAACGATGTAAATGCTGCGGTTTTCACCCGCGACGATGCGCGAGAGCGCGGCGAGCTTTTCGCCTTGGCTGCCGGTGCAGAGGATGCAGACCTCGGAGAGCTTGTAGTTCCGGACTTCCCCTTCCTCGATCACGGAGGAATCAGGAATTTTGATATAGCCCAATTCGCGGGCGATTCCGACGACGTTCTTCATCGAGCGCCCCAAGATGCAGATTTTCCTCTTGTGGGCCACGGCGACTTCGACGACTTGCTGAATGCGGTTGATGTTGCTGGAGAAGGTCGAGACGATGATGCGCCCCGGGGCCTTGTCGAAGATTTCCTCCACGCCCTTCCTGACGGCGGTCTCTGAGGGGGTGTAGCCTTCGATTTCCGCGTTGGTGGAATCCGCCAAAAGCAAATCCACGCCCTCATCCCCCAGTCGGGCGAGTTTGTTGATTTCGAAATTCGGGCCGACGGGGGTCAGATCGATCTTGAAGTCACCGGAGTCGACGATGCGGCCTTCGGAGGTGTTGACCACGATCCCGAAACTGTCGGGGATGGAGTGGGTGACGCGGAAAAAGCTGACCGTGAAGTCATTTCCGACTTTGATGATGGAATCCTGATCGTATTCGACGATTTTGATGTTGTCTTTGATGCGGGCATCTTCAAGCTTGTGCCGGATCAAGGCAGCGGCGAGCTTCGGCGCATAGATGACGGGGACGTAAATCGAGCGGATCAAAAAGGGAATCCCGCCGATGTGGTCCTCATGGCCATGGGTAATGAAAAGGGCCTTGACCTTGGGGCGGTTGTTTTTCAGGTAGGTGTAATCGGGGATGACGTAATCGACCCCGGGGAGATTGGCTTCGGGGAAGCGCACGCCGGCGTCTAAAAGGATAATGGAATGCTCGTTTTCGATGCAATAAGTGTTTTTTCCGACCTCACCGAGGCCGCCTAAGGCGTAAATGGAAACCGCGGATTGATACATATGATAACTTCTTGGCAAAAGCCAATGCCCTCCTTCTTTCTCTATTCGGAACGGATGTCGCCTGTAATATATCCGCAAAACGGGAGCGTGTCTAATCAATTGTTTATGAAAGCCTTTTCTTTTTCCTTGGGACCGCTTTTTCGCGGGAAGGGGCGGAACGAAAAAGGCCCTTTGGGGGCCTTGCTTCGCTTAGCAAACGTAGGCGCCTGGGATGCGCTTTTCGGGACTGGCTTTGTCGATTCGGTCGTAGAAGAGGATGCCGTCCAAATGATCGATTTCGTGCTGAAGGACGATGGCGTCGTATCCGCGGGCGGTGATGGCGATGTTCTCCCCGCGCTTCGCATCATAGGCCTCAACGGTGATTTTGAAATGGCGGATCACGTGGCCGGGGTGAGGCGAATCCACGGAGAGGCATCCTTCTCCTGCCTCGATGTAGGCTTTGCGGACGGAAGTGGTGGTGATCTTCGGATTGACCAACTGATATTCGGTTTTCCCGTTCTGTTGGCCATTCTCATCGTAGTTGGGGTATGAGATCACGAGCATGCGGACGTTGTGGCCGACCTGCGGGGCCGCTAAGCCGACGCCTTCCCTGGTTTCAGGGTGTTTGGCCAAGAACTTCGGATCCTGGGTGTCCAATAGGTATTCCATCATCTCATCGATGAGGGCTTTGTCCTTATCCGACAAAGGGAGAGGGACTTCTTTGCAACGGGCCCGCAAACTCGGGGCGGGATCTTTGACGATTTTCAACATAATGATGCGATTATAACACCGGCGCCCATCTTCGTTTAAAATATGGCTATGAATCTTGAGACCCTCGAGGCCCTGAACCGCCTCAAATCCGCCTTTGAGGAAGATCCTAGAAGAAAGAGGCTCCTTCAGGCGGAAAAAGAAATGGAAAGCGATCCCGAAGCCCAAAGGCTCACGAAGAAGAAGGATCTCCTCACCGAGGAATATGAGCAGGCCCGCTTCCGTTATGGAGAGAACTCCGAGCAGGCCAAGAGCGCTTGGCGTTCCTTATATCTAATAAAGAAAGAGCTCGATGAGCTCCCCGTTTGCGAAGCCTATCGGAAGGCCTATGCCCCGATGGCGTTGCTTTGCCGGCAAATGGACACGATCCTTTTCGACTCTTTTCGGGACGAGACCGACTGCGGAGGCAAGATATGATCAAAATCATCGGAGGGACTTATCGTTCCCGCATTCTCCAAACCCCGGATCAAGGCACCTTGCCCACGAAGAACATAGTCCGAGGGGCAATGCTCTCAAGCCTCGGCGATCGGATCGCGGATAGTCGCGTGCTGGACTTGTTCGCCGGATCGGGCGCCCTTGGGATTGAAACCCTTTCCCGCGGGGCGAAAAGCTGTCTGTTCGTGGAGAAGGATCCCAAAGCCGCGAATATCGTCAAAGGCAATCTGGCCTCGCTGAAAGAAAGCAAAGGCGAGGTATGGAACTTGGATTATCAAGCCGCCTTGGCTCAAGCCAAGCAGAAGGGAATGGCCTTCGACATCGTCTTCCTCGATCCCCCTTACGCGATGAAAGATGCCTACCGGCTCTCCGTGGATTGCCTTTTGCAGAATGGCATGCTGGGGGAGGAGGCCTGCCTCATTTTGGAATACGAAGGAGAGATCCCCTTCGAAAGCCCGTTCCCTTTCCAAAGGGAATACCGTTACGGGAAAACCAAAGTATTGTCCCTAAGGAGGGTTCTATGAAAATCGCCGTTTATCCTGGTTCTTTCGACCCCATCACCAATGGGCACCTCGACATCCTTCGGCGTTCTTTGAAGGTTTTCGATCGAGTCATCTTGCTTTTGGCCACCAACGGGGCTAAGAAAGGACGCTTCTCCGTGGAGGAAAAGCTCGCCTTGATGAAAGAGGCGACGAAGGATATCCCGGGGGTCCTCGTGGATTCCTACGATGGCCTGACCGTCGATTATTGCCGCGCCCACGAAGCGAAGGCGATCATCCGCGGCCTGCGCGCGGTGACGGACTTCGAATATGAGTTCCAGCTCGCCGCGGCCAATCATTTCGTCAATCCCGATGTGGACATGGTCTTCTTCATGGCCACGGCCGCGACCACGTTCATCTCCTCAAGCGCGGTGGACGAACTGGAGAGGAATGGGGCCGATGTTTCCCCTTTGGTCCCCGCTTGCGTCGCGGAAGCTTATTCGAAAAGAAAAGGATAAGGAAACCGGCCTTTCATCAACGGACGGTCTTCTTTCAATTCAGGGTCGCTACCGTCAGGTTGTATTCCCGATCCCCGTTCAAAGAAGAATATAAGAGCGAGGGGTTTTCGCTGGTGTCGAAACGGGAAAGGTGGATGTTCTCCATGGGGATTCCCAAGGAGCGAAGCTGCATCAGCAAAATCAAAGGAACATCGAGGAAGTCGGATCCGTCTGTCCTTTTACATGCGGGTTGGTATCCTTGCTCCATCGCCCCTTCGATCTCTTCCTCACTGACGATGATGTGGGAGAAGGTGAGGCAGGGGGCGAAATAGACTTCAACCTTTTTCAACTCGGCTTTCATTTCGTTCAAAAAGCGGGAGATTTCCTCTTTTTTGCTTCCGGATAGGGCCGCTTCTTGATCGACCACGAATCCGGCCAAGAACTTCCCTTTCTCGGCAAGGAAGCAGGGGATTTCGTCATGGGAGAGAAGAGAAACGCTTTCTCCTGGGGCGAATGCGGGGACGGGGCTCGTCAAAACGACCGGCCTATCGTTCCCTTTTACATAAGTGACGGCTCGGAAGCTATCCAAAGCAAATTCGATGTTATCCATAACGGGTTCGATTATAGCAAAAGAAAAGGGCCGCGTTTAGGCGGCCCTCAGGGATTCGGATCAGGCGTTGTATCCCTTGGTGAAGGGGTTGGAGGAATCGGAATCGGTGTGGTTCCACATCTGAAGGAGGAGCTCCGCTTTTTCGTAGGCGGTGTTGCCGGAAACCCCGAAGAGGATTTCGGAGACGCCAACGCGGCCGAGGTCGAAGGCTTCCTTGGAGAAGTCGACGAGGATGACGGTCGGTTTGATGAAGCTGCTGGAATCGAGCTTCGTGCCGGCGTCGATGAAGTTGTCGTAGTTGCTGGAGGAGCTGAGATTGGCGTTCTTCTTATACGGGCAGGTATCGAAGCGGGCGCCCGCATCAGCGAAGAAGCCGAGGTCATCGAACTTCAGGAGGTAGCGGTTGAAGGCGCTCTTTTCGGATTCGATCACGAAGTCGTCGTCGTTGGTGGAATCCTCGTCGGTGTAGATGGTCGAGAAGGCGAAGGAACGGGAATCGGCCGGAGCGTAACGGGATCCGACGCCCCAGTTGTTTTGGAGGTTCTCGAAGCCCTCTTGGGCGGAGTCGCAGGCATCGTTGCCCTTTGCGACGTAGACGAGGTAGAACTTCTCCCCGCCGGCGCGGTCGATGATGGCCTTTTCCTCGGAAGCCTCAAAGTTGGTTTTGAATTCGTCGTAGGTGGCGTATTCATGCTGATCGGCGAAGTTGGACCATTTCATCAAAGCATAGGTAAGCTTATCGGCCTCGGTAGTGATTTCCGAGTCCTTGTGGTTCTCGCCTTCCAAGGTTTTCTTCTGCGCCATGTAGTAAGCGGTGGACGTGCCGACCCCGAAGGATTGGACCCACGCGGTAGCTTTGGGGATTGAGAAGATGACGGCGAAGATCGCCCCGACGATCAATAGCGGCTGGACCCACGCGGTCTCGCGGATCCAACGCCAGAGTTTGGTGAACGACGCGCCGATGCTTTTCAAAATGTTCATAGAATGCGGAAGCCTCCGAAAAATGCGGCCTAACAAGACAGCGGGTTAATGATAGCATCGCCCTTTTTCCGGGGCAATAAAGACTTACCATAGGTAAGGGGTTCTTTTTATGCGCTGATTTCGCGCCCAAAGAGGCCGGTTTTCCCTTATGGTGCCATTCTGCGCCCCCTTTTTTCCCAAAACCCGGAAACGGCGGGGCTTTGTATCGTCCGCTTGTTTCCACTCCCGACTGACCGGTGCGCCCCATGAATCGAGCCCGAGGGAAGCTCTCACGGCATCTTGGAAGGGAAAAGCGCTTCGCTTTCTTGGTATAATCGATGGCAAAGAAAGAAAAGGATTCAAGATGAAGAAGCGATGGAAGGTTTTTATTATCCTCGGCGCCGTCATATTGACGCTTGGGGCGGGGGCGGGCGCCTTCATCGCGTCCATGACTTGCTTTCGGAAGTACGAGCAAAAGGATCCCTCTTTGGCCACCTGGATGAGCTCACTGAAAGATGATGCCTTGCTAAACCAGATCGTGCTACCAGGGAGCCATGACGCGGGAACCAACGGGATGAGTTGGCTCGGAAGGACCCAGCATTGCAGCGTGAAAGAGCAGTTGTCCCTTGGGGTGCGTTATTTCGATCTGCGGGTCAATCGCATCGAAGACGATTACGTCATTTACCATTCCATCATCAATGGAGCGCGATTCGACCCCATTTTGGACGACATCGCTTCCTTCATCCGCGAGAACCCCAGCGAAACACTTCTTTTGGACTTCCAGCATTTCAGCAACGGCAGCGAGGAGCATGTCTACCAAGCCGTCACGGAGAAGCTGAAAGATTGTTTGATCGTCCAAGGCGAAGGGCAAACCGAATTGGAATTCGTTGATGGCCTTCGACTGGAGGAGGCTAGAGGAAAATGCCTGTTTTTTTTCGGAGAGGATGCTCCTTTTGCGGAACAGCCCCATATCTTCAGTCGGAATGATGATGCTTGCTCAAAGACCGGGCAGGCTTTGGACTCTTGCTATATTTCTTCCTATCACGCGATGGAATCGTCCGAATTCATCGATGTGGCCCTTGGGCATTACATCGATAAAATCCATGGGAAAATGGAGAGGGAAGGCCATAAAGGGATCTTCGTTTGGCAGTGCCAACTTACGGATTCGAAATTGGTTTTCGGCCCCTATCATCGGGAACGGGGCCATGAGGACAATATGGGCGCGGTCATCGAGTCCTTGCCCCGACGAGAGTATTTCTCTGACATCAACGTCATCATGCGAGACTTTTTGGATGAGGCTAAAACGAAGTCGATCCTTGACCTGAACGCGGACAAAGGGCTTTTGCGTTAAGAATAGGCCGGCAGCGTAAAGCCTTGCCGGAATTTTCCTTTGCGAAGGCGATTGGTTTTGATGGTCCGTTCATGAGCTCTTTTCGATCGCGAAGCATGGATGGGATGGGCGAAGCCATCAAGCCATTCGTCTCTTTTGGCGATTGGCAATAGAATTCGCGCAACGACGCTTCGGGCCTTCAACTCAAAGGGGGACGTGGCCTATAATCATTTGGCCATGACCAATCGAAGATCATTAAAAGAACGATACGAAGACTTCATGTACGACCATGTGCCGTTGAAGGTCATCGTGGAAAACGGCTGGATTTTTCTCGTCAACCTCATTTCCGCCATGATTTTGGCTTTGGGCTTCAAATGCTTTTTGGCCCCTTCTTTCGCCACTACCGCCGAGCGCCTTGCTTCAGGCGGCATGACCGGCATCGCTCAGAACATCATCTTGATCGTCGACCTTTTCACGAACAATTGGGGGGATGCTCATTACGATCTTCTGTATGGGGTCCTCTATTTCGGCTTGAACATCCCAATATTCGTCTTGGCTTTCTTCGGCGTCGGCAAGCGCTTCGCGATTTACACGATGATCAACGTCGCCTTGGTTTCACTCATCACCAACTTTTTCGACTTCCCGGGTCTGAACAACTTCGTGGACGCCGTCGCCGGATACGTCAATGAGAATGGCGGCATGGTGGCGCGAGCCATTTTCGCCGGCGTTTGCACCGGCCTAAGCTCTGCCCTGGCTTATAAAGTCGATTGCAGCGGCGGTGGGATCGATGTCATCGCCTATTACATCGCGATCAAGAAATCCGCCCTCGTCGGGAAGTACTCGACCATCCTCAACTTCGTCACCGTTGCTTTGTACGCTTTCCTTTCCATGCTCCACGGCGTTTCCGCGGCGGAAGCTTGGGGGAAAGTCCTCTTCTCCGTCATTTATCTTTTCGTCGTCATGCTCGTGGTCGACTGGATCAACGTCCGCAACAAAAAGATGGAGCTTGAGGTCGTCACGGACAATCCGAATTTAGGCGATTTCATCATTTCCAATTTGCCTCACGGCGCGACCATCATCCGCGGGACGGGCGCTTTCTCCGGAAAAGAGAAGTACATCATCAAGGTCGTTATGTCCTCCTACGAGGTGAAGAATGCGGTCAAAATGATCCGCGACGCAGAGCCGAATTCATTCATCAAAGTGACGGAACTTAAGCAAGTCTTCGGCCGTTTCTTCTTGCCTCCCATCCGCTAAAGGCGAACGGAACCGTGACAAAATTAACAATTTTCGTTTCAATGCAGAAAAACACGGCTCTTGAAGCATTGATTTTCTGACGGCGGAGCAATAGAGAATTCCTCCGAACTTTTCCGCCTCTTCCCTAAACGCAGGCCTCCCGCTTTATCCATCGATGCATGCCCATGGCCATCGTGATAACGGGGATATAAAACAAAAACGTCCTTTTTCTTTCCGTGCGGAGGGGGGATGCTCAACGTTGACGCGAAGGTCATCCAAACTGATTATGGATGCTCCTTTTAAAGCAAATGAACCCGATCCATTTGGTGATTAGAATTAAAATCATCGAAGACGCGTTTGCTTTGATAAGACGGAGATGATTTCCCCGTTCGCGTCCGCGCTTCAAAGTTTTCTCCGAGATTTTCCAAACGCAGCACTGAAGATTCTTATCTTTTTCGGCAAAAGACAAGAAAAGCCTGAAAGAGTCGCAAGGCGCTTGGAGTTGGCTTTCGTATTTCTAGCAACGCGCATTTAGGAATGGCTGTGGGCGGAAGGAGGCGTGGATATATTTATCGTTTATTCTCTTATTTTGAGGACTTTCCTAGAAAGAAGGAGGAATTGGGCTTTTGCCTTTTTTCTCTTCTTCTTTTGTGGGCTATCATAAACACATGCCAGAAATAAGCATTCAGCACCTAAGCGTTACTTACCTTGGAAAGAAGAAGGAAGAATATCCCGCTTTGAAGGATTTAAGCCTCGTTTTTCCGGATGGGCAAGTCAGCGCCGTTATGGGGGAGTCTGGCTCGGGGAAGACCACCCTTTTAAGGGCGTTATCGCGACAGCTTTCTTATGATGGCGCGATCTTTAGCAACGGCACGGATATTGCCACCCTTTCCAACAAGGAACGGAGGCTTTCGTATGTGATGCAAGAATTCGCCCTTTACCCCCACTTGACCGTCTTCGATAACCTCGCCTTTCCTTTGAAGCTTGAAAGGGAGTCCTACGATGCCATCACTTCCCGCGTTTTGGATATGGCCAAAGAGCTTCGCATCGAGCCCCTTCTTTCGAGGAAGCCACGGCAATTATCGACGGGCCAAATACAAAAGGTCTGCTTGGGGAGGGCTCTCATCAAAAATCCCGATCTCATCATGCTGGATGAGCCCCTTTCCAATGTGGACATCCGGGAAAAAGAAGATGTCCTTCGCGCAATCGCCAGGACGCTAGAGAAATACCAAACGACGGCGATCTATATCACCCATAATCTCAAAGAGGCAATCTATATTTCTACTAATGTCTTTTTCTTGGAAGGCGGAAAACTCGTGAAAGAGGTTCCCTCGAAAGAACTTGGCCTCGTAGATCCTTCCTATGTGTTTGAAGCGGAGGGACGCGAATGAAATTTAGGCCCGCCAAAAAAGCGTTCCAAATCAAGGACCTTCCAGCCACAAGAGGCCAGGAATTCTGGGATTTTTTCAAGACGAGATTCGCTTTGTTTCTGGAAATGGGTGGCCTCTTGCTTCTTTTCGGCCTCCCCTTCCTCGCTTCTTTCTTAGTCAAATACTACGCCCTTCTTTATCCAGCCGCCAAGAGCATGGCGGAAGCGGAGTATCTTTCCTTCTATAAAACAACGCGCCTTCTATTTAGTGGGGTCTATTCCCTTTGCTTCTTCTTTCTGTTCCTCGCTTTCGGGGGGATTGGGAGGATCATTCGGCAATGGATATGGGGGAATGGCATCTATTTCTGGCATGATTTTGGAAAGGGCATAAAGCAAAACTTTAAGAACTATTTCCTTTCTTGGCTTTGCTTTTCCTTTTTCTTCGTCTTGGAAGACTTTTGCTCCTTGACGATTGAGAACTCCTTGATTGCTTACGCTATAAGCGGCGTCTTTTTATTGCTGCTGCCGGTTCTCATGATGGCGATGGTGGAGACGCTTGTGTATAGCGATTCTTTTTTCCGGCTTCTTCGGCATTCGCTTTCTTATTTGCTCAAAAAGCCTCTTGCGACATTGCTGTTTTTTCTTTTCCCATGCGGCGTTATTTGCTTAACGCTCATCGATCAAATCATGATTCAATTCGCCGTTTTTTCCATTCTCTTCGCGCTGATTTTGCCCTTCTATCTTGTCGGTTGGTCGCTCTATTGTTTCTCTTTGTTCGACGAATTCACCAACAAGGAAAGCTATCCATCTCTTTATAAAAAAGGGCTGCGATACGAATACGAGAAGGAAAACAAAAATGATTGACATCTATAGGGAAGGCGAAAAAAGAAAGAGAAAAGAAAGGAATTGCCTTCTTTTGACGTCTATCGTTTCTGCCGTTTCCCTTTTAGCCATGGTCCTCATCTTCTTTTTGCATCCTCGAAATCAAACTTGGGCTTATTTCACCCTTTCTTTGTTTTTCCTTTTGCTGATGGTTTTAGGAGATTATTACTTCCTTTTTTATAAGTTTTCGCATCTTAAAGCGATTGACTCTTTTTTGAAAATAAACGGGAAGCGGAGAGAGGAAGCGATTTTCGTCTTCGAAAATGGCAAAGGCGTCCGTTACGTTAATAAGCTTTCCTTCAAAGAGGCGATTTTCGTTGATGAAAAAGGCCAAGAAAAGGTTTTCCTCTACTTGGAGGAATCTTCGCCTTCCTTTAAGAAAGGCGAAAAATACCGCCTTTCCTTTGAACGGGACTATTTGTTTGGCTACGAGGAAGAAAAGAATGAAGAATGAGAAAAAGCTCTTTTTGTCCTTCCTTCGCTACGATTGGTGGAAAATCGTTTGCGTCTTTGGCCTTTTAAGCGCCGTTTTGGCTTTTTCCTTCAACTATAAAGACAAGCTTAAAGAGAATGAAATCTTAGAGATATTCGTGACGGGCGAGACGAAAGATTTCTCTTTTCAAAGAAACCTGTATTCCATGGTTTCTCAAAACGAAGTCAAAGCGATCCATTGCTCCTCTTATAAAAGCGGCGACGATCAATTTAATCAGGCGGCTTCTTCTTATATTTCGGCCGTTTCCGATCTTTTTCTGCTCCCCGAAAGCGTCCTTTCCTCCCATTCCTCTTATATGTCCTATGCGAAAAACATCGAGGAAGAAAACGCCTTGCTCATTCACGGGATATCTTCCTCTTTTGCTTTCTACCAAGGCCCATTAAGCAAGGCTCGGGGGATCAAGATTTATGACCTTGAAGAGCCTTCTTACAATGAGGGAAAGAAGTTTTCTTCTTGGTTTCTTTTCGAAGAAACGACCTACCTTTTCGTTTCCGATGCTTCAAGCAATCGCTTAAGCAGAGACGATTCCGGGAAGAACCTGTTGTGGGAATATGCCTATGCGTTTTTAAAACTTGGCGTTTCCGAGTCCTAAAAGGCAATAAAGCCTGTTTGAAAATGAAACAAGAGGAACGAACATGAAAAAAGATCTGTGCCTTCGCTTCAAAGAAGAGGCCCCGAACTCTATAGAAGGATGGGAAAAATATTCGCTGCCAATCGGCAATGGGAGGTTTGGCGCCTCCGTTTTCGGTGGCGTCCGCCTTGAGAGGGTCCAAATTACAACCAACGAATTCGCGAATACGTATCGCCAAGGCGGCGTTTCGAGCTTCATGGAAATCCACCTTGCCTTCGAGTCCCAAGAAATCTCCGACTACGAGAGGGGCCTTCGCCTCCAGGATGGCGTTTGCTATAGCCAATATATTTCTAAGAAAAGCGGCCCCGTCGTTCGCGAATGCTTTTACTCTTATCCGGATAAGGCCTTCGTTTATCATATCCGCTCTTCGAAACCCATCTCCTTTAAAGCGGAACTCACCATCCCTTATTTGGGAGATCGAAGCGTCGAGGAAGGCGGGAGAACGGGCGAGATGATCTCTGACGAAAACGGCCTTCTGGCTCGAGGGACCTTGCCCAGCCGCTCTTTGATTTACGAAGCGCGCCTTAGCGGCGCAGGCGATGGGCTTTTGGAAGGC
>DCMK01000060.1 GCA_002321395.1 Caryophanales bacterium UBA1624
TTCCACGTTGGTGTAGGTGATTCTCTTGGTCTCATCGTCGACCGTCCAATTGAAGACGTAGGTGTTCTTCACGGAGGTGAGGGAGACCGTGCCGGTGCTGGCGTCGGTGAAGGTCAGCTCGACTTTAGGATAGCTTCCGCCGGCGTAGGTCTTCCCAATCATTTTGCTAGCCAATCCAGAGGCGACGGCTTCTTCCGCTTTGATCTTCACCGTGATCTGATCGGTCAGGGCCGTATTGCCGTTGGCGGTGACTTTGACGGTGACGCTTTGCTCTTTGCTTAGTTTCTTAGCGGTAAGGATGAATTTGGAATTGTCAGTATCTAAATCAAGGGTGGCGTAGTCGGCCATCTTGGGATCGGTGAATTCCGCCTTAAAGGTCTTGTCTTTGACGGTGGCTGGTTGGATATTGACCTTGTATTCCGCACGCTGGCCAGGATCCAACTCGGTTAGAGCGCCGGAGTAGATCTCGATGCTGGTGGGGGGCACCTCGGTGACCGTGATATCAATAGAAGCGGTTTTGCCTAGCGAGGACGTAACAGTAAGCTTGGTGGTTCCGACCGCTAGAGCAGTTAGGGTATATGCGTTTCCAGTTTTGGAAGCGGATATGATGCCGGTAGGATTCAAGCCATCGTCTTCGATTGAGAAAGCATCAGGCAGATAGATGGCCGGAGCGGTTACCCGAACCTCGAGGGGGATGGATTCTCCTACATAAAGATACTTTCCCTCATGAAGGTGATCGGTGAGGATTGTGAAGCTCTGAACGCGATACTTCGATTCATCGATCAGATTCTCATCCGTCTCTTTTCTTGCTTCGTAGGTCAACGAGGAATCTAGGGTCAGAGATTCGCTGAGCTGTTGAGCGTCGTCCTTTAATTGATGGGCGTCGAAATCATATCCGTTTTTATCGTAGGCCTTGGAGTCGATATGGGCGGAGAGCAGTCTGCCGCCATGGAACTTCAAAGACATGACGCTGTCGTAGAATCGATCCGCTGTCTTTTTCTCTACCTTCTTGGATACCGTGTAGATTTGGTCCGCTTCGCTGAAGGAGAGCGAACCGTTCGAGAAGTAGAAATCGGTCAGGTAATTTAAAACGAGATTCGATATGGTCGACACATCGTTGTATGTGAATGAGGAGAAATATCCCTCGAATCTTTCTTCGTCGGTATTCTCGTCTTTGGTGAGGATCACCTCTTTATCGATGGAATCCTTCGTCAGAGTAATTCGCTCTACATCGTTACCGGTCTTCTGATACTGGATCTTCTCTTCGCTGGCATCATCGATTATCAGGGCTTTGTCCGATGAATAGATGGTGTAGCTGAGGGAAGTTGCAAACCCGTTTTTTACACTCCGGAACGTTCCTGAATCATTGCCGACAATCTCTTGAGCCGCGCTCTCCTTGAGCGCGCTTATCAGATCGCTTTCCACCGGGCCCGATGATGCTGAAGCGGAATCGGGAGAAGAGGAAAAGGAGCTAGAATCGGTAGCGGAAGATGAGTCGGGCGCCGCCGAAGACGAAGTCGGGGAATGGCTTGTGCTTTCCGCTAAAGAGGAGGAATCGGCGCTTGATGAAGACGCTGTTGAGTCGTCAGCGCTGGCGGCGACGGTCGATGAACTATTTTCTGCCGAGCTAGAGGATGGGGGAGTTGGGCTCGTTTCGCAGGCCGCAAGCAGGGTCAGCAGAAGGCCGAGGGACAAAATTTTGTTTTTCATAGCATTCCTTTCCTAAAATTTATTATAGGTCCAAAAAACATATACGGAACAATGCGACTGCATAATTGCCAAGTGTCTTAAATGCAGTTTTCTTTCGCGCTTCTATTTTTTGACCAATGCATTCATCCAAATTATTTGAATGCAACTTCTATTAGAACACATGTTTCAAAATAAAAAAGATAGCATTGTCATTTGCGTCTTTTTATTTAAAAGACGCGAAACAAAATCGGTCGCCGATCCTTTCCTCCATGTCCCATTGGCGATTGCGCCAACGCGGCCTAAAAGGATCATGGGGCGATGACGTAGAAGCAGCCCTCACGGGGCTGATGCGAAAGGGCGTCGTGGTCGTCGAACCAAAAAGAGCACGCGGCGAAAGGGAGTGGCCAAGAAAAGGGGTCCGCTTCTGCAAATTCCGCTCTAGATGCGGGCATCCGAGCGTTATTCAGGCGAGGAAGGCCGCGGGCATCGGCCCTTTCCTGAGATACCACCCATGTTCCCATCGCCAGGCTGCAGATCGCGGAACGCGAGGATAAGACTCAGCCTCGGACTCATCATAGGCGGCGAATGCGCCGGGATAAGGAGAGTTCGGAAACAATAGCAGGTGCAGAAAAGCGAGGGGAAGGCTATTCCGAAAGCCTCCGCGGCTTCCCCGGGCCGAAGAAAAGCGCCTGGACAGAAAAGGCTGCAATCAAATAGACCGTGGCCCCATACGCTTACTGAAGGAGTTCAACGATCCCCTTCTCCCATGCGATATCGCGATGACGCGCCTCTCAGAAGGGGCATAAGGCATTTCAGCGAAGGGAGGGCGATATGCCTCCGCCTTGGCTACCCGGCTCCTAAAAACGACGTGAGGAGAAACGCCCGAAGAAGCTCGGTGTTCGACATCCCAAACACTCCTTTAGAGCTTTCCAAAAACCATTTCTTGATTGTTGGCTAGTGCAGCAAACACCCGCGGATGTTGATAATTCATTTGTTTGACGCCAACCCCCCCTGACTAAAATTTAATTGTTAAAGAAAGGAGAATATAAAAATGAAAGTCTTTAACGTTATCCGAAAGATTGTTTTGGTCTTGTCCTTCGTTTTTGCCGGAGTCGCTTTTGTGCTGGGCGCGATCACCTTGGACCAGGCGGCTGTTGCTTTCAGCACCGCCTTGCTTGGCTTCATCCTCATTGGTTTTGTCGGCTTTTTTCTTATTTGCAGCAAAAACCAAATCGCGAATCGCCTCGGATTAGGAATCTCCACCGGTTTTATGGTGGTTCTTTTATACCTTTCCATTAGCGCGCTTGAAGCCAGCAGTTCGGCTATCCTGGGTCTTGTGGCCGTCATTCTCTACGCGCTGTATTTCCTCGTCACCCTGATTGGCTATCTGGCGATGGGCGACAAAGGCGACAACGATCCCGACAATGATCCCCGCGTCAAAAAGCTCCTTGGCTGGAAGAATCTCCAGGAGAAAGGGATCATAACCTTGGAAGAGTTCGAAGAAAAACGTCAAGAGATCCTTGGAATCAAAAAAGCCGCAAATAAAAAATAACGACCGGGGATTCGCGTTTTTGAAAGGGCCGCCTAGCGCGGCCCTTTTTTCTCGTCCAAAGGAAGGCTTCCCAGTTCTAAGCCGCCGCGCTTCGGGCTTTTTGCAATCTCAACCAGCTTTTTGAGCGCGCTGGCCCAATTGAGGCAATACCTTTTTGAAAATGATGCTCAAGGAGGCGAGATCGGCGATGTCGGCCAAAAACCAAGAAAAAGGATAGACGCTATAGAGCCAGAAGACCGTTTTGAAGTAATCCACCCGCAAAATCACCGTCTCAATCATGACGATGCGGAAGATGCAGCAGGTGGCCATGGTGATCCACATCGGCGTGGTGGAGTGGCGGACCCCACGCATGGAGGAGGAGCAGACGTCCATGATGCCGTCTAGGGTGTAGGTGAAACCGACAATCATGAGCCTCTCCCAGCCGGCCTGCAGGGAAACCGCGTTGTCGGAATCGACGAATAGGGAAAGCAGGGCGTCGTGGGCGAGCAAAATCAGCATGGAATAGCAGAAATTGAAGATAAGGTTCCAAACTTGGGAATACCAGAATGCCTTGAGGATGTTCCCGCGGTTCTTCGCCCCGTAGTTTTGGGCGGTCACGGCAAGGCAGGCCGCGGAGATGGCCTCAACGAAGGCGTAGCAGTAGTTGTTGATGGAGTTCGCGGCGATGGCCCCATCCTCGACGTCGACCGAGTTCGGCATATCCTTGGCAATCGTATAAAGGGCGCTTTGGATGAAGGTGTTGGGCAAGGCGAAGAAGAACCCTTGCATCCCGGCGGGAAGCCCAAGCTTGACGATTTCGACCAAGCTTTCCCTGTCGATCCTCATTTGCTTGAAGCTGCAGTGGAGGTAGCCGGAATTCTTCAGGAAAAGAGGAAGGACGACGAGCAACGCGGAAACGCCTTCGGAGATGACGGTCGCCCATGCTACGCCAGCCACGTCGAGGCGGGCGAAATACACGAAGACGAAATCGAACAAAACATTCAATAAGCCGGCCAAAAGCAAGGAAACGAAGGGAGTTGCGCTGTTTCCTACGGCGCGGTGGATCTGAGCGCCGTAGTTATAGATCATCAGCAAGGGCAGGCCAACGAAATAAATCTGCATGTAAAGGGTCGCGCTGTCCAAATAGGCTTCTTCGGTTTTGATCAAAAGAAGCAAAGAACGGGCGGAGAAGAACCCAGCCAGCCCAATCACAATTCCCGTGATAAGGGAAAAAATGAGGGAGGTATGCATGACTTTTTGGGCGTGTTCTCTATTGCCGGCGCCTTTTGCGTTCCCGATGGCGACGTTTGCGCCCAACGAAAGCGAAGTGAAAACGACGACGATCAAATTGATGAGCGCCCCGTTGGCGGATATGGCCCCGGCGGAAGATTGCCCGCCGCCCCAGAAGTGGACGGAAATCAAGTCGACGGTTGTATAAAGAAGCTGCAAGACGGAAGTGAAGGCCATCGGCAGGGCAAAGACCCCGATTTTAAGGAAGAGGTTCCCGGTGGTCAGGTCCATTTCCTTGATTGACTTCAATGGATTTTTCATTAAAAATTCCCCTTTTTGGGACGCGATATGATAGAACCCGAAATGCCTTCTTTCAAGGTTTTCTTAGCGGCAAAATTCATAAAGCCCGATGGAAACCGCATTGTCCAGGTTCAAAGAATCCAAAGCCGGGTTTTGGGGGATCAGCAAAGGCTCGCCAACGCGGAGAAAACAGGCATCAAGACCCGTCGCCTCATTTCCAAATACCAACGACCAAGGGCCGGTTTTGTCCGCCGCCTTCAAGAGCTTGTCCGCTTGGAGCATGAAAGGGTGCAAACGATGCTCGGGGAAGCGGGCTTGATAGGAAGGAAAATCGGGGAAGAATTCGATTCGAAGGTGAAATAAGGCCCCCATGGATGCGCGAACGGTTTTAGGATCGAATGGATCCGCGCAAGGAGTGATCAAGGCGATGTCCTGCTGATAAAAGCCAAAGCAGGAACGGAGGATCGTTCCCAAGTTGCCTTGGTTGGACGGATTGACCAAAACAATGTGGTTTTTCCCTCCATCAAGGCAAGAGGAGAACTTCTCAAACTCCCCAAGAACCATGCAATTGTCCTTCCCGGAGACCTCTTTGAAGATTTTCTCGTTGTTGAAAATGACGGGGACGCTGCTTTTCTTTGCAAGGGAAACGACTTTGTCGTAAGTTTGATCTTTCTTTTGCTTTGGGGAGATATAAACCTTCCTCATTTGCTTGGGGGCAAAGGAAAGGGCTTCGATGGTCAAAGTCGTTCCAATGCAATAAGTCGTTTCGCTTTCTTTTCGGTATTTGTACATGGCCCAATTTTAAATCAGAGGTTTGCCTGGGGAAAGGGAAGCGATTCCTCTTTATGAAGAGGTGGGAGGAACTCCTGCATGAACGGAATCCGCTTAGGTAAAATCAGCAAAAGGGTCGAGAAAGCCTTATCGCTTTCCCTGACAAGCGAGGTTGGCGTTTACGCCTCGGGCGACTTTCTCGATTCCTTGGCAAAAACTTATCCCGACCATTATTTGAAAATCGTCGATGCCATCGGGAAGGAAATTCTGAAATCCCCGGATTTTGTCTCCTTTGAACAAAAGAAAGAAGAATTTCGTTTTCTTAAAATCTACTGCAAAAACGGCATATTTTCATTTTGGGAAATCCGTTTGAAACATCTAGGGAAACCGAAAAAATGGATGCTCGTCTCCTTTGGACGATACCAGGGGAAGGGGATCGATTTCGAAAGGGTTTAGTCCCTCCACTTACGGTATTTGAAGGAAAGGACGTTGTTCAAAAAGAAGATCAAAGTCGAGAAAAGCACCAAGGAGAAGAAGGCGATGGCTAACCCCGGCCAAAACCACGGCGATTCCGGATCTAAGAAAGCATAGGGATATAAGGAGTCGCCATAGAGCAGATTGCCAGGCCAAATGATGGCTCGGAAGAAAGAAAAGATGCCGTAGAAAATCGGGACGATTTGGGAGAAGAACGCCGAATAAAGGCGCACCGTCCCCTTCTCATCGAAAAGAAGCCAATCCAAAAAAGGAAGCGCAAACAAGAAGGAATGGAACACGATTTCGAAGGCAGTGAAGCTATTTTGGAGGATCGCCCCGACGAAATATCCAATCGCTCCTTCCAAGGCGAAGCAAACGATGGAAAGGGAAACGGGCATATATACCCCCGCGGGGATGCCTCGCAGCCCTCTGCGGAGGTCGATCCCGTTGAACAGAGTTTCAAAGAAGAGCAAAGCCGTGTAAAGCAAAGCGGCCAAAGGGGAGAAGTAGGAAAGCAAACGCCATGCGGGCGGATAATTCCGGAAATAGAAAAACAGCAACGCAATCATCGCCCCCAAGGAGCATAGCCGATAGAAGAAAGCGAGCAGCCGGTTCCGGAATACCATACCTTCATAGTCTACCACCCCATCGCCCCGGTAAGGTAGAATCCCAAACGTGATTTACCTAAGCCTCCAAGACAAAGAATTCCCCTATCGCGGGTTTGCGACCCTGCGTCTCACCGCGCGGGGGATCGTGCTCGACGAAAGGGGCAAGGTCGCCCTGCATCGCATCAAAAGGAACGATCTTTTCGGCGATCAGGAATACTTCGAAACGCCTGGAGGAGGCGTCGACGAAGGAGAAACCATCGAGCAGGCCCTGATGCGGGAATGCCGGGAAGAGCTTGGCGAAGAAGTCAAGATCCTTTGCCCCCTTGGCGTCGTGGACGATGCCTACAACGCGATTCGGAGGCGGAACCAAAACCATTACTTTCTTTGCCTTAAACGAAGCCAAGGAAAAGCCCATTTCGTCTCCGCGGGCGATGCTTTGATCCAAGAAACCCTCTTCCTTCCTTTGGACGAGGCGATCCAGAAGATGGCCTCCCAGCCGAATGAGCTTGTCTCGATGCTGGTGAAGCAACGCGAGCTCCCCGTTTTGGAAGAAGCCCGGAAGATCCTAAAGGAAAATCCAGGGCTGCCCAGCCAAAAGGGGAAACGGGAATCGCCTGCGGAAAACCTCCTCCTTCAAGCGAAAAAATCTTGATTCGGCCCCTTGGGGTGTCTATAGTATCAAAGCCGTGGCGCAATTGGTGAAACGGTGAACACAACCGGCTGTGAACCGGTCATGAATGGGTTCGACTCCCATATTGCGCCCCAGTTAGAAAAAATCCCGGAGGTCTCCCTTCGGGTTTTTCTTTTATTTCTTCAAGGAATGGATCGCTTGGGTGATCGAATCGAGGTAACGGCCTTGGTATTCCTCGATTTTCCCTTGGTCGCAAAGAGAGGCTAGATTCGGATCGATGGGCAGGGAAGCGAAGCGAGGGATGCCGAATTTTTTGGCCTCTTCTTCCCCCTTCCTTCCAAAGGGGTAGAGCTTTTCCCCGCAGTGGGGGCAAACCATATAGGAGAAATTGGATACCAGCCCAATCACCGGGATGTTCATCATCGTCGCCATGCGGAAGGCTTTTTCCACGATGAGGGAGACCAAATCCTGCGGGGATGTGACGATGACGATGCCGTCGATCGGAAGGGATTGGAACACGGTCAAAGGGACGTCGCCGGTTCCCGGGGGCATGTCGACATAAAGCTCATCGACGTCCCCATAAGCGACGTCGCTCCAGAACTGCTTGATCAACCCGCTGAT
Source organism: Caryophanales bacterium UBA1624 (assembly GCA_002321395.1). Taxonomy (GTDB): domain Bacteria; phylum Bacillota_I; class Bacilli_A; order RFN20; family CAG-826; genus Alloenteromonas. The sequence goes on from DCMK01000060.1 coordinate 7,856, forward strand.
GACCGGGCCCCTCCACACGACGGGCGCGGCAGGGTCGTCGGTCAATAAGTTCAAAGAGATCGCTTTGATGCCGGTTTTGGTGGAGACGGGGTAGATTTCCTCTTCCGTCCCCATGGCCTGCTCCTTCAACCCGAAGATCGTGGGGATGCTCGGCCCGGTGACGTCGGCGTCCAGGATGGCGACGCTTTTCCCATCCCTCCTGGCGTTGACCGCCAAAAGGGACGTCGTCAAGGATTTGCCGACCCCTCCTTTGCCGGAAACGACGGCGATCACTTTCTTGACGCGGCTGTCCTTGTTCGCCGCAACCCGGAAGTCCTCCGGCTTCATTTTCTCTTCCATGTGAATCCTCTTCTGCGATGCCCCAATTATAGGGGAGTGCTACCTCCCTGTCAGGTTTAAAGCCCGCGCGTTCCCGGGAAAGTCGCTTCCAAAGCTTCCTCGCCGGCTTCCTTTTTTACGATCGCTTCCGCGAAGGGGATCGTGTAAGCCATCGAGTGGCCGGTGATCACCGAGCCATCTTCCACGAAGGGCGCGTTGACGTAATGCCCGTTTCCTTTTTGGAAGCCCGGGAAGCAGGTGTAGTTCTTCCCGTCGAGGATCCCAAGCTCCCCGAGGATCGAAGGGGCCGCGCAGATCGCGTATACGCCTTTCCCTTCGTCGAAGAAGCGCCTCACTAAATCCAAGACGTCTTTGCTCCCTTTCAGATTCTCCACCCCGCGCTTCCCGCCGGGGAGAATCAAAAAGGAATACGCCTCAGCGTCGCTTTGGCTGAGTAAGGCGTCCGCGATGACCGCGCTTCCCATGGAGGAGGCCACTTCTTTCTTTTGGGAGATCGAAACCAAGTCGCATCCTAATACCTTGCTGCGGCGGACGATGTCCGCGCTGGCCAAGGCTTCCACGATTTCGAATCCGGGCGCTAAGAGCAACAAACCTTTTTTCATGCTATTCACCTCGGCTATGATTATAAGGCGAAAAGAGGAATCCACCGTGGAAGACGATAAAAAGAAAAACCCACCTGTCTTCAAAACCTCCTACAAGAAGAAATACCGGACGGGGGAGGACATCGACATGCTCAACGAGAGGTACACCGATCCGGAGTCGGGAGGATGGGGATCCTCCTCTTACAAAGATCATATCGATGGGGCATGAAAAAAGGCGGGAGGCTTCCCGCCTTTTCGCTTAAGCGATGTTCTTTTCCGCCAAATCGATGATCGTGGAGATGAGGCGGGCGTCCTCCTCCACGGGGAAGAGGCTTTCCAAAGGCAAGTGGACCAAGATGGAGGGGATCCCGGACTTCAGGGCGATGTAATAGGCCTCGTTGTCGAAGAAACGCCCGCCATCCACGGAAAGGGCGCTTTCCATTTCCCTAGTGGAGAGGATCTGATTGAAGCGGGAGAGGTCGAAGGGGGTGGAAAGGGATTTTTCCGCGCCGGGGAAAATCTCCTCTTTCGTTTTGAGATTGCCCCCTTCGTCCGGTTGGATCGAATCCATCTCGTTGTAGGCGTATTGCTCCAAAGTCGGGGTGGAGTGATAAGGGGAAAGATTCATGATGAAGATGAAACTCGGCTTGTCTTTGGCGATGGCCTTCTCCAAACTCTTCCTGGATTTCTCGTAATTCGCTTCCAAAAGAAGGATCTGTATCCCTTTCTTCCCCAAAAAGGAGGAAAGGACTTCCTCAGAGGGATTGGTGGGGTGGGATGCGTATTTTTTAAAGCCTACAAGCAAAGTCTTCATAAGGGTCCTCCTTTTGCTTAGAAAGGTTTTATGCGAGGCCATTCTACTTCAGAAAGGCCGTTGCCGAAAGGGAGGCCGAAGAGCTTGACCGCGTTTTGGAACATCATCTTTCGGTAGGCGTCCTCGGACAGACCCAAGGCGTTCTCGAAATAGTCTTTGTAGAGAGGGTTCCCCAAGGTATCGAGGCCATCGATGGGATTGTCCGTGCCGAAGAGGAGCCGCTCCTCCCCTAAAGCCGAGATCGCTTTTGCGGCGATTTCCATAGGCACCCAAGCGGTGTCTCCGTACAGATTAGGCGCTTTTTGCAGGGTTTTGATTGCTTTTTCGCGGTCTCCCAGCAGTTGGAGGTGGGCGGCGATGAAGGAAAGGGAAGGATGGAGCTTGGCCGCTTCCGCCAAAAATTCGATATCGGAAAACTCGTCTGCGGCGGTGTGGACGAGAATCGGCAATCCCTCATCCTCGGCCCAATGAAGCCAGGGGGTTAGAAGCGGGGAGAGGATGGGGGTGCGCTCCGCGAAGGGGTGGAATTTGAGCGCATAAATCCATCTGCGGTTCTCTTTCACATAGGCCCTTAATTCCGGGGAGGGCTCTTTTTCCCTCACCGGGCGGATCCAAACCGCGGCCCCGATTTTCGTTGGGTTGGCTTTGGCGAAGTTCACCGTCCGCTTCAAGCAGTTCAACGTGGTCGTCTTTTTGACTTTCTCGCTGGCTCCGGAAGGGAACTCGGCCCCGTCGCAGTCGGAGGCCAAGGAAAAGGAGATCCCATACTTCTTCATGGAACGGAGCAAGGTCCTTTCGCATTCGCCTAGCGTAGGGGAGGAGTAGATGTGGGCGTGGGCGTCGATGATGCTCATAGAACGATTATAGACGATGGGATGGGAAGGGGGCGTTGCCAATTCCTGGCCAAAAGCGGAGAAAACCCTTGCGCCGGTAAGAGCATTGAGTAAAATACTTCTTGCCTTGGGGTGTAGCCAAGTGGTAAGGCATAGGTCTCTGAAACCTAGATGCGCTGGTCCGATCCCAGCCACCCCAGCCACATTGAGGAAAAAACAAGGACATAGATCGAAAACGCGGGGCATTGCCCCGTTTTTTCGCGGCCATCCTAACGAAAAAGGGCACCCGTGGATGCCCTTTCCTTCATGCTTTGAGGATCTCGACGACGATCTGAATCATTTTGTTGAATTCGCCGACGGACAGATATTCGTAACGTCCGTGGTAATTGTAGGCTCCGGTCCCAATGTTAGGGCAGGGAACCCCGAGGAAGGAGAACGTCGCCCCATCGGTCCCGCCGCGAATCGGATGGGAAGTCCATGCGATCCCGAGCTTTTCATAGGCGGCTTTTGCTTTGAGGAAGGCCTCCGGATGCCGATCCAGGATTTCCTTCATGTTCCGATAATCGTCCTTGATGCTCAAGCTGATCACCGCTTTTGGGTATTTTGCTTTCAGCGTTTCCGCGGCGAGGCGGAACATTTCCTTTTGCTCCGCGAGCTTTTCGAGGTCGTGGTTGCGGAGAATGTAATGGAGGGAGGCTTTGTCCACGTTGCCGCTGATTTCGACCAAATGGTTGAACCCCTCACGCCCTTCCGTGTACTGTGGGCGGATCCGCTCCGGGAGCAAGGCGTCGAATTCGCAGGCCAGGGAGGAAGCGTTCACCATTTTCCCTTTCGCATCGCCCGGATGGACCGAAACCCCTTGGATGAGGATGTCGGCATGGGCGGCGTTGAAGGTTTCCACTTCGATGTCCGTATAGCAAGAGCCGTCGACCGTGTAGGCGTATTTGGCGCCCCATTTCTTCAAATCGACCTTTTCCGAACCCCGTCCGATCTCTTCATCCGGGGTGAACAAAAGACAAACGGGATGGTGCTTGATTTCGGGGTGATGAACCAAATAGTCCATGGCCGCCAGGATGATCGCGTCACCGGCTTTGTCGTCTCCGCCTAGAAGCGTCGTCCCATCGGTCACGACGAGGTCGTCTCCGATGTGCCGAGCTAAGCTCGGGAATTCTTTGGGGGACATGGAATAGGCTTCGTTGAGGACGATGGTCCCTCCGTCGTAATTCGGAACGATCCGCGGCTTCACGTTGGCCCCGCTGATCTCAAGGGCGGTGTCGACGTGGGAGTTCAGACCGATGGGATCCAATCCCTCTTCTCCGTCCAAATGGGCGTAGAGTCTGCCGAACCGGTCGATTTCCCCATGGATCCCAAGCTCTTCTAGGTCCTTGAGGATTTCCCGGGATAGGTTGAGCTCCTTTTCCGCGGAGGGGATGGTGGGGCTGTTCTCGTCGCTTTGGGTGTCGATTCGAACGTATTTGAGGAAGCGCTCCAATGCTTTGTCCATATCGATCTCCTTAGTTTTCGGGTGGATTGTAGCATCGAAAGAAAAAGATGGCTCCTTTTCCTTTCTGTTCCTGCTTCCCAAATCAAAGTTTGCTAGAATTGCCCCGTGAAGAAGAAGCGTTTTTCGACCTTGGGCATCCTGAATAAAAAGCTATGCCGGCAAACCCTCTCCGGATGGAAGCAATTTCTGTCCATCATCGCGATGGGCGGCATCGCCATGACCTTGTTCGTCGGCTTGCTTTCCAACGCCCAATCCCTTTCCCGCCGCGTCGAAACCTTCTACCAAGAAGGGAACCTCCCTTCGATTTGGGTCTTGACCAAAGAGCATGAATCCAATTTGGGCGAGGAGTTCAAACTCGCGGGCATCTTGGATGAAGAAGACCAAACAGAAACCCGCTTCCAAATCTACGCCAAGGTCAATTCCTCTTCCTGCTATGGGGCCATCGTCAGCCAAAGGCCGACGCTTTCCAAGCCGGTGGAGATGATCGAAGACGAATCTCCCGGCGGATCGGATTTCTTCTATATCGACAAAGGCATCTCCGCTGCGGATGGAACCGTGAAAGATCCAGAGCTCAACACCGGGAAAACCGTCGCCCTCACCTACCGCATCTTCGATTACATGCCGGGGCTTTCCAACATGCTGGAGGCCCTTTCCGAGAGCAACCCTGAATATTTCATCTCGGCTGCAAAGAAAAATGAGCTGTTTCAGGGGAGCCTCATCGCTCACGCCAAAATCACCGGGATCATGACGTTCCCGGAGAACATCCAATCCGCACGCTACAACAATTCGACCTACCTGATGAGCAAAAGCGTGTTCCTGTCTTCCTTCCATGAGGCCTTGGGGGATTATTTCTCCGAAGAGGGCAGAGCCCTCATCGAGAGTTACCTCGGCATCGATTTGGAGGAGGCCCCATCCCCCAACACCTTCCCCCAAGACAACGAACTCCTCGTCAAATTGAAGGACTCATCCACGGAAGAAGCCAAGTGCGCCGCCATCAAATCCTACTTCGCCGATCATGAGACCTTCGGCGAAAACAATCTATGGCAGCTTTTGAACCGCTCCTTGAACCCTTGGTCCTCCGCCGTGGACACCGAAGTTCTGGAGGCCACCCAGCTCACCTTCGTTTTCCCCTTCGTCTTCTTCTTCGTCGCGCTGCTGGTCATCCTGACGACCTTGTCTCAAATCATTCTGAAAGAACGGATCCAAATCGGGACCATGAAAGCCCTTGGCTTGAGCAAGGGGCAGATCTATTTCCATTATTTCTCACTGACCTTTTCCTTGGTCGCCATTGGCACGTTGATCGGATTCATCCTCGGCCCCCTCATCATCCCGACCATCATGTCGATGAAGTACTCCCTCCTTTACACGCTTCCTGCTCGAAACCCCTTCGTTTTTCCTTTTTGGCAGGCTTTTGCGGCGTTTTTCGTCTTCGCGGTTTCCGCGATTTTCGTCTCTTGGCTGGTGATTCACAAGGAAATCACCCTCAGCCCGGCGGAGAGCATGCGCTCAGAGGAGGTCTCCTTCAAAGAAAAGAAGAGGCCTGGGGGCAAAAAAAAGAGCCCGGTTTCCCTTTCCATCGCGATGGCCTTCCGGAACATCCGCATCAATAAGCTCAAATCCGCCATGGTCGTGACGGGGGTCTTCGGCTGCACGGCTTTGCTCTTATGCGGATTCGGCATCGAGGACACCCTCGACAACGGCATCAACAACGACCTCAATGGCTTTTATGGTTCCTCCCTAAACGTCGCTTACGCCGTCTCTAGGAACGGGGAAAGCGATCTCCCTTCCTATTCCGACAAAATCGAAAGTGTCGATCAATATTGCAGTTTTGGGAGTTCCATTTGCTTCCAAGGGAAGGAAATGGACACGTCCCTCCGCCTCATCAGCGATGACCACCCTTTCTTTAAGTGGGAGCTTGCCCCGAAGGGGACGATCACGGTTTCCTCCAAAGTGAGGGAGACGTTAGGGGTGGAAGTAGGGGATACGATCCAATTCTCCTTCGACAGCCGCCTCATGACGGCGGAAGTGGGGAAAATCCTCGACACGTTCGCCCTCCACGGCGTATTCGGCTATTATGCCGACCCGTTCTTCTCCTATCCCAACCCTTCTTTCACCAGCGCTTGGGTGCAGGCCAAAGAGGGCTATACCCCCGCTCAGGTCAAAGCCGATCTGATGGAGAACTGCTCTTATCTAAGCACCGTGCGCACGCGGGAGGATACCGCGGATCAGATCAACTCGGTCATGAACGGGATCCGCATCATGACCAACGCGGTCAAGGTCTTCGCCATCCTTTTGGCGTTCGTCGTCCTTTATAACCTCGCTCTATTGAATTTCCGGGAAAGGAGCCGCGACATCGCCACCATGAAGGTCCTTGGCTTCTCGCGGAGGGAAATCGCCCTGTCCCTCCTTTTCGAGACGATGTCCTTAACGGCCCTTGGGATCTTTCTGGGCTTCTTCGCCGGCTACCCTTTCATGTACGCGGTTTTGGCGGTCAACCGGGTTCCGCTTGTTTGCTTCCTTTACGACTTATTTCCCATTTCCTATCTCTATGCTTTCTTATTGACCTTCTTTTCCTCTCTCTTGGTGAACCTCTATTTCTCGTCGATGACGAAAAAGATCAAGATGGTCGAAAGCCTCAAGTCGGTCGAATAAAGTCAGAGGATCGAATCCAAAAGCAAAGTCAGGATCGGGGATTCTAGCGCCTGCAGAGCCTCATGCCGGGGTAAGGACGCATCGACTTGCGCCCCGGTCAGGACTTTGGGGGCCAAAGAGGAAGAAGAAAGGTAATCCAAGCTGATCGAAGAAAGCCTCTCCTGCGTGAAATAACTTTCCGAGATGATCCCGTTTTCGACGGTTTCGTTATAGAAAACCCCGGAGAAATCGATCACGTCCCCTTTCTTCTCTCCGGAATTGGGATGGATGTGGTAAATGGTCGGGACGAATCCTTCGCCCCATCCGGCGGGATTGCCCGCGGAGGAGGCGAGCCCGTACTCCTCTTTGAAAGCCTCCCATTGGCTTTGGGCCATTTCGGCGTAGACGCTGGAAGAGGAGAAAGGGGAATGTGTGTTCCCTTGATCGTCTTTGACGTAGCGAATCCCCACTTGGTCGCAATCCAAAACATAGAGAAAGTTCTCAGGGATCTTCACCGGCTTCAGGTTGTTTTGGAAATACTCCTTCAGGTCGAACCGTTCCAAGAATGTGCAATCCCCGCAGGTGGAGCGGCTAAACAAGATGGAGAAATCCTCACGTCCGGAATATTTTTGGTCGAGTTGCTCCAAAGAAAGGGAAAGGAGCCGGGGCGCTTCGATCCGCGCGTCCATCCATGAGGCGAACGTCTTTGCGTCTTTGACCCAAGAGGAAACGGAATCGGCCGTGGTGTGCTGATAAGCGACTTCGCCTTCTTGGAAAATGGCCAAAGTCTCATGGGCGGAGCTCAGCTGCAGCCCGAGCTTCTGCAAAGCCTCTTGGTTCCCTTGGTAGGGGATCCAAGAAAGCAGAAGATGGTTCTCCAATAAATAAGGAACGAGCACTTCGTTGTGGAAGGAGGTCCAACAAGAGCAGTCAAATTGGTTGCCGACCAAAAGCAGGAAATTCCTCTTTTCCTCGACCATGTCGTTGAGCGTCGGGAGGTCGATCTCCCTCATGTGGGATTTTTGGTTCGCCGAGAGCGCGGCGGAGTCGAATTCAATGGTCCCGTTGTCCAAAACGACCTTGTCGATTTTCTCTAGAGATGGGTTGCAGGAGCATAGGCCGATGAGCAGGGAAGCCAAGCTCAACAGCAGGGGCGATTTCTTTTGCATGGGCCCATTGTAATTTCGTGGGCTGTTTTTTGCAAAAAATATGGTGGGATTTCCCAAGAAATTTTCACTTGGATTTCACGCGGAAAGAAAACGAAGGAAAATCAAGAAAATCCCATGAAATGGCCTTTTTTTTAAAACGGGAAAAGAGCGCGCCCTGTCGGCGAAACTCAATAAATGAAACAAGCGCGAAAACGAAATGAAAATTTCTCAAAAAATTCTTAAAATTTTTGTTGCATTTTAGAACCGCCGTCTTCATCATTTTGCACGTTGGAAGAAACGGACTCATATCGAGCCGGTGTTCACCATCTGTCGGTTGTCTTTCTTTGCGGTGGAAATCCGCCTTTTGGGAGGTAATTGTATGGACGGAAACGATACGCTCATCTCGTTGCGGCATGTGTGCAAGGAGTTTGATGGAACCACGGTCGTGGATGATTTCAACTTGGAAGTCAAACGCGGCGAATTCATCACCATCCTTGGCCCATCGGGCTGCGGCAAAACGACGACCCTGCGCATGATCGCGGGCTTTGAGATCCCTTCAAGCGGAGAGATCCTACTCAACGGAGTGGACATCGCGCCCCTCCCTGCTTATAAAAGGCCGGTCAACACGGTTTTCCAACATTATGCCCTCTTCCCGCATCTTGACGTTTACGACAACGTCGCCTTCGGGCTCAAGATGAAGCGGCGCCTCGTCCCCGTGCTGGGGAAGGACGGGAAGCAAGCTCTCGACAAAAACGGCCAGCCCAAATTCAAGAAGAAGCGCATCCCGGCCAAGGAGATCGACGAAAAGGTCTCCCGCGCCCTTCAGATCGTCGACCTTGACGAAATGGAAGACCGCGACGTTTCCACCCTTTCCGGCGGCCAGCAGCAGAGGGTCGCCATCGCCCGCGCCATCGTCAATGAGCCGAAGGTCCTCCTTTTGGACGAACCCCTCTCCGCCCTCGACCACAAAATGAGGAAGGACATGCAGGTCGAGTTGAAGGAAATGCACAAGAAGCTTGGCATCACATTCCTTTACGTCACCCACGATCAGGAAGAGGCCCTTTCCATGTCCGACCGCATCGTCGTCATGAAGAACGGGATCATCCAGCAAATCGGCACCCCGGAACAGATTTACAACGAACCCGTCAACGCCTTCGTCGCCGACTTCATCGGCGAATCCAATATTTACAACGGGACCATGGTGGGGCCGAAGAAGGTTCGTTTCATCGGCGCCGTTTGGGATTGTATCGACGACTTCCCCCTCAATGAGAAAGTCGACATCGTCATCCGCCCCGAAGACGTCCTCATCGGCAAGCCCGGAGAGGGGATCGTGGACGGGGTGATCACCTCCAAAAACTTCAAAGGCGTCCATTACGAATTCATCGTCAGGGTCGGCAAAAACGAAGTCCTTTGCCGCGATACCCACGATCATGAAGTTTCCTCCACCGTCTCCCTCTCGGTGGAGAAGGAAAACCTCCAGATCATGCACAAGGAGCTCACGGTCAACGAATATACCGATGCCTTCATCAATTCCGACAACCAAGTGATCATCGGAGAAGATCCCTTTGACTGCATCATCACCCGCCTCATCCCCGGCTCTAGGCTCGACGAGGATGGGACCGTCTACGATCCGAAGACCCAGAAAAGCTATTCCTTCAAAGACGCGGAAGTGGTGGCGGAGGTCGATTTGGACAAGATCGAACTCTCCGATGACCTCTCCTCTGGCGTCTGCCAAGGCCGGATCATTTCCTCGGTTTGGATCGGCGACCATTATCAGTACATCGTCCGCACCGATGACGACGAAGACTACGTCGTCAATTCCCCCTATTCCTGGAATGAGGGGGACATGGTATCGATTTCCATTGACAAGAAGGACATCCGCCTCCGCCTGAAGGGGGATTTGGACGACTTCGCGGTGAAGTAAAATGAAAGCCCTAGCCAAAGTGAAGAACTTCTTCCGCTTCAAACGGAAGTACCTCAATTTCCCTTATTTGGTCTTCATGATCCTCTTCGTCGTCGTCCCGATCCTCATCATTGTCTTCTACGCTTTCTCCGGCACCGCCGAAGACGGAAGCCTCTATTTCTCGGCGGAGGCTCTGGTCAATTTCTTCACCAGCCCCACGAAGATCAACATCCTCGTCGTCTCCCTCTTCATCGGCATCCTCAACACGATGATCTGCCTTTTGATCGGCTATCCCATCGCCTATTTGCTCTCCAACCCGAAGATCAACAAGAACTTCATGTTGGTGATGCTCTTCATCATGCCGATGTGGATCAACTTCGTCCTTCGCACCGGCGCCACGCGCGACGTCCTCTCCTGGATGGGCATCAACGGGGGCAACCACCCTTATCTGGCCACGATGATCGGCATGGTCTACAACTACCTGCCCTTCACGATCCTCCCGCTATATACGACCATGATCAAATTGGACCGCTCCCAGATCGAGGCGGCCCGCGATTTGGGCGCGAACCCCGTCCAAACCTTCATCCACTCCGTCCTCCCGCAGTCGGTCCCCGGCATCGTCTCCGCCTGCGAGATGGTCTTCATGCCCACGATTTCCAGCTACGTCATCTCCGATACCCTCTCGGAAGGGAAGATCACCCTGTTCGGGAATATCATCTACCTCCATTTCTCCCAATCCCAATGGAATGAGGGCTCCTTCATGGCCCTCGTCATGCTGATCCTGGTTTTCCTTTCGATGCTTCTGAGCAAGAAGATGGGGAAGGAAAACGCCAATCCCAGAGGAGGCCAGTTATGGTAAAGAACGCCGCCATGGATGCATCCAGCCAAAGCGAAAAGCGCCTTCTTCGCCGCCAGCGCTTGATTAAAGCCATCGCCTTATTCGCCATTTGGGCTGTTTTGATCCTCCTTTATATCCCCATCCTCACCCTCATCGCCTATTCCTTCACCACCTCCACCAACATCGGCACGTGGATGGGCTTCTCCCTGAATCTTTACAAAGACCTCTTCCAAGATGAGGAGATCATGACCGCGCTCGGGAACACCGTGATCCTCGCTTTGACTAGTTCCCTTTGCTCCGTCGTCCTCGGCACCTGCGGGGCGATCGGAACCTTCTATTCCGGGAAGAAGATGCGCGCCTTGACCGAATCCGTCACCGAGATCCCGGTGGCCAACGCCGAAATCGTCATCGCCATGTCCCTGACGGTCCTCTTCGTCTTCGCTGGCAGCTACCTTTTCGGCGGAGCCAACATCTTCTCCTTTTGGACTTTGCTCATCGGGCACATGATCCTCTCCCTCCCCTTCGTCTACCTCTCGGTCAAGCCGAAGCTGCAGCAGATGGATCCCGCCTTGTATGAGGCCGCCTTGGATCTAGGCTGCACCCAACGCCAAGCCCTTTGGAAGGTGACCATGCCGGAGATCCTCCCGGGCATCCTCTCCGGGTTCCTGCTTTCGATCACCCTTTCCTTGGACGACTTCATCGTAACCGCCTTCACCCGCGGGGCCGGTTTGCTCTCGGGGGAGAAGACCATCGATACCCTCTCGACCCTCGTCCAAGCCAAAATCAAGAAAGGCCCCATCCCGCCCGCGATGCGCGCCTTGACCACCCTCATCTTCGTTTTGGTTCTTCTGGTCGTCATCGGTTTCACCATTTACCAAAATATCTCCGCAAAACGCCTTAAAGCTCATGGAAAAGGAGGGAAGGCCAATGAAAAGTAACAATCTTCGCAAAAGCTCGCTCTTTTTCGGGATGACCATCCTTTGCCTTTCATCTTGCTCCTCATCCCACTCCGGAGACGCCATCAACCTCCGCGTCCTCAACTGCGAGGATTACATCGGAGACGGGGTCATCGAGGCCTTCGAGCAGTGGGAGAGGGAAGAAAACGGCAAAAACGTCAACGTCATCTACGACACCTTCGACACCAACGAGACCATGCTCTCTTCCCTGAAGACGGGCAAATCCACCTATGACCTCATTTGCCCCTCCGACTACGCCATCCAAAAGATGATGAGCAGCGGGATGCTGGAGCCTTTCGACGAGGACGGCACCCCTTCCTACTCTGCCTACGCCTCCCCCTATTTGATCAAACAGCTGGAGAAGATCACATCCGACGACGGCAGCGGGCAAATCCGGCCCATCTCCGAATATTCCCGCGGCTACATGTGGGGGACCTTGGGGATCCTCTACAACCCCGACAAAGTCGCTTCGGACAAGAAGCTCGACCCCGAGGAAGTCAAATACGACATGGCTTCCTGGGGCTCCCTTTGGGACAGCAAATACCATTTGGAGATGTCGGTGAAGGACTCCATGCGCGACACCTACTCCGTCGGCATCATGAAGACCTATGAACAAGACATCCTTGAGGAAATGAGGAAATCGGGCGACTTCGACATGGATACCCTTTCCCTCCTCCCCGGGCATTACGCGCACGCTTTGGACGAAGAAGGGGACAACCCGGAAGCCTATTCCCACAAACTCGCTGAGATCTTCAACCGCTGCGACGAAGCCCAAGTGAAAGAAGTCGAGGCCTCTTTGATGACCCTGAAAGCCAACGTCTTCGGCTTCGAAGTCGATTCGGGCAAAGACGACATCGTCAAAGGCTTGATCGGCATGAACCTGGCTTGGAGCGGGGACGCGGTCTATTCGATGGACCGCGGCGACAACGAAGGGGACAACGGCAACGGCATCTCCATCTATTACAGCATCCCCCAAACCGGCGGCAACATCTGGTTCGACGGTTGGGTGATGCCCAAATCCTCCTCCCTCCATAAGGAGGAGGCCCAGGAATTCGTCGATTTCCTCTCCACCCCGGAAATCGCCTCCATGGGGATGGACACCATCGGCTACACCTCCTTCATCGCCGGGGACACCATTCTCGACTTGATCCGGAAATGGTTCGACCCCCGCTCTTTCGCCATGTACGTTTATCACGAAGACCCGGAAGACTGGGAATCCAGCGACTTCGTCTATGACGAATCCGAGGACCCCACCCAAGAAGAAGGGTATGAGGACCATGGGACCTACTATTCCTATGGCGGAAACTCCTACTCCGAAGACGGCGTCCTCCTTCAAAACGGAGAGGGGGAGGACCCCGAGACCGGGGATGACTTCGGCGCCTTCGACATGGCCGGAAGCACTTATGAGGAGGCCGTGGTGAACGGGACCCCGATGAGCTGGGAGGCCTACCAAGCCCTCTATAACGAAGGGGTCGAGGAAGAAGAGCAGATCGCTTGGGACGTCCGCGACCTCACCTATATGTTCGAAGGGACTTTGGAAGAAGCCCCCTCCGAGCTTGGGACGGTCCCCGACAGCAACCCCTATCTTTTCTACACCGATGAGATCGAGGAAGTCGCTTCCCCCTATGGGGATGGGAAAACCATCGAAGCCGGACGGCAATTCTTCGCCCAATACCCCGAGCAGAACCTCATCCCGAAGCTCGCGGTTATGAAGGACTACGGCTACAACAACAAATACGTCCTCACCATGTGGGAGAACGTGAAGGGGAACAACCTGCCCATCTGGGGCGTGGTCGTCTTCTCGATCCTCCTCGCCACCCTCTTGGCCGGGGTCATCGCCGGGGTCGTCATGAGGGCGAAGGTCAAGAGAATCAAGATCGAGAGAAGGAAGGCCATCGCCAAGCAAATCGCCAAAAACGAAGAATAATTCCTTTCCCCGAATCAGCCCTGCTACAATGAGCGGGGCTTTTTTATGAATCCATACCTTCTCTTGCTGATCGCGCTGCTATTTGGCGCGGTGGAGGGCTTCACCGAGTTCCTCCCTATCTCCTCGACTGGCCACATGATCTTGTTGGAGGGGGTTTTCTCTTCCTGCGGATCCCCCTTAAGCGAAGCCTTCCCCCACGGGCAGGAATTCTGGAGCCTCTTTCTCGTCGTCGTGCAGCTTGGCGCCATCCTGTCGGTCATCGTTTTGTTTTGGGGCAGGCTTTGGCCTTGGGGCAAAAAGAAGCTGACCCCGGAAGAGGATGGTTTGATCCAGCGCGGGGAGAAAACGGAAGAGGAAATCCAAAAAGGGAAGAAAAAACAGATCTGGCAGACATGGCTGAAGGTCCTCATCGGCGTATTGCCGGCCGCCGCGGTGGGGTTGATCCTCGATCTTACGGGCTGGGAGGACGCGATGCAGAATTGGGCCGTCGTCTCCTGCACCCTCATCGTCTATGGGATTGCCTTCTTGGTGATCGAAACCCTGAAGGAAAAGAGGAATTGGAGCGAAAGGATCCCCTCCATCCTCGCGTTGGGCTTGAAGGACGCTTTCTTCATCGGATGCTTCCAAGTCTTGGCCTTGATCCCCGGTACCTCGCGCAGCGGAGTCACCATTTTGGGCGCTTTGCTTTTGGGCTGCAGCCGCACGGCCGCCGCCGAGTTCTCCTTCTATTTGTCCATCCCCGTCATGGTGGGCGCCAGCTTGCTCAAAATCGCGAAGTTCTTCCTTCGCTGCGGCGTCCCGACGCCCGAGGAAATCGTCTTCCTCTTCACCGGCATGATCGCCGCGATGGCGGTCGCCTTCCTCTGCGTGAGGTGGCTCATGGGCTTCCTCCGGAAAAAGGACTTCCGCCCCTTCGGGATTTACCGCATCGCCTTGGGCGCTTTGGTGATCGCCTTCTTCCTCACGTTCCGTCTCCTTTCTGGGCAAGCGGTCCTCTGAAAAACGCTTCTTGGAAGCGCGTTCCTCCTTCGCCTCAGCAGAGCGGTGGTGGGTTCCTATTGCGTCGATTGCAAAAAGGAAAGCTGCGCCGCCGGCGATTCCATCTCCTATCGGCCGTGCTTTCCATCGTCTATGCCCCGCCTTTCTTTTTGCCCGCCAAACTCACCGCGACTTGGCCCCATTCGCCTAAGGCGAGCGGAAAAATCGCGCTTCTACAAGTCTTCCTGGGGTGATATAATCCGCTTGCTGCATCCGTAGCCAAGCGGTAAGGCCAGTGACTGCAAC
>DCMK01000067.1 GCA_002321395.1 Caryophanales bacterium UBA1624
ACGGACAACGGCGCCATGGAATCCATAAACGGATGGTCGAAAGTCGAGCTCTTCGTCGATTTCGACATAGCCCATTGCGGAGACGTGCCGACGTTCGTCGAGCGGTACATACGGTTCTTCAACGAGGAGAGGCCGTCGTCCGCATTGGGCTATATGACCCCGAAGGCCTACAGGGAGGCGGCCGCGAAAGGCGAAACCGTCCCCAAGAAGCCAAGCAAGGTCAAATACGAGAGAAAGCAAAAGATGATCGAAGAGGCGAAAAGCAAAAAGAAATGATAAAAGTGTCTACAAAACGTTGACTACTGCAATTCCATTGTCACAAAATCTTCACTGATAAGTTTTCATTTAGACCTATTCAAATAAACATGACCATATAGTGAGGAATTGATTTCTTGCACCCTTGGAGGCCAACGTTGCCACGTATGAGCTTGTAGGCAATCGATGGTTTGAAATCCTCAATAAAATGATTAAGAGAAACAGATGAAGCATTCCCTGCCTTTACTTCAATAGGAAGAACCCCTCCATCTTTTTCGATCAAAAATTCAATTTCATGGTCATCGTCCGGCTTGTAATAATGAAGAGAGTAACCCTTCTTTAAAAGCAGTTCAGAGATAATGTTTTCATAAACCGCCCCTCTTGCACTTCCTTTAATGGAATCGTTAAGAACGGCAATCTTAGCTTCTCTTCCATACATCTCAGTTAATAGGCCCGTATCGTTGATATAAAGTTTGAATTGCTCTTCGATTTCATTTGCCATAAGAGGTATATACGGTTCTTTAATGTTGTAACAAGGATTCACAAGGGCAGAATCTTTCAACCATTTGACACTTCCCCCATACTTTCTGCTCGTTTGCTTTTTTTCGACAAAAGAATATTGAAATTTCTTTAACTCCTTCGCTAATTGCTTAGGAATAGAATCGTAACAGGCTCTTACCTTGAGTTTTTGGTCTCCTTTCGCGTGTTTAGAAATATCTGTTTGATAATCGCTAATAATCTTTCTTTGAATACGGAAGGCTTCGTTAAAATCATTTGACTTGATGTAAGAAGACACAACCTCAGGCATCCCGCCAATCACCATATATTCCCGGAATAAAGCTTCCATTTTTTCATTAACGGACAGAGGAACCCTTTCACCGCTATCAAAAAACGTTCTGAGAAAGGAGATTTGCTCTCCTCCATACCCCTTTGCAAAAAGAAATTCCTCAAAATCAAGAGAATACATTGTAATGGGCATCTCATATCCAACGGGGATGGATTCAGGAATCTCGACGGTTTTATCGCCATCTTCTCCATATTCAAGTCCAAGCAAGGACCCTGAGGCGATGAAATCGTAATTTAAATCGCAAGCAAGAAATTTAAGAGCCGTTCTTGCCCCGCCACAGTTTTGTATTTCATCAAAGAAAAACAAAGTCTTTCCCGGGATCAGTTTCATGCTGGGGAAATAAAGGGAAAGTTTGCTATAAATGTCTTGTGGCTCTTTGCTTCCGGCAAAAACGCCTTTTAGTTCTGGGCGCTGGATGAAATTTATTTCGATAAAAGATTCATATTCTTTTTTCCCAAACGATTCAACTAGATAAGATTTTCCAACCTGCCCCGCCCCTTTCAACAGCAAAGCTTCTTTTAGCCCTTTCTCATGACGCATCTTCTTCCAATCTAACAAAAGACCGTAAGCTTTTCTTTTCAACATATAAAGCGTCTCCAATTCACGATTAAATGTTAATTATCTCATTACTAAAATTCAACGAAATGTATCAAATCGGAATGTTTAATTCGTTAAATTTGCATCAAATCGGGTAAATCCAAAAATGATTTTTACCTCAAATCGGAACTTTTCTTCTGAAGATTCTTCCAAAACGGGAAACTGCAATGAGCATGAGCTTCAAACCCTGGTTAACCGTTTGAACAAATGGGGTTCAAGATTTCTTAATAAATGCGTTAGGAGATCAGACGCTTCTATAACTTGCACTGGCAACCTTAAAATAGACGCTCCAATCGCGTTAATGGACAATGCGCATTAAGTTTATACAAAGGTGTCGAAAAAAGAGACATGACGAAAGGGAAAACCGGACACAGGTAGTCTGGATTTGATCTTGATCGGCGATCAAGGCTTCGAAGCATTGCGGCGAGGTGGCGCCGTTCCCATGACGGCCATAAGGTTCTTCGGCATAGTAAAGGCCGTTTGTCTTTGAACGCTACGGGGATAGGCGTCGCGGAAACGCCTTGCCTTTCCGATCATGTGTTAATTTATCTTGAACATATGAATATTCGACCCATGTACGGACAATCCCCAGCGGTTTCTTTTGTTTTGCGGAGCATCTATTCCAAATGTTGTTCAAGGAGCAAAAGATGGAGGGATCGCGGAAAAGCAAAGAATCGTTCTATGCCTTCGATGACGGGAATTAGGGAATCGTTTTCCACCACCATGACACGCCGACCCCTTGGATGGACTATCTCACCAACGGGGAATTCTTCACCGCGATCTCCCAAGCGGGCGGAAACCTCAGCTGGTACAAGTCCCCCGAGATCTGGCGGATCGGCCGTTATGGGTTCTTCCTCACCCCCACCGATGCGCAGGGACTCTTCGTCTACATCAAAGACAAACAAACGGGGAAGGCCTGGAACCCATCGATCCTCCCCGCCAATACCCCCTCTGGACTTTTTCGAGCCCCGGCATGGAAGGGGCTACAGCAAGTTCTTGGCCAGGAAAGACGGCGTTTCCGTTTCCATCCTCGCCTTCGTGGAGGAGGAGAACGCTTTGACCTGCCGCCTCAAAGTCGTCTCAGATCGCGATGCCGATCTGGAAGTCTACGTGGCCAAAGAAATGGGGAACATGGAGTACCTGCGGGAGGTGCAATGGCAATGCTGCACAAAGCAAAGCAACAACATCTTCTACAACCAGAAAGCCGATGCTCTCGTCTACGATTATTTCATCGACGCCAAAGCCCGCACCGATGAAACGCCTTTCGCCTTCTTGACCTCCACCCTGCCCAGTTCTTTTTATACCGGTGCAAGAAAGGATTTCCTGGGTCCCTACCGCGACCTCTCGAACCCTTTGGCCATTGAAAAAGGCGCCTGCCCCAACGCCCGGCTTTTTTGGGGGGCATTTTCGCCTGCTCCTACGATCTTTCACTCAAAAAAGGCGCGGAGAAGGACTTCGCCTTCGTTTTGAGGATGATGGACAAAAAAGGATACCCCCTCCAGCGTTCTGAAATTTAAGAGTCTCGCCTACCTCGACGATTTGTATCAGGGGGGTCCTCCGGAAATGGGAGGAAATCGGCGGATTCCTCCACGTCGCACCGGAGTCGCAGGTGGGTGGCTTTCCTTTGCTTTGTTCCTTTTGGCTGAATCTCCTTTCGCCTTTTTTCGCGTCGCGCCTTCTTGAGCGGAAGAGGGAAGCGCGCGTTCCTTTTTTGGACGGAAATCTTCGAAAAAGCCAGGCTTCCGCAATCGCAAATCCCGAAGCGCAACCCCGTATCAAACCGGCGACGTTCAAACCGGGTTTGTTTGGCAAGAAAAAAGGTTAAACTATAAAGCAAGAATAGGGTTTTGAAAATGGACAAAGATTTAATACCGATTGGGAAGATGGCTTCCATCAACCACGTGAGCATCGCTACGCTTCGCCTCTACGACCACATGGGATTATTGAAACCGCGCTTCGTGGATGGGCAAACCAACTACCGTTATTACGGGATCGAGCAGAACTCCCGTTTGGATTTGATCGCCTACATGAAAGAGCTCGATATGTCCTTATCCGAAATCAAGGCGGTTCTGGACTCGAAGGACTTGGCCTTGATTGAGGCGATCCTCATCAAGAAAAACGAACAGATGTACCACCAGATCCGCGATCTCAAGCTCAGGCAAGACGCGGTCGAACGTTCCATCCGTTCGATCGAAGAGTTCCGAAAATCCCCCACGCCCGGGATTCCGAACCTGCAGTTCATCGATCGGCGATATGTTTTCAAAAAGAAGTGCAAAAGCAACTTCTACGAAGGGAATTTATCCGATTACGAGAAGGCTTTGCTGGAATTTCGGAATGAGCTGATCGCCAGCGGCTTCAGCTATATCCACACCTACAACGTCGGCACCAGCGTCGAAGCCAAGGATTTCCTTTCCCTGAGTCTGAGGGCGAAGGACATCTTTATCTTCGTGGAGAGCCAGCTCTACAAGGAAAGGAAGGACATCGAAATCGTCGAAAGCGGGATGTACGCCTGCATATATGGAGAGGGGTACGACTCGGAGAAATCCTGCGCGGAGGAGCTTCTTTCCTTCTGCAGCCGAATGGGCTGGAAAGTCATTGGGGACTACATCTGCGAGGTCTTGACCGAAGTGAATCTCTTTGACGAAAAGCAGCGTTCCATGTACCTCCGCATCCAGGTCCCGGTCGCCTTTGAATAAAGTAATTCGGTAATTCTCTATCGTAATTGTTGACCCTACTCTTGGTTTAGGGTTTACGATGGGGCCAAGAACCAACCAGGAGGATCAGCAATGAGAAAAATTAAGGTTGTTCAATACGGATGCGGGAAGATGGCGAAGTACACGCTTCGCTACGCCTATGAGCACGGGGCCGAGATCGTCGGGGCCATCGATTTGAACCCGAAGGTGGTCGGCATGGACGTGGGCGACTTCGCCGGGCTCGGAGTCAAAACCGGGGTCATCATTTCCGATAACGCCGACAAAGTCCTCGACGAATGCGACGCCGACGTGGCCATCGTGACCCTCTTCTCTTTCATCAAAGACATCTATCCGATGGTCGAGAAATGCGTTCAGAGGGGCATTTCGGTGATCACCACCTGCGAAGAAGCCATTTATCCCAACACCACCGCCGCCCCTTACATCAACAAGCTCGATAAGCTTGCCAAGGAGAAGGGATGCACCATCACCGGGGCCGGGATGCAGGATATCTTCTGGATCAACATGGTCGCCCTAGCCGCCGCCGGGTGCAACTCCATCAAGAAGATCAAAGGCGCCTATTCCTACAACGTCGACGAATACGGGATCGCCTTGGCCAACGCCCACGGCTGCGATCTGACCCCCGAGGAATTCGAGAAGAAGATCGCCCATCCGGAAGTGTTCGAGCCTTCCTATGCGTGGAATTCGGTCGAGGCCCTTTGCAACAAACTCCACCTCACCATTAAGACCATCACCCAAAAGCACGTCCCCTACGTGATCGACGAGGACATCCATTCCGAGACCTTGGGCAAGGTGATCAAAGCCGGAAGATGCATCGGCATGGCCGCGGTCGTGACCGCCGAAACGATGCAGGGCATCACCGTCGAAGAGCAGACCATCGGCAAAGTCTATGGCCCCAATGACGGGGATCTCTGCGATTGGCAGATCGAGGGCGAGCCCAACGTGGAATACCACGTCGTCAAACCCGCGACCGTCGAGCATACCTGCGCCACGATCGTAAACCGCATCCCCACCCTCCTCCGCGCCCCCTTCGGCTACGTCACCTGCGACCAGCTCGATACGCTGGAGTTCCTGACCTATCCGATGGAATTCTATTGGGTGGAATAAACCCTCACGAAAGAAGGCGGCCCGCTTGGGCCGCCTTTTCCTTTGCTTAGAGCAATTTCTTCACCGCTTCTTGGATTTCCGGATAAGGGATGTCGGGGTAATGGATGGCGAGGGAGAACAGGCTCGCGGCCATGCGGCAATCGCAATGGGTCGGGCCTTTTCCGAAGCGGGCCAGAAGCTTCTCCAGCAAAGAGCTCGCCTTCTCCACGAAGTTGCGGTAGGAGGCGTCGTAGGCCTGGGTGCTGCTGTGGGAGAAAAAGGCGAAGAGATTCTGATGGGCTTGGGAGAAGGAAAGGAAGCTCTTATAGAGCAGCTTGATTCCTTCCTCAAGGGAAGAAAGGGAAGCCAATTCCCCTTCCAGTTTCTTTTCCAGGTTCTCCCAGTCTTGGACGACGATCGCCCCCAAGAGGGCGTTCTTATCCGGGAAATAGTTGTAGATCGTTCCCACGGCGATCCCGCTTTTCTGAGCGAGTTCCTTCATGGACAAAGCCCCGTATCCATTCTCTTCGATGATGGAAGCGGAGACTTCGAGAAGCTTTTCTTTCAAACCGGGGATGATCTTCGGCATATCCGCTATTCTAACGCCCAATCGCAAAATGGAAACAAGGTAAATCGGTAAACGGTTCTTTGTTCCTTGTATTAATGAACCGGTTCATTTAACATAGTCGCACAAACCACAGGAGGTTTTATTCGCAATGAAAAAACAATTCGCCACGTTTGCCCTTTCCGCCCTTCTCCTCGTTGGGTGCGCCGGCGGGGAAGGCGGTTCCTCTTCCCCCGCCTCTTCCAACGCCCCCTACGTCGAACCGGAAATCGGCGCGACCGACAAAGGCCAAGGCGGCCTCAACTTCGGCGATGTCGATTGGAGCGATGCGCTCAAAAAGGAAGCCGTCGACACCTATCTCTCCGGCATCGGCAACAACCACCGCGAGATGATGCAGATCGCCACCCTCTCCGGCAACAAGCCGCAGATCGCTTCCGTCGAATACTACATGGACGTCACCAACCACTGGTTCTTCGGCTCCTCCGAGTCCGTCACCGGCAAGGTCTTGGACATGAAGAAAGACCCCGACGTCGCCCTTTATTGGACCCGTCAGCTCCGCGCCGAAGACATGGCCATGGCCCCCAACTACTTCACCTCTTACGGGGTTGAGGTCCAGGGAACCGCCAACTTCTACACCGCCGCCCAGGTCAACGCGATGGGCGAAGCCGAAAAGGCCGCCGTCATCTCCATCGCCCGCGGCTACTACAAGTCCATGGGCGCCCAGTACAAAAAGTTCTATGATCCCACCGCTGAGAACTACATGGACGATGCCGCGTTCGTGACCTACGTCTTCGACAGCACCGCCAACACCCCCTACATCATCAAGCCGAAGAAGATCGTCATCACTTCTCCTTATCTGCTCTTCATCGCCCGCATCAACGACGCCGAAGGGGATGGCTACCACTACGCCTTCCAGCAAGGCTCCATGGCCCTTGCCGAGTACTCCTTCCTCCCCAAGGCCTTCTTGGATAAGCTCCTCCAGACCGTCAGGGACGCCAAGAACGACCAAACCCTCACCAAGTTCACCACGATGAACTACGCCGACGGCACCGCCACCGGCTTGAAGACCCAAGTCACCTTGACCTTCTAACCCAATTTCAGAAGCGGCGCCTTAACGGGCGTCGCTTTTTCGTTTATGCGTCGGTTTCATATACCGACGCGTCTTTTGGATTGACAATGCGCCCAGAGGCAAATCCAAATCGGGCGTCCCTTTTACCCCCTATTTCCTAACGCTCGCCAAAAAGCGCAACGGCAAAGGAAAAGCCTCGGCGATCGTCTGAGCCGAGGCTTTGTCTTAACAAGATGGTGGCTGAGGGGGGATTCGAACCCTCGACATACCGGGTATGAGCCGGTTGCTCTAACCAGCTGGGCTACTCAGCCATCTTTGGTGGAACCTACCGGGATCGAACCGGCGACCTCATGCTTGCAAAGCACGCGCTCTCCCAGCTGAGCTAAGGTCCCGCTAGATTACACGCCGCGTTAAGCGGCCTCGATATTATAGGGGGGCTTAAAAATGGTGGCAACGTTTTTCGAAAAAATCCAACGCGTCGCTTCATCGCGTTGAGCCGAAGGCTCGTGGACGCTTCGTTTGCCTTTTTCGATGGCCCTTCTTGTTGGATTCATGCCTAGGAGAGGGAAAAGGATTTCCGAGAGAAGTCGTCAGCAAGGGACAGGATGCGGGAAAAGAG
This sequence comes from Caryophanales bacterium UBA1624, assembly GCA_002321395.1. Taxonomy (GTDB): domain Bacteria; phylum Bacillota_I; class Bacilli_A; order RFN20; family CAG-826; genus Alloenteromonas. Next base: position 7,750 of record DCMK01000067.1, read on the forward strand.
GCTTTCGTCCAGCTGGCAGCAGAGGGGTTTGGAGAAGGAAGAGAGATAGGCTTTCCTCTCCTCCTCGCTCATCTTGGTGGGGTTTTTCTTATATTCCCGATAATAGAAGGCGTTGTTCTCTTTCATCTTCTTGAGGTATTGGATCGATTCCAAAGAGGTCGCGACGTTCCCATGCCCCCTGCCGGGCATGGAGATTTTCTCGACCCCGTTCCTTCGATAATCCTGGCCGAAGAGGGAGGCTTTCTGCACGACGAGCTTATCCGAATCGCCTTGGATGAGGACGCAATAGGTGTTTTTGGCTTTCTCCAAAGCCTGCTTGGCGGATAAGAACGCGTATTGGGGATCCCTTTCCTCCATCGCCTTCCTAAGGGCGGGCTCGGTATAGGAGACCCCGATCGGGACGTAGGATTTGGGGAGCTCCGTCATGATGAGGAAGGGATCGGCGAAGCCCGACATCTCGAAAACGGCCAAGGGGGAGGAGTCGAATTCAAGGGAAGCGGACACCCCATAGGCGCCCCACGAATGGCCGAAAAGGAAAAGGGGCAGGCCCGCTAAAGAGGAGGAGTGAATATAGTCCAAAGCGGATTTGACGTCGAGGGCGCTTTGGGAGAGCCCCGGAACCCCGATCCCTTGGCTCCGCCCGGAGGCGGAGAGATCGAGGGCGAGCACGTCATACCCATGTTGATAGAAATAGGCGTGATAGGCGCTGGAGAAGTCCTCCGAAAGCCCGCCCAATCCATGGACGCAGAGGAAGAGGCCTTTCGGGGAGGGCTGCTCGTAAAGATGGCCGATGAGCGTCCTTTTCCTGGAGGGGATCTTCACGAAGCGCTTTTGCCTGAGGCAAGGGAAATCCTCATAGGAGCAGAATTCCAAATACTCCCATCCGGATTGGAAGGATTCCAGCGTGGAGAAGCGCCGATCGAAGAGGATGTTCAAGGCATTTTCGGCGGTGATGGGGCCGCGCTCATCGGAAAAGGCGCCCAAGATGTTGGAGATGGTCTTGACGGTGGATTGGAGTTTGTAACGGTCCATGATAGAGGATTTTACCACCATCATGGGTTTTCTTCCCAAGGAAGAGAAGAAGCCCTACACTTATGCCCATGAAACAGAAAAGCATCTTGACCATCCAAGACTATTCCTGCCTTGGGCGGTGCTCCCTCACGGTGGCTTTGCCCACCATCTCCGCCGCCGGGATCCAGTGCGTCGGGCTCCCCACCGCCGTTTTGTCCAACCACACGGCCTATCCTTCCTGGACTCTTTTGGACTGCTTCCCCTCTCTGCGGGAAGCGCCCGAGAAATGGGGCGAGAAAGCCCCTTCTTTCTCCTATATCTACACCGGATACCTCCTGACCGAGCAGATCAATGATGTTCTGGACTTGATCTCCCGCCTCAACCAAAAGGACGCCCTCCTCTTCGTCGATCCCGCCTGCGCGGACGGGGGATCCCTCTATCCGGGGTTCGCCCCCAACCACATGGAGGAATTGAAGCGCCTGATCGGGAAAGCCTCCCTCCTCAAGCCGAATCTCACCGAAGCGTGCTTATTGACCGACACCCCTTACCGAAAAGACGGGGACGAAGGATACTTCCAAGCCCTTTTGGGAAAGCTTGGGAAGCTAGGCCCCAAGCAAATCGTCCTATCGGGGATCGAAAAAGACGGCGAGATCGGCTGCTATTACTCCGATTACGGCAAAATGGGGTCCTCCTTCTTGCCGCTTGTCGGGGGGATGGCCCACGGGACGGGGGACTTGTTCGCCTCCGCCTTGGTGAGCTCCCTCACTTTGGGGAAAAGCCTGCCAGAAGCGGTTTCGATCGCCGAATCTTACGTAGCCAAATCCCTCTCCTGCAACCTCGAGGACGGAGTGGATGGGATCCTCTATGGGCCGGAATTCGAAAAGGCCATCCCCTCCTTCCTCAAGAATTTGGGGCTATAGCCGGATCGAATGAACCGCAAGGCGGGGAACCGCCTTTTTTCATATGCATGCCAGAGGATCGCTTTGGACGAAACGCATTCTCCTCGGAGCTTGCCGATCCCAAAAAAGACAAGAGGGTGTCGCTTCACGAGCAGTAAAGTTTGTAGTGAAGTTGTAGTGAAGTTTCGCTACATTATCACTTCATTGATGATAAGATACCTCCAGGAGGCGAAACCATGCTGATCGAAGACCTTGTTCCCGGAGTCAATCTGGAAGATGAACGCACCGAATTCAAAGGCACTCTGCTAGAAGGCGCCGGAAGCGCAGGCGAAAATTTGGAGATCGGATGGCTGAAGACGCTGTGCGGATTTGCGAATTCCTTCGGAGGGACGCTTTACGTCGGCGTGGACAACAAAACCCACGAACTTCTTTCCTTATCCCAAGCGGACGCCGACCGCATCAGCCTGCTCGTGCAGCGCAAGATCTCAGAGCACATCGAGCCGCCCCTTCGTTACAAAATCTCCTCGCTCCCCGTTCCATCCACCCACCCCATCCGTTATGTTTTGGCCATTCGGGTCGAAAAGAGCAAAATGCCGCCCCTGACCCTGCGCTTCCATGGCTCCGGAACCATCTATGTCCGACACTTCGGCAAAACAAGCGTCGCTACTGGCGAAGAAATCCGCTCTTTGATCCTAAGCTCCGATTCCGTCGCCTTCGACATGATGGAAACCGATCAGGTTTTCGACTCCAAGGACTTTTCCGTTTTGTTTCGCTTCTATAAAGAGCAAAATGAAGGGAAGGAGCTCACGGAAAAAGAGCTGATGAGCATCGGCTTCATGGATCCTTACGGGAAGACCCTTCGGCGAGGCGCCTTGCTTTTCAAAGACGATTGCGATTCCGCCCGCACGTTGGTTTCCTGCAGTCAATTCCCCGGAGCGAGCAAAGGAGGCGATCTCTTTTTGGCCTCCCAAGAAATCAAAGGGAACCTCATCGATGAGTTTCAGGCAATCGGGGCGTTCGTTTCTTCCCATTCCATCAATGGCTTCCGAAAGACCGAGTCGGGCAATGTCCCTTTGGTCTCTTATCCAAAACGGGCATTGACCGAAGCCATCGCCAATGCGCTGGGCCACCGAAACTATTTCATCCAAGGCGGGCAAATCGAAGTGAATCTCTACATAGACCGCCTGGAAATCGTTTCCCCGGGATCGCTGATCGGGACGCGGTGGCTGGATAAGGAAACGTCTTTGTCCTCGATTCCCCCGCTGAGGAGGAACGAGCTCATCTGCGCGGTTTTCTCCCTGCTGAAAATCATGGACCACAAAGGATCGGGGTTCGACAAAATCGAGGAAATCTACGCGCCGTATGGAAAGAGCTTCGCGCCCTATGCGACCTCCGACGAGGCCTCCTTCTGCTTGGTCCTCCCCGATTTGGCCAAGGAAACGGGGCTGATCCAAGCAAGCGAAAGCCCTGAGGTGACGACGGTCGAAAGTCTATCCCCGGAAGAGGAGAAGATCCTTTCCTGCTGCTACAACCAGTCCCGGACGGCCGCGGAGATCGCCGACATAATCGGCGTTTTGCCCAGCACTTATTTCCGAAAGAAGCGCATCCAGCCGTTGGTGGAAAAAGGATATTTGCTCTTCTCCGCGACCAAACCGGCTCGTTATTGGTGCAACAAAAGCAAAGTGTTCCCAAAATAAGCGGCTTCACGAGCAGTGAAGTTTGTAGTGAAGTTGTAGTGAAGTATTACTACACTGCCGCTTCACTTATTCGCTCCGCAAGGCGTTGACCGGGTCTTTTCGGGCCGCCGACATCGCCGGGACGATGCCGGAGATGGAGGTCAAGACGACGGAAATGAGGACCATGAGCAGGGCCAAATACCACGGGAGGCTGGCGATCGTATAGACCCCGGTGAAGCTTCCGACGATGAGGTTCACCACCAAAGACAGCAGATACGTCATCCCGATGCCGATGGCCCCGGAGAAAAGCCCGACCATCACGGTTTCGGCCATGAAGAGGTTGGCGACGTCCCTTTTCCTGCCGCCCAAGGAACGGATGACCCCGATTTCCTTGATGCGCTCAATGACGGAGACGTATGTGATAATGGCGATCATCACGGTGGAGACGAGCAAAGACAAAGCGGTGAAGGCGACGAGGGAGTAGGTGACGATGTTGAGGATGGTGTTGATCATCGAGATGACGATCTGAAGGGTGTCCGTGTATTGGATGGGGGTGTCGCTTCTTTCGGAATAGGAAAGGTAATAGACGTCCCCCTCCGGGGAGACGGCTTTCAAATCCCCCTCTTGGTTCCACCGATCCAAATAATCGGTGACCAGATATTTGGATTCGAAATTTATGGGATAGATGCTGATTGAGGATGGAAGGGTGGATCCCCCGGCGTTAGCCAAAGTATAGGTCGCCGTCCTGCCGGAAGAAAAGGAGAAGCCCATCGAGGAGGCGAAGGCGTTCATCATCGTGGACATGGAGGAGCTGCGCCCCAAGATGCCGTAATCGGTGACGGGTTTATCGAATCCGTGCCATTTCAGGTAATAGGAGAAATCGTAATAGATGCCGCTGCCGGTGGTCTCCCCGGTCGTGGGGTTCTTGCTGATGGTCGTGGTCAGGGAATCCGTCCCCGCCAAAGCGGAATAGGCGTTCAAAAGCTGGGACAGATAGCTGGATTTGTTGTCCCGGCGGTACTTCTCGGTGAAGGAGGGGCTGTAATAAAGCCCGGAGGGCAAGCAGCCGTATTGGATGCCTTCTTTCGGGGTCAAGATGCCGACGATCTTCATTTTCATCCCCTCGCCCCACTGCTCCGCCTTCCGCGTGGAGGAATAGGTGAAGGGGCGGGCCAAATCGTCTTTGGAAGGGACGGTTTGGTCGTCGACGTAAGCTTTGATCCCCTCGTTGGGGGTGAAGACGACGTCGTTGGGATAATAGTAGAAATCCTTCCTCTTGATCTCCTCCATGGTGAAGGAGTCCTTGAACAGGGAGGGATCGTAATCATAGGCGTAGCTGGGGTCGGCTTCTTTGGAGAATTTGTCGATGGCGGAAAGGAACTGGTCTTGGGAATAATAGCCAAGCTCGGTCAGGACGAAGTCGGTGATCGCATCGTGCTGGTTCAAAACGAGCATCATCTCGTCTTCCCCCTCTGGGAAAGCCCCTCCGTCGACTAAGTCGTATTGGGACAAGACGTATTCCTTCTCCCCGAGGCCCTGGGAAAGGGCCGACCCGTAGGCGGAGATCAGATCGGCGTAGCTCGAATAGTCGGTCTGGCGGACGATGGATGTGGCGAATTGCTCCATGAAGGAGAGGGAACGGATCTGCTTCTCCTGCTTATATCCGTCGCCGTCGGGGACGTCGATGGTGACGTCGGTGTAGAGGTTGTTCTCCGGGGCGATGCCATAGGAATAGGAAATCGCGTTGGCGTATTCTTCGGGCATGGCCTTCAAAAAGTCCATGTATCCCTGGGTGATCGAATTGGAGACCAGGGAGGAGGAAGTCGTCTTGGAGGTCTCGATGAGCTGCTTGATGACGAAGTCGACGTCGACTTTCCCGTCTTTGATCCCGGAGGCGACGATGGAGCTTTGCTGGGAGGCGGATACGGATTTCATCATGGCTTCCAGGTTGAGCGTGGAGGCGGAGATGGAGACCGGATAGCCCGAGAGCATATCGTCCTGCATCGAGGCCAAATAGCCTTGGATGCCGCTGGAGATGGCAAGCACCAAAGAGACGCCGACGATACCGATGCTGCCGGCGAAGGACACCATGGCGGTGCGCTTGGATTTGGAGATGAGGTTGCGGAAGGAAAGATGGAAGGCCTGGTACCAGGCGAGCTTCGCTTTCTTGGAGGGGATCCTCTCCACCTTGCCCTCTTCCTTCCCGTCGAAGGGGTTGCTGTCCTCGACGACCCTCCCATCGCGGAGGGAGACGATGCGCGAGGAATAGCGCTTGGCCAATTCGGGATTGTGCGTGACCATGACGACCAAACGGTCCTTGGCCACCTCCTTCAAGAGGTCCATGATCTGGACGGAGGTCTTCGTGTCCAGCGCCCCCGTCGGCTCATCGGCCAGGAGGATGGAGGGGTCGTTGACCAAAGCCCGCGCGATGGCGACCCTCTGACATTGGCCGCCGGAAAGCTGATTGGGTTTTTTCTTGAGCATCTGGCCCAAGCCGACTTTCTCCAAGGCTTCTTTGGCACGGGCTTGGCGCTCTTCCTTCTTGACCCCGGAGATGGTCAAGGCAAGCTCGACGTTCTCCAGGACGTTTTGATGGGGGATGAGGTTGTAGGACTGGAAAATGAACCCGACTTTGTGGTTCCGGTAATTGTCCCAGTCGCGATCGGAGAAGCCTTTCGTGGAGACCCCATCGATGCTGAGGTCGCCGGAAGTGGAGCGATCAAGGCCCCCGATGATGTTGAGGAGGGTGGTCTTCCCCGATCCCGACGGCCCCAAAATGGAGACGAACTCGGAGTCGCGGAACGCCAAGCTCACGCCTTTCAGCGCGCGGAAGCTCTTCCCGGCGACGGGATAATCCTTGACGATGTTCTCTAGTTTCAGCATAGGCCCCTCCTTTGCCATGGAGAATCATAAACGCCTTAGGATTTTTTCCAAAGGAAAAACGACGCCCCGCCCCTTTTGCAACGGCCATCTTCCCCCCCATGGGTGAGGAAGGAAGAAAGAAATTGGCGTAAAAAACGTTCTTTTGGCCATTGTTAATTTTCAAAGCGGTCCGAAAATCTTGGCAATCCAAAAGGAGAAAACCATGAAAAAGAACGTCTTGATGCTTGCCCTTGCCGCCCTCTGCGCTTCCTGCGCGCCAGGGGAGAGCCCATCGCCCTCATCCTCCATCCCCGCTTCCATCGAAGGAAGCGCATCTTCCGCAGAAGGAAGCCCCTCATCCGAGGAAGCCAGCTCTTCTTCCCTCGAAGAAAGCGCCTCCTCCGAGGGAGCGAGCTCTTCGCTTGAACCCTCCTCGGAAATCGGCTCCTCCGAAATCAGCGCGCCGCCGATCTCAAGCGAGGAGGTGGCCTTCGACGAAGTGAAGGGGGCCGCCGAATCCGCGAAAAGCGTTGCCGACTCGATTGCCAGCGGCACGATCACCCAATCGCAGAAAGCCGGCGAAGCGGATGCTTCGGTCACCGAAATCGCCTATGAATTCGGGAACGACGAAAACGGGGTCACTTACCACGCGAAGATGGATGAGCCCTGGGCGAAGAGCGACCTTTATCTGCTTCACGACGAAAACGGGGACGTGGTCGCGATCTCCAAGTCCGAAAGCGGGGAGATCAGCAAACCCTTCACCACCTACGAAGAGGCCAATACCCTGTTCCAGAATTACGCAGAATACGGGGTGGGCACCGCCTATGGGGCGGAAGGGTTCGCCGTAGAGCTCGCCTCTTTGGCCGAAGCCAACGTCAACAAGGACCTCGTCTTCTCGAAGGTGGGATCCTCCTATTCCTTCTCCTTCGGCTATTTCGCCTCCCTGGACGCCTATTCCTTCTATAAATTCGACGTGAGCTTCGCCCTTGGGGAAGGGGGCGAACTCGCCGCCTTGACGGCGAATATCGCCACCTATTACAGCGGATCCTTCCTGCTCGACGACGAAAAGGGGACCATGTTCATCCAGGAAGGGAAGGAAGCTTCCAGCATCACCGTCTATCAAATCCAGCAGACCGCCGGGGAAAGGTCCTTCGTCTCCCCCTATAAGCTCTCCGATTTCATTCTGTCTTCCTTCTCCTTGTCCTATAACGGGGCCGAGCTCCCCGATGGGGGCAGCCTTGAGATCGCCCTGTCCGACTATCCCAGTATCAGCGTGACCGACATCGCCCCTTCCACGGGCAGCCTTTCCTTCGATCCGATTTCCGTCACCGTGGTCTCGGGGGATGCCTCCGGGCTATCCGCCAGCTGCTTTGGGAGCACCATCAGCCTCTATCCTTCCGCCGCGGGGGACTACACCCTCAGAATCGCCACCAAGAACGTGAGCAAAACGCTCAACGTCACCGTCAAGCCGGCGACCCCGACGAGCGTCAACGTCACCTACTTCACCAAGAATCAGTCCGGCTACACCTCCGATTCTTTGGGCTCTTCCTTCTCCGCGATCGCGGGGGTCGAATATCTCTTCAAGGCCGGGACCACTCCCTTCCAGGCCGATCAGTCCACCACCTTCTCCGTCGAAGAGGACCCCTCGACCTACCGCATCGAGAAAAAGATGGTCAAGGTCAATGAGTGGACCGATGAGGCGGAGATGGTTTGCTTCACCCCTCTCCAGGCTGGGCAATACCATCTGACCTTCGCCTCCGCTTCCGCGCCCGAGGTGAAGAAGCAAACCGTCTTCACCGTCCGCGAAGCCCCCTCCTTGAAGGATTTCTTCTCCAAGGAATACGCGATCCGGATCAACAACGGGGTCATCGGCTATTGGTTCGCCTTCTCCCCCTCCCAGGACGGCTTAAGCGGTTCGGTGCAGATCGAGGACAAGGTCAAAGGGACCTCTGAGAACGCAACCTACGCCTTGACCAAGACCGAGCTCGGGTACGACATCGCCCTCACCCACGTCTCCGGGGAGGAATTCAAATTCTCCCTTGCCTTGGGTCAGGACTACAACCTCTTCGTGGCTTTGGATCCCGACAGCGCCTTCCTGAGTTCCCTCAGCGAAGTCACCCCCACCTTCCTCTTCGCCCATAAATGGAGCGGCCAAGACGGAACCTACAAACTCACGATGACCTTCACCGAATCCGGCCAAGGCACCGCGATCTGGGAAAGCCTCAACCCTGGGGACGACTACGTCTGGCGTTCCTTCTCCTTCGCCTATGATCTCCTCGCCAAAGAAGAGGGCGAAGGCTATGACGTGACCTTGAGCAGCATGGGGAGCGACTTCACCGTCTCCCCATTCCTTGAGCTGCCCTACGCCTTCTCCGTCGACAAAGACATTTCCGCCTTCTCCATCTCCTTCTCTTCCGGGGAGCAGGATTATTCCTATTCCATGGCCCCGGATTACACCAGCTCCCGAGGCTAATATGAAACGGAAAGTCCTTCTTTCATTGTCCTTGCCGCTTCTCCTATCCGGATGCGGCAATGAGCCAATCGCCCCCGCGGAAGGGATTTCCCCCGGGGCGATGGAGCTTTCGGATACGACCGAATTCGTCGAAAGCGACGCCTGCTCCGCGTTGGGGGAGCAGAGGATCCTGGTGATTCCCTGCCGCTTCCAAGGGGAAAGGGAATTCACCGACGGGGATCTTTCTACCTTGGAGCAGGCCTTCTTCGCCGAGGAGCTTTCTTCCGCGAAGGGGTACTTCTCCGTCAAGGAGTTCTATTCGAAAAGCAGCCTGGGCAAGCTTTCCTTCTCCGGGGAGGTGGCCCCGGTCGTCGACGTGCCCTACACGGTGAAGGAGCTTGAGGAGGAAGGCGACTATCTCCCCGGGGTCCCCGCGGAGATCTACTCCAAGCTCGATAGCGTGTCCTCTTCCTTCCTTTCTTCCTACGATTTGGATCAAGATGGGTACGTGGACAACGCCGTCTTCGTCTATTCGAGCCCCCGTTCCGAACGCGGGGGGAACTTCTGGGCCTGGGTCGCCAACTTCGCCACCGACCCCAACAAGGAAAGGCCTTCGTTCAACCACCACATGTGGGTGGGGATCGATTTCTTCTCCAGCGAGCAATACGAGGTCGACGCGCATACGGCCATCCATGAGACCGGTCATCTATTGGGGCTCCGGGACTATTATCCCTCCGACTCCTACAACCTCGCCCTCGGGGGCCATTCGATGATGGATTACAACATCTCCGACCACGACCCCTATTCGAAGATGCTCCTTCGCTGGGCCGACCCCCTTTATTACGATTTCTCCTCCTATTCCTCCCTCACCGTCTCCTTG
>DCMK01000050.1 GCA_002321395.1 Caryophanales bacterium UBA1624
GTGGCGGGGAAGGGGGCTCAGAGGGGGCGGGGGATTCTTCGGGGGAAGGGATGGGCGAAGGGGCGGGAGAGGAAGGGGGCTCGCTTTGCCTCTCTGCTTCCCTGGCTAGATCGGGGAAGGGGAAGGAAGCTTCCTGAAGCTCGTCGCTGCGGAAGGCGCGGTTGATCGTCTTCGGGGAGGCGGGGAAGGAAGGGGAAGGCTTTTCTTCTTCCTCATGGGGCTCTTCGCGCAGCTGCTTGCGCGAAGAGAAGGGCAAAGAGCTCGAGGGGCAGAACTCCCACCGCTCCAATTCGCCTTTTTCCTGTTCCAAGAACTCCCGGCGGTCCTTTTCGCTCGCGGGCGGGATCTTCTTGGCGTGGAAGTCCGCGTTGGGATCCTCCTCCCCCACTTCGATGCCTTCCTGCTGCTTGGAGCGTTTCTTCGCCCTCTTCCTTTCCTTTTCCTCGGGGCGTTTGCTCGAGGCGATCTTGATTTTTGCCCGGATGGCGAAGAAGGCTTTCTTCAGCAAAGGGGAGAAAGCGAGGGCCAAGGCGGAGAAAAGCAAAAGCCCCGAAACCAGGTAAGGGAGGAAAAGCCCGGGGATCGACAAAACCCCGGAAAGCTCATAGCAGGGAAACCCGCCGAGGAGCTTGGGGTTTGCGATCAAGGCGAAGCCGCCTTCTTGGAAGGAAGCGTTCAGCTCATCCAAGAACAGAAGGGGATCCCCCGCATCCAGCGCCTGCCCATAGGCAAGGGTCTCTAGAAGCACCCCCATGCCAAGCAAAAGGATGGCCAAGGCGAAAGAATAGCGTTTCTTCAGCGAGGGGATTTTCTTCCGGAAAGGGAAAAGGAGGGAGAGGACGAGGAAGAAGGAAAAGAACACGTACAGGCCAAACCCCCCGAAGAGGAAGACGAAGGGGTAGGACAGAAAGCCCATGTGGGTGGAAGGGGAAAGCAGAACGAGGAGGCAGAACAAAGCGAAGGCGATCGCGAAGGCGTTCTTGACGAGGTTGGGGCTATATTTCAGAACCGAGTTTTTCTTTTTCATAGGTTCTTTGATTATAAATCAAAAAGAAGGGCTACGTGCATTGCTCTTCGCCCTTCTTCTTCACTTTTTAAGCGCCTGTATTTCGAAGGCGGATCCTTTGGGAAGGAGGAGGCATCCTCCGCATTAGGCGTTTTCGTTCACGCCGATGAGGATCCCGGCGTCGTAAGAGGCGCCGTCTTGGAACGAGTAGACGTCCAGGACGAGGGTTTTCTGCCCATCGATCGCCTTTTGGTAGGTGACCTCGCCCGAGGAGGAGGCTTTTTGGAAGCCGCTTGCGAGCAATTTGGCGGAATAGGAGTCGACGAAGGAGCGGCTCTTTTCTTCGCTGGGGAGGCTGACGTAGAGGTAATAAACCCCGTTTTCGATGAGCTTAGGCTCGCTATAGACCCCGCCGAAGACCGGGATGAGGGAGATGGCCGAAGACCCGCCCAAGGACTTCGAGAATTCCGAATAGGCCTCTTCGTCGCGGATCATCTGCTTCCACGGCAGGGAAGAGCAATCGTAGAGGGCTTTGCTTTTGTCGAAGGAGGAGGCGGAGCCGAAGGAAGAATATTCGATGGTGTGCCGGTTCCCGAAATTGGAGGAGGTCCCATAGCCATCGTTGACGTTTTGGATGGTCACTTTCCCTTCCTCCAGGGTGATGGTGAGGTTGCCGATGGTATCGGAAAGGAAGGGGGTGAAGAGGGAAGTATTTGGGAACATGCCCGCATATTGGCGGTCCAAGGTATAGACGTTCCCCTCCTTATTGAAGAAAGCGCTTGAGATCTTGAAATCGGGCCAATAGTCCTCGATCTTCGCCTTCGAGGCTTCCCCCGAGGCGTAATAGGAGGAGCCGCCGTAATGGACGAGGCGTTGGGAATCCCCGCTCGCATCGAGGATATAGGCCGCGTCGTCGGTGACTTTGCCCCCGTTTTGGATGGTGTAGGAGAAACTGTCGGGGCAAGCCGTGGCATCGGTCTCCCCCGAGTCGGAGAAGCGGCCGTCTTTGTATTTCTTGACCTCGTTCTTCACATGGGTCTTGAAATTGAGCGCCCGCAGGTCCGCCATCGCGGAAGAGAAGTCCCCGTCCTCCTCTTTCTGGATCGGGGTCGGAAGGGGGACTTCCTCCCCGAAGCTTTGAAAGGTCCCGGTGTAGCTTTTGGTCACGCTGGCCCCGACCGTCCCCAATAGCGTCGCCGTATAGGGCTCGAAGGCAAGGGAGAGGGCGATGAGGCCCCCTTCTTTCTTCAGGCTCAGGGAAGCGAAGCTGCCGATCGATCCCCCATAGCCGGCGAAGAAGCTTTTGATCTTCGATTCGAAGGCGAAATGGGAGGCCGAATAACGGTAGCCGCCATCAACGCTTTCGAAATCCTCCTCCTTCAGTGAGGCGAAGGGGTTCTCCAGCCCTGCGGAAGCCCAAGGGACGTCGTTCCCTTTCTTGCTTTTGATGGGGGTCTGCTCGACTTCGTTGTTCCGGGAAAGGGAAAGCAAGGCGAGGCTCCCCTGGCTTTCGACATAGGTCTCGTCGAAGCGGAGGGATTCCTTGCTCGGCTGTTTCCCGCCGCTATCTTGCTGATAGGCGATTTGCCGGTAGCGGCTTGGGGAGGAATAGAAGTCTTGGCAGGAAGAGTAGACCGTCTCCGACTCGTTCCCGCCCAAAACCTTGATGGCCTCCACCGCTTCCGTTTCCAGGCGGAAGCCCTTCTTCAGCGAAAGGAGGATCTCCCCGATCCCGCTTTCGCTTTCGGA
>DCMK01000082.1:0-8028 GCA_002321395.1 Caryophanales bacterium UBA1624
AATTTTCAACACAAATGCAGCCACGAAAAAGCCCCGGTTTCCCAGGGCTTCATAAGACGCTTTTACTATTCAGCGGAAGAGGAAGAAGAACTGGAATCTAGCTGCTCAATCCTCAGCAATCGGATCCCCGCGGTGACGGATTCGGGGACGCGGACGTAGAGGTCGAGCTCTTCGCTATAGAGGGCGGCGACGTCGCTGTCGTTCCTCCCCAACGGGTAATCCTTTTCGACGAAGCCGTTCTTCTTTAGCTTCTCCGCAAAGGCGACCATGTAGGCTTTGCTCACCTCATCGTCCCCGCCGACCATGAAGGCCGTGTTGCAAAGGATCATCCAACGGTAGGCGAAGCCTGAGGCAGGGTATTCATCGTATTCGCTTTGGCCGACGATCCACTCCCCTTCCATCTGCTTTTGGTAGAGGAAAGGCAGCTTCGAGGACGTGCCGTCCCCGAAGGCTTCGTCGATGTCGCCCGAGACTTCCGGGGCCCCATTACCCCAATCCTCAGGCTCGACCCAATCCTTGAGGGTGGAGAAGTCCAAATCCTCCGGGGCTTTGGTTTTGTCGTAGCTGCCAAAGAGGATTTGGTCTTTGCCTTTGTAGAAGCCCTCCGCGTTGAATTCGTATTCGATCTTGTCGATGACTTTGATCGAATAGGAGCTCCCCTCCAAGGGGATCTGGCTGACGTCGATCTTCAGGGAAGAGGGGATCAAGTAATCCTTCTGCTCCCCGGCGATGATGTGGTCTTGGATGCCTTTGGCTTCTTCTTTCAGACCATAGGACCATTTGCCGTTCTCCTCATCCCCGCTGAGCAAATCGAAGACGTCCGCGCTGACATCGAACCCAAGGATGCCACCCAAATTCTTGTCCGCGATCGCTTCGCCCGAGGAGATGGCTTCCCCTTTGGAGTTGACGCGGAAGGGGATGACTTCTTTTTTGCTCACGTCTTTTTGGTAATAGCCCCAACGGATGTGGATGGGATCGCCCGAGCTCCCTTCCTCCGTGTCGACCGATTCTTGGTCGAAGAGAAGGACGTCATTGAAGGAGCTGAGGGAGTCTTTCTTGAAGAGGCTCATCGTGGTCGTGTAGTTGTTGCTCCCGGTGATCGTCTTCATGGTCGCGGTGAAGCTGTGGGACAAGCCGTAGCCATATTCATCCTGGAAGTTCCAGATGGCGCCCATGAGGTTGTAGTCCTCATTGGTACTGGGGGTGATCGGGGTGATGGATCCCTCTTGCTGGAAGTCGACGTCGACCTCATAGCGCATGCTTTGGCCATAGGAATCCTTCCGCGATGGCGTCTTCGCGTGCAGCTTGGTGATCTTCCCGTCCGCGACGGTGATCGTGACGCTTTCGATTCCCCCGCAGTCGAACCCGGCCAGATCGGCGATGAGTTTCCTGCCTTGGTATCCGTAGTAGGCGTAAACCCCTTCCCCGGTCAAGCGGAAAGCGCCCTCTTCGATTAAGGATCCCGGGGTTTTGGCCAGGTCGGCGAAGGCTTTGCCCGTGTCTTCCTTAACCTCGGTGTTCTTATAGTCCAGATAATGGGAGATCGCGTTCCCGGAGGAAGGGTCTTTGGTCAAATAGGTGTAGACCGAAGAGGTCGTCCCTTTTTCGATCCTCCTCCGTTGCAAGGCGTTTTCGGAGAAGACGACGCGGTCATCCTGCTCTATCACGTCCTGGGCGTTGGCTTCGTAATGGTAGGTGACTTTGGAATGATAGGCGCCTGAAGAGGAGATGGAAGCGATGGACTCTTCCGATAAGGTGGCCTCCGGAAGCTTATAGGAAGCGACGAATTGATCCATGGAAGCCAAAGAGGTCGTCCCCACCGCTTCCAAGACCCCGGAAAGCGAATCGATCGTGGAAATGTCGGAATCGGAAGCCCCGGAGGAGAAGTCGGGGGCGAAAGTGAAGGTCAATTCGTCTTTCTCGTCGGAGAGGGCGAATTTGACCGCGGACATCTTCGAGGCCAATGAGCTGGCCCCCAAGAAATAGCTGAGCCCCTCGATGAGGGTTTTGTCTTTGCAATAGAAATAGGAATAGTTCAAGAGGATGTCATCGGCTTCGACGTCCTTCATCCCGTCGATGAGGGGGTTGAGGGTCTGGGTATCGCGAACCGGGAGGGCCTCGGTCGAAGAGGAGTCGAGCGAATAGGTGACTGCCTGCTCCAAGGTGGGGGAAGAAGCGTCGGAATAGTTATAAAGGAGGGTGGATTCCCCCGTATAGTCGGTCAGCTTCACATAGCCCGCGTTGGCATAGGTGTAATGGATGTAGTTCTCCGTGTAATAGGTGAAGTAATCCATCGAGAGGACCCCATCGGAAGAAGGAACGGTTTCCTTGACCGTGAAGTTGGTCCCTGCGGCGGCTTTGCTCAGGAAAGAAAAAACGTCTTGGGCGGTGTAATCCGGGGTGGGATCCACAAACGGCAAAGAGCTCTCCTCTGAAGACGAGGGCAAATTGGGAACGGACGAGGAATTATCTGGGAGCGAGGAGGGGCTTTCCTCAGAACGGGTGTCGGATGATGCCGGCGTTTCCGGGGCGGAAGTGCAGGCACCGAGCAGACCCGCAACGGTCAGGAGCAGAAGTTTGGATTGTTTTTTCATAGAACGTAACCTCTAAAGCGGGTTCAAGATAAAACAAAAACAAAAACTGTAAAGGTTTGGTCGACGCTTCCCCACGTCAATTTGATCGGCGGAGAAGCAAAACGAAAAACGCTTCCATTTCCCCTAACGACAAAGAAAAAAGACATGCGCAACCTGGCGCGTTGTCAGGCCATTAACAAACCGCCAACATTTGGAAAACGCTTCTCTGGTTTCCTGGTCCTGATTGGTCAAAGCATCGATCACTCATCCACGATGCAAAGGACCGCTTTCGGGGAAGTCAGTTTCCCCACGCGTGCGATCCTTTTCCGTTGAAGCAAAGGATTGATGACGAATTTTGCGTAAGCGGCACGGCTCTTATAGGGGCTTTGCTTCATAAGAGAGGAAAGCGGGCGGGGGGCGAAAGAGAGAATCTTCAAGACCTTCTTTTGCTCCTCGGATAATGAACCATCCACGGGCACGAAACTCTTTTCCTCTTTTGGCCGGTATATCAAATCCATGAGGCGAAGCTTAAAGGTATTGGGGCCCAAGACAAAGGATGGCGCATATCCTTCGGGAACGGAGGAATACCCCCCAAAGAGCGGGAGAAGCTTTTCCGACGGAAGTCCAGACAATAGGAAGCCTTCGGCAATCCCTTGGTTGATATCCTTTTTGAAATCGCCTTCATCTAAAAATCCCGGGCAGACCAGTTCAGCGCGATTCGGGAAAAGCCGAATTTCAATTTGCTTCGGCGCGGACATATCCAAATGAGAAAGGCAAAAAGCGAACGCCAAGAAGAAAGCGGTCTTTGGGTAGGATCGCCGGTCGTCTTCGATAAGGCTATTCCGTTCCAGGAACAAATATGACTTAAAAGCCAAAGTAGAAAGGGAACCGAAGATTTCCTCCGCATCTAAAACCATCGAATCCACGCCCTGCCTTTGATAGACCTTGCAAAGAACAGTCACGAGTCTTTGGGATTCATCGCAAAATAGAGAGAGCCCCTTAGAAAGCGAAGAGTCCGATGCCAACTCGGTTAGATGGGCAAGAAGCGCATCGCGATTCAAAGACGTAAGCCCGACTTTATGCACAAAAGAAAGGAAACTACCAAAGGAAGATTCGGCGGATTCGGGAACGCCAGTTAAAGGCTGATCCATCCCAGCAAACGTGGATTCCACTAAAAGAGCAAAGCGTTCCGCACGCGAGTCGACGTTTTGCACCACGCAGCGAAGCTTGAGACCGACTTTGGTTTTTGCCCAAGTCGCGATGGATTTTTTGATCTTCCCAATCTCCTCAAGGGGAAGCCCGGAGACCTCTCCTTCATTTGAGGCGCCGAAAACGAAATATCCGCCTTTCAAAAGAAAAGAAAGATCATTCCTAGAAAGAATGGAGCCGTCTGGATATGAAACGATTCCTTTTCCGTTAAAGTCGATGGTTCGGAACAATTCCTGAGCGGTCATGATCTTCTCTTTCTTATCTTTACTCTACTCTCCTCTTAAGCCAATTCGTAGTTTTTCCATACATTTTCTTCGTTTTTCTTTTCTCTTCTCTACTCTTCTTTGTTTTTTCTCCTTAATCGATCCTTTACATGTTGCTCCGTTAGAAACGAAAAAGACCCCATGGGATGTCACCAAGGGGTCGCTGAGTCGAAGAGGGTATTAACGGGCCAGGTTTCGCTTATTCCAAAAGGCTTTTCACCCACTCATTAAGCCCTTCCAAGCCTTTTTGATCTACTTTGAAGGCCCACTTGAAACCTTCACTGACTTTCATTTTCCTAGTTAAAGCGAAATCGGATATGTTCTTAACGCCTTCTCCGCTCCAACCATAATCGCCAAAGGCAGCGAACCGCTTACCTTGAAAGAAGGGGATTGGCTTGCTCAAAAGCAAATCATAGAAAAGGCTCACCGCGTCATTGGCAAGCGTCGGGGTTCCGAATACAACAAAGGACGAGGTCCGGATCGCTTCTAGGATTTTCTCTTTTTGGCGTGAGTAGTTCAAAGCGTCGATTTGGAAGAACGAAACCGTTTTTCCGAACTCCTCCAGCTTTTCCTTCAACGCCAAAGCCATTTTCTCCGTATAGCCATAGCAAGAGGTATAAACCACGGTAAAGTGGCCCTCTTCCGCCACGGGGAGGTTGCGTTTGGCCTCCGCTTCAAAGGCAGAGATGACTTCCGGCACCTTTATATCGATCACTGGACCATGGCCAACCAAAAGCATTTTGACGTCCAAAGCACGGACTCTTTCCACCGCCTGCAAAGCATAGGAAGAAAAAGGGGCCATGATGCAGTCGAAGTAATAGGCGAAGGAGGCTTCATAGCCCTTTTCGTCCTTTAACTTGGAGAAAAGGATATCGTCGAACGCATAATGGGTTCCGAAGGCATCGCAAGTGACCAAAGCCTTTTCTTCTTCGATATAAGTGAAGAGAACATCCGGCCAATGCAGAAGCATGCCAGAGATGAATTTCAACGTATATTGGCCAACTTTCAGCTCTTTGCCCGGGGTAACCATAAGGAACTTAAAAGGGGAACGGAGAATGTTCTTCAGGTTATTGATCCCAGCCGGGGAAGCGACAACCGTGATCGCGGGATTCTTCCGCAGCAAGGCCTCGATCGCTCCGCTGTGATCGGGCTCTGTGTGGGCAACGACCAAATAAACGATGTCTTTGAAATCGATCAGGGATGAAATGTGATCGAGATATTCCTCCGCGAATCCGGCTTTGCTGCCCTCAAAGAGGACCCCGCCTTCCTCGGTCTTCAATAAATAGGAGTTATAGGAAGTCCCGTACTCCAAAGGCATGACGCTGTCGAAGACTTTCAAATCGTGGTCGATGCAGCCGACGTAAGACAGGTTTTTGGCCAGTTCCAGTGTTTTCATATTGAAAATACCTCCAAAGAGATTCTAGCAAACCGTTTCGTGGCAGGAGGCGAAAATGCTTCGCGAAAAAACATTTGGCCCGATGCACGGGGGGTTATCCGTCAATTTCGAAACGCGATGTTTTCTTCGTCCTGAACCGGATATTGGAACAAACAACTCCCGCCCAAATCGACGCGGTGCATGTCGACCGCATTGATCTGGCTGTTTCCATAGGTCGAATAATAATAGATCCCTCTCTCCATATCGACGCAGGAGGTGTAAATCGTGATCTCGTAAGCCCCTTCCTTCACTTGGCACAGCCCACGAGGCTGCTCCACGAAACGGAGAAGGTGGAAGAACTGGCTGATCTCGCTCTCTCCGGAACGGCACAATGAGTGGCTCCTGCCAAAGCACGCCCGAACGAATCGACCCATCGAAGATAGATCTCCTGGAAGGCCAATGCTCCCCATGCCGCGGGAATAGCAGCTGAGCGGGAGGCTTCCCCCAAACGTATTGACCGGATCCTTTTCCGATAGCTTCTGATAATTGTTTAGATTCGCGACCTGCATATCGAAGGCTGGGTTGTTCGTCATAACCCCAAAAGGATTGTCGTAGATATGGGTTCCATCCTTCACAAACTCAACGACGATGCAGCGTTCCTTGTCCGCGATCATGTAGTGAAGGCTTGCGCACGGGAGGCTTTCAGAATAAGGGGTATCCGTGATATTGATGGAATCCAAAGCCTTTTCGACCTCACCCACCGTTTTGAATGTAGAAAGAACGTAAGGGATAAACTCGAACTGAGCGATGTTCTTTTTCTTTTCCGAATCCTTGTTGTAGCAAGCATTCCCCACGAAATTCAGGCCCGCGATGGAGAGCCCCGCCTCGTTGGTCCCATCGTAAAATAGCGGATATCCATTCTGAACGAAGGCCATGCCGAGGAAAGAAAGATGACTTGAATCGGTCTCCCCATTCCGATAGGGCAAAGGGAAGCGCCGAGGAACGACGCAGACCTGCTCCCCATAGGAAAAATCGAAATCGAGGTTCCTGCCGAAATACCTTCCTTGGCCTTTCAAAAACAACGCGGTGCACATAAGCAACCCCTCCTAAGGCCATTCTATCGCAGGAAAGGACGGGTTTCGAATCTCGCTTGCCCTGCAGGACAAGAAAAAAGGCCCCTTCAAGGAGCCTTATTGTGCAGCGAAACGCTTATTTGACGTCGGGGAGAAGGCCCATGAAACGAGCTTTCTTGACGGCGCTGGCGAGCTGGCGCTGATATTTGGCGCTGGTGCCGGTGATGGCGCGCGGGGTGATTTTCCCGTCGGGTCCAATGAACCGGGAGAGAAGCTCCGCATCTTTGTAATCGATGTACTCGATGTGGTTCTTCTTGAAATAGCAAGCCTTCTTGCGGGTGCGCATTTTGCGGAATGGCATTTCTTTTATCCTTTCTGAGAGCCTCAGAACGGGAGATCGTCATCGACGACGTCGATGGAATCAAGGTTCTTGCTCTCTTGGCTGGGCCGCACTTGGGAAGCGGGCTCCGGAGAGCTCGCGTCCGGGGCGAAGCCCGAATTGGCGTTGGCAGTGCGGTTGCTGTCCTTGGGGTCAAGGAATTCAACCGAAGCAGCAGAGACCTCCGTCACGCTGACTTCAACGTTGTCCGTCCGACGGACGTATTTGCGTTGGGTAAGGCGACCAGTCACGCCGACCAAAGATCCTTTACGGGTGAATTTGGCGACGTTGTCAGCGGATTTTCCCCACACCGAGACGGGCATGAAGATCGTCACTTTCTCCCCGTTTTGCCCCCGGAAGGAATCGTCGACGGCCAAAGTGAAGGAAGCCACGCTCATCCCTGAGTTGGTTTTGCGGAGTTCGGGGTCGCGGGTAAGGCGACCGACGAGAACGACGGAATTGATCATTGCTTGTTACCTCCTGATCTAATTATTCGTGTTCGACGGTAATCAGATGGCGGATGACGTTGGAATCAAGCTTGACGAGACGATCGAATTCCTTGAGCGCCGCGGGCTCGGCGGTCACTTTGATGACCACGTAATAGCCTTTGGTGAAGGTTTTGATCGGGCTCGCGAAATCTTTGACGCCCCACTCTTTGACATCGCGGACGACGGCCTTTTGGGCGGTCAGGATGCCATGGAGCTTTTCGATTTCGGCCTTCCGGGCTCCTTCTTCAAGAGTCGCGGAGAGGATGTACATGATTTCGTACTTTCCCATGATTGTTGCACCTCCTAATTTCGGTCTTTGGATCGCCTCGGGCGGAAACCCCGTGCGACCATAAGAGAATGTGTGCTTCCGTCCTTCTCAGAAGCATCGGGTATTATAGAGGAAGCGCCCGCTCACTTCAAGAAAAGTCATCCCTCCATCGTAGATGGGGTCGTTGCCCCACCCTTCCTTAAAGGACGATTCCCTTTTTCGCCCAACAAAATCAAAGAACGCTGATCTTTATCGCCATGTCGGTTAGGGGATAAGCGGAGCAAGAATGAACGAATCCGTTTTCTTTGTCCGCCATTCTCCTGCCATCCCCCAGAGCGGGGACGAAGCATTCCCCGGAAAGGACCTGAACCCGGCACGCGCCGCATTCCCCGCTCCGGCA
>DCMK01000082.1:8134-14673 GCA_002321395.1 Caryophanales bacterium UBA1624
TCTTTTGCGGGGATTTTCGTTTCATTGATCCCCCGAACGACCGTCAAGGAGAAAGTTTTCCCTTTTTCCGTTTTGGGGTATCCGGGGCATTGGGACACATCCCTAGGGGCTCCGAAGACCTCCGTGCGGATCCTCCGATTGGGAACGCCGAGTTTCCGAAGCTCGCCGAGAGCGTATCGGTACATCGGCAAGGGCCCGCAAAGGAAGAAGGTCGGATCCTCCCCCATGTATTTGGAGATGATCTCCGCGGATAAAAACCCTCTTTCGTCTTTTTCGCCCAAAGCCTCGTCCGGTCCGGAAATGACATGGATCAGGCGCACCCTTGGGCAAGAAGCGGCCACATCTTCCAACCGCCTTTTCAGCACGATATCGCTTTTCGACACCGAACCAAGAAGGATCGTAAGGTCCGCGTCGATGCCCCCATGGGCGATCTCCAACGCCATCGATAGGAACGGAGTGACCCCGCTCCCCCCGGCCAAAGCGACGATGTTCTTCGAATCGCGGAGGGGTTCGATGTAGAAGTGGCCGAAGGGAAGGTGAACGGAAAACCAATCCCCGGGCTTCGCGTTTTCGAAAAGATAATCCGAGGCGAATCCCTGCCCGGGTTTCCCCTTCCGCACAGCGATCGCGAAAAAGGAGCCTTCTTTTTGCCTTGCTTGGTAAGGGGCGGAGCAAATCGAGTAGGGGCGAGTCGTGACCGTCGATCCGATCTTCAAATCCAAGCTGACGTATTGCCCCGCTTGGAAGGGAGGGAGTTCAAAGCCGGGAAGGGGTTTGAAAACAATCCGTTTCGACGTCGGGGAAACCTCCTCCGCCGAAACGACGGAAACCTCCGTCACCTCGGGGTGAAGCTTTCGGCAAAGCTCTTTGATGGGGTCGCTGTAATCGTTTTTGTCCGAACCGGCCTTAATGCATTCTTTCCTTTTCTTATCGACCCTCATCTGGCCGGTGATATCCGAGAAAAAGCCTTTCACTTTCAGTTTTTCCATGTTCACGCCCCCTTCTTTTCTTTATCCCATCCCAGGATGATGTTCGCGGCGATGGCCCCGTTGTTGATGCAAACGGCCATCCCGTCCCCCGCCAAAGAAGCCGCGGAAGCCCATGTGAGGTTCTTGATGTAATGCTCTTCCCCATAATGGAGGAGCCTTGCGGCGACGGAGTCCTCCATGCGGTGCTGATAGCCATAGATTCCTCCGCGGTACTGCCCAGAATAATGCGAGACGCTGACCGGGGTCTCAATCTCGATTTCCAAAATATGGTCGGAAAGGCTGACTCCCAGCCTTTTCTCTTCGCGTTCGATCATGGCCTTGGCTAGCTTTCGCTTCAAAGCGAAGTATTCATCCGGCTCCACGTCGAAGAAGGATTCTGGGAGGGGGAGCGCGGTGATCGAAAGGGACGTCGTCCCGTCCGGGAGGGCTTTGGGGTTGGCCAAATTCAGGCAAGTGGTCGTCAGGTAATGCCACGGCCTCGGATGCTTCAGCTCTTCCCAGAAAACCTCATCGGAGAAAGGCACGTCGGAATCGAAGACCGAATAATCCTCGATGCCGAGCTGTTCTGGGGTTTGGTCCAAGATCAGGATCACCGAGAAGCAGGAAACGCTTTCCTCCCGTCCGTGGATCAATTTGTAGGCCCGCGGAGGGACTTCGGACAGAGGCTCGATCATTTTCCCGTAAACCGCATCGGGATAGACGCCGGAAACGATGTAGTCCGCATGGATTTCGTCCCCTCGCTTCGTCCTCACCCCATAAGCCGCGCCGCGCTTCACCAAGATCTTCTCCACCTCGGTCTCATATTCGAACTGGACCCCTTTCTTTTGGCACGCCATGGCCATGGCAAGAGACATGCCGAAGGAAAAGTTCCTTGGAACGTAACTCCCGCCGGTCAGATAATCCCCCATCAAATATCCATAGATCGTGAAAGGGAGGCTCGAAATAGGCTGCCCCACGTAAATCCAATAGCCGGACAAAGCCTCCTGCACCTTCCGGGGGATCCCCATCCAATCCATGACTTCTTGGGCGGAATAACCCGCCGTCGCAGTCATCGACCAATGATGCTTCACCATGTCGATTTTGGAGACTTTGTGGTCGTTCATGTAATTCGTCGAATCGACGATTTCTTTGCAAACATGCAGCAAACGGTCTACTTTCTCTTGGTTCCCGGGGTATTTCTTTTCGATTTCCTTCGCGGCGAAATACACCCCATCTTTGTCGATCCCCGCATGGAGGACGATGTCCATGTCATCGTCGGGAACCGTGAGGCGATACGCCTCCGGGACCCGCAGCCAATCGATGTCGACGCCAAGGCTCTCCAAATAAGTCCGCACCGACAAAGGGTTTTCCTTTGGGCCGATGGACATCATCTCATGGAGCGAGCCCTCCATCTCATATCCTCCGCGAACAAAGCTGGTCGCAAGCCCGCCAGGAAGATTGTGCCTTTCCAAAATCAAAACGGACTTCCCGTGGGAAGCAAGCGACAAAGCCGCGGACATCCCAGCCAGGGATCCCCCAATCACGATGACATCGTAATGGGGTTTGTAAAAAAGGGTTCCCTTATCCATGAAGCGCCCACCCTCCTTTTGGTAGAAGAGTATGCCCTCAAAAGGAGATGGTCAACGTTGGAAAAGCAAGCGGAGGAAGAATTCCGGGCAGGAGAAAACGTAGGTCCCGTTTTCCTCCCCGTAGCTCACCTCAGTCTTCTCCCCCAACGGGATTTCCTTCCGATAGGCGATCTCGATTTCCTTCGGGGAGAAGGACAATAGGAAGGGGATGGGGATCAAGTTTTCGGCTTTGTCGAGATAAGCCGTGTTGTTCAGATGGCCGTTGAGGTCGCAATCCCTCCATTCGGCCTGGAAGCAAACCCTCCCCATAAGAGGGAAGGACTTCATGGGGAACTGAAAAGGAATTTCGCCGCCCTCTTCTTTCCCCTCAATCACCACCCCATGCTCCTCGGGGTTGACCATGACGCGGGTTTTTTGATCGATCAAAGCCCATACGGAGCTCGCTTTTAGAAGAAGTTCGCCGCCTTCGGTTTCCATGACGCAATGGCGGGGGAACAAAAAGGGGATCCTCTTCCCGGGGTAGGAAGTCAAAACGACCTTCTCCCCATAGACGGGGAGGCGGGAAATCTCCACCCTTTGCTTGCCGAGCACCCAAAGGAGCCCTTTGTCCAAGGTTTTTTCCCTTGGGTACCCCAAAGCCTCCGTGTCGGCGATGGAAATCTCCTGAAGCAGTTGGAAAAGGCGCGACAGGCGAAGCTCCCTCTTCGCGTCGCAATCCTCCGTCAAAAGGGTGAGCTTTTGGGTAAGCATCGTTCAGTTTTGCTTGGAAAGGCGCAGCTGGATCTCATCGAGCAAAGCGCCGAAAGTGGAAAGCTTCGCCCACTTTTTTTGGGGGATTTGGATCCCGAATCCCGCTTCGATCTGCGTCATTAAGTAAATGAAGGACATCGAGTCCACGCTGGCGTCGGTATTGATGTTGGAACCTTCTTCGATCTTCGCCTCCGCCAAATCCGGCACGCAAGCGCGGATGATGGACAAAGCCTTCTTTTTGATTTCTTCTCGTTTCATAACCACTCCCTTAGTCTACAAGCAGCAAAGGCAATTGCCACCGTTTGATTTTCCCCGTTTGGGTCCTAGGAAGGGGATCGGGGAAATATTGGGTTTGGGCAATCCGGTGGGAATAAGGGCAAGTTTGATTGAACGCCAAGACCGCTTGGGAATAATCATCCCCCATCTTGGCCTTGCCCACGCAAAGGACGACTTGGCCTTTTTTGCTGAGGCAAGCAGCGAAGTCGACCCCCTCCCCCAAGAAGGAGGCGAGCTTTGCTTCGAACTCCGGGAGGAAGATCTTGCTTCCGTCGCTGAGCACGAGCATCTCTTTCTTCCTTCCGATGACATGGAGTAGGCCGTCATCGTCGATCCTCCCAAGGTCCCCGGTCTTAAGATATCCCTGAGAGAATGCGCCTTCCGTGGATTTCCTGTCTTTGTAATAGCCCTTCATGACAAGCGATGGGCAAGAAAGCAGGATTTCCCCGTCTTCTCCCAATTTCGCCTCTACCTCTGGGCATAATGTCATCGCCTTCGGATCCTCGCCCAAAGACAGAGCAACTCCGGAGCTCGTCTCGGTAAGGCCATAGCCGAAGCTCACGCGGATCCCTTGGCTCCTCAATGCCTGCAGCACCGATTCGGGGCAATCGCCCGCGCCGATCAGGATCAGCCGCAATTCGGGATTCAAAAGGCGGTGGGCCAAAAGGAACCCGGCCATTTGGGGGACGAGGCTCACCGCGGTGGGCCGATAGAAAAGGAAGTCCGTGAAGAAGGACCTGATCCCTCCGCCCAAGGCCAAACTAGCCCCGCAGGAAAGGGGCCAAAGGAAAGAGCAGACGAACCCAAAGACATGGGAGAGGGGCAAGCAGGAATACAGAAGGTCTTTGGGGGAAAGGGGGAGCAAGCTAGCCCCATTGAATGCGGAGGAACACAGGCTTTCCTGAGTCAAAACGACCGCTTTGTTGCTGGAAGTGGTCCCGGAAGTGAAGAAAAGGATATTCCCCTCCCCTTCCGCTTTGTTTTTCGACAAAGCCTCGGAAAGGCCCTCGGTGAGTTCTTTGGGTCCCAAAAGGAAATCAATGTCCGCGGCTTGGATCTGCTTGACCAAAACGCGAGGGTCCTCCAAAGGGGAAAGGAGGGCGATTTGAATATGGGCGGAGGCATAGGCCAAAATCGCCAAAATCGATGATAGGCTTCCGTCCGCGAAGATGCCGATGCAGCCATGCTCCTCAACCGGGAAATCCTCAACCAATCGGATCAAAGACGCATAATCAAGAACCGATTTTCCGTTTTCTTGTTTGAAGACGATCGCGGGAGAAGAGGGATCCTGGCCGCGAAGCATATCTAGAAACGAAGAGTAATGCCTGATATTCATAGGGTGAAACCATGATAACCCTCTCGATATCGCCATATCGGTAAAGTTTTCCTTTCTTCGAAACGGCGTTCTAGAATAGGGCCAACATAAAGGAGAATGTTCGAAATGGACAAAAACGTTCGTATCGCCATCATCGGCGCCGGGCCGGCTGGGCTTTCCGCCGCCATGTACCTCGAAAAGAAGGGGTACGACAACTACGTCATCTACGAAAGGAACAACCGCGTCGGCGGGAAATGCTACTCCCCGACCTTCAACGGGAAGCGTTATGAAATGGGCGCCATCATGGGCGTTCCTTCCTATTACGCCGTCCACGACGTGGAAGAATTCGCCGGGGTCGAGCACAAAGGACCCTGCCTATACCGCAAATACAAATACCCCGATGGAAAGCCGGACTACCGTTGGGACACCGAAGACGCCATGAAGAGCCCGATGAAGTTCTTCTTCAAACACCCGGGAGCGGCTTTGCATTTGAAGAAGCTTCAGAAGCAGATCAAGAAATTCGGCGAGATCCTCGCGACCAAATACAAAGGATATGACGTCACCGGCCACATCGGCGTCGCCCAAGGCAAATACGATGGCTTCGCCGTCACCCCGGGGCGTGAGCACGTTTCCGGCGAGAACCCCAACCTGAAAGACCTCACGATGCCCTTCAAAGACTTCTGCGAGATGAATGGCGTGCCCCTCGTTCAGGAAGTTTGGATTCAGCCCTTCACTTCCTTCGGATACGGATTCTTCGACGAAATCCCGGCCGCTTACGTCCTCAAGTACCTCGACTTCCAAACCATGATGAACTTCGTCAAGATCAACCTTTGGACTTGGAAAGACGGCACCCAATCGATCTTCGAAGCCCTCAACGAGCATTTGAAGCACAAAGCGGTTTTGAATTCCAACATCAGCAAAGTCGTCCGCGGCGACAAGGTCACCCTCACCGTCAACGGGAAGGAAGAGGTCTTCGACAAGATCATCATCACCGCCCCGCTTCAGATCGCCACCGAAAAGAACCCGATGAACAACCCGTTCGCGGTTTCCTTGGACAAGTGGCTCGACGTCAACGACGAGGAAAGGGCCCTCTTCTCCAAGATCGACTACGAGCGTTACGACACCCAAGCCTTCCAAGTCGAAGCCGACAAATACCCCGATGTCTCTTACTACATCGTCGACAACATGGTCCCTGAGAGGATGCCGCACGTCATGGTCTACTATCGCCGTTGGACCGGCGAGAAAGACATGCCGATCGTCTCCTATTCCCTCCGTCACCACAAGACCTTCAATGGCGGAAAAGAGCTTCCCTACGAAGATAGCGCCAAGATTATCTCCCAGGACATGAAGGATCTTGATTGCCCGATCCGAGTGGTCGATGGCAAAGAGCAGATCCTCACTCGCTTCCAATCCTACTACTTCCCCCACGTCTATTCCGAGGATTACGCCGCGGGATGGTACGACAAAGTCGAAGCCATGCAGGGCAAGAACAACACCTTCTACGCCGGCGAGATCATGTCCTACGGCGACATGGACGAAACCATCGAATACTCCCACGACCTCGTGGAAAGATTCTTCTAAGCGAAAGCAGGGAGCCGCGTTCCTTATCGAACGCGGCTTTTTCTTGCGCAAAAAAGGAGA
>DCMK01000028.1:0-300 GCA_002321395.1 Caryophanales bacterium UBA1624
TCGATCTCTTGGCCATCCAAAAGGAGTTTCCCTTCTTGCATTGTCTCAAACCCGCCGATGATGCGGAGGGTGGTTGTTTTGCCACATCCTGAGGGGCCTAAGAACGTGACGAATTCGTCTTCGTTGATGGATAGGTTAAAATGGTCGAGGATGACGTTCCCGTCATATGATTTCGTAACGTTCTTCAGTTCAAGGATTTTTCTGGCCACGGAATCTTTTTCCTCCATTCAAGGCAAGGTTGGCGGCACGGCTAACTATAGGCCCTTTTTCGTCTATTTCTATATGAATTTCATTCTTTGG
>DCMK01000028.1:332-6423 GCA_002321395.1 Caryophanales bacterium UBA1624
TTGGGAAAATCCATGAAAAAAGGGGTCTAAACCCCTCATTTCAGAACATTCCGCCGACTCCGATGGAATCGATGTAATTCATGCCATACCCTTCGGCGAGCGAATCTTCGAACTTCTTTTCCCAAGAACCACTGTTCTTAGTGGCGTCGACGCGTCTGCTTTTCGGGAAGGCTTTCTTGAAAAGCTCTTTCATTGCCATGCCTCCTTTCGACTGATTTTCCCCAGGCAATTCAATGGGGTCGGTTAATATAGCCTCAATTCCGACGGAAGCAAGGCGAAAATCGGATGAAAGCGTTTTCATATTTTACAGAAAAGAAAAGCCAACGTTTCCGTTGGCGAGCCTTTTTCTGGTGCCGCCTGCCGGGATCGAACCAGCAACCTACTGATTACAAATCAGTTGCTCTACCATTGAGCCAAGGCGGCATACACGGATTTTACTACCCGCAATCCCTTTGGGGAATAAAAACCGGCCATAAGGCCGGGGGTAATCTGGTGGGTGTTACTGGGATCGAACCAGTGGCCTCTTCCGTGTGAAGGAAGCGCTCTCCCCCTGAGCTAAACACCCATTGCCTTTTAGGCCCGTCTATTATCAACGTTTCGCCGGGTTTCTTCAAGGCGTTTTCGGAAGAGGGGGATCTTCTCTTATTTCCCCTCTTTCGCCCCTTTTTCTTTCTTCCTGTTCTTGAAAAAGAGGACCAGCAAGACGATGCCGTAAATGAGCAAGGCGAGGCAAATCGAAAGCATGTATCCGGCGGTGTCGATCCCCACGTCGGACCATTTGCAGGAACGCCCTGGGGTGTAAAGCTGAATCAGCTCGGAGAAGCCAGCCAGGGAGAAGCCAAGCACACCGCTGGTCAAAAGGGCCAATATCTTCCAAAGCGGCTTTCGGAAGAAGAGGAAGATAAAGGCGATGCTGCAGAGGGCCGTCACGGCGAACAGGCTGAAATGACCAAGGGATTTCCTCACGATGAGGGTCAATTGGGACCACGTGAAGCGGTAGTTTTTGCGCACGCGGAAGGTCACGTCCCGGAAATAGGTTTGGAGGCCGTTGCTATAGGAAACGCGGATCACGTCGTCCCCTGCCCCGATGGTCATGAGGTTGCCGGCCTTATCCACCCGGACCGAGTGGCTGTCGGAAGAAGAGGGCCCGTAAGAGAAAGTCAAGTTGCTCGAGGAGCAAGGAACGTCGGTGTGGATGAAGATCGAATAAGCGGAGCCGAATTCCAAATTGATCAAATACGATGTGGGATTCCCTTTCTCATCGCTCTTCACCTCGGCGTTCGAAGCGAGCTTCATCTTCTCCAAATCCAGAGTGAAGGGGGCAACCGTATCCACCACTTCGATGGTTTTGCTGTCGGAGATGGACAAGTCGTCCTGACTTACCGCGCGGATGGTCGCCTTTCCGGGGGCGAGGGCTTCGCAAAGGCCAGTCTTGGCGTCGACCGAAACAATGGATGGCGAGCTGCTGGAGAAGAGGACTTTTTGGTTCGTGGCGTCCTTGTTCATCTCGATTTTTCCTCCGATCACCGAACCGACGGGGACGATGGAACAGTTCTCATTGGGCTTATTGAACTCATTCGGAACGAGCGAAAGGGAGAAGCTCAAAGCGAACTCGGAAGCGCGGACGGGGACGTAATCGACGTTGATTTCGATCTCCTTTTCAAAGACAAGGACCCCGCCTTTGGAAGCTTGGAAGGCGATTTTGACGGGATCGCCATCCTCGCTTTGGCGGATGCCTTTGACCGCGAAGGCGTCCTCCGCGACCGCTAAGCTGTCTTTCAAATTGGCAGGGAGGACCCACGACAGATCGATTTCGACAGGGGTGACGACATTGTCACCGCCCACCAAGTTCGTGGAGAAGGCGGCCGCGATGTCGAAGGTTTTGTCTTGGTCTTTGCCAATCGTCAATGAAGACCCATCGAAGGGTTCCCCATCGACCAAAAAGGTAAACTCATTCGGCTTGGAAACGCCTTTGATCGCGAAAGTCTCCGTCAAAGGGGCAAGGGGGGTTGATAAAGTCAACGTCGTTTCCTTTTCTTCTTCGAAGGTCAAAGAGGTGATCTGCCCGGAGGAAGATTTGACGATCGAAACTCCGTCATCATCCCCGGCGGTGATCGTTAAAGGGGCTTTCTGCAACGAATTTTTGACTTTTGCATTGTTGGAAGTGACGACGACTTCGGTCGCAAACAGCCCAGAGAGGTCCGCGTTGGTATAACTCTTTCCGATCAGGAATTCCGTCGCCCTTTCCTTGGATAGGCGTTTGAAGCGAAGGCCCGTAATCGTGCTTTCCACGTCGCGGATTTCTTCGTAATGGAAAGGGAAGGTCAGGAAGGAAGAACGGTCATTCTTGTCCGGGTAGTAAATCACTTTCCCTTCCACGGGCAAAGAGGAAGCCGCATAGGGAGCGGTGAAGGAAAGATAGGAACGGGAGGGGCTGCCGAAATAGCCGGAAGGATAAGCGTTCCCCTCCGCATCCAAAAGCTCGAAATCGAAGCGGGTCTTGTCGTATTGGTCAGCCACCAAGCCGGGTTTCAAAGGCACGGAAATGGAAAGGGGCTCATTGAATTCGTTGGAAAGCTTCTCCAAAAAAATATGGCGGAAGGTCAAGGGTTGAATCGCCGAAGCGTCCAAATCGGCGATCGCAAGCTTCTTCAAAGGGACGATCTTCAAAGAAGAAGATGCTCCACATTCCCCGTAAGTAAGGTCGAAAGAGACGTTCTTCTCCGAAAAGGAATCGGCCATCACAAGCTCTTTGTTCTTGAGCGACACATTGAATTGGAAGGACCCATACGCGATTTTCTTAACGCCGGAGAACGTGAGCATTCCATCGTCCCCGAAGAAAGCGACGTGGACTTTAGCCGGGTCGAAGGGGGCGGCACGATGGGTGTAGCTTGCCTTCACGGTCAAAGATGGCTTGTTGTAATTGAGATATCCCAGATTCCCCGAGACGGAAATCGAATCGATGCTGAAATCAGGGCTTTCGACCATATTGACCTTAAATGGGACTTTTGCGCTGACCCCGGGATCGTCGATGCTGGTGATGATCGCTTCAGCCGTCCCGTCATTGACGGCTTTCACGGCTCCGCTCTCCGAATCGACTTCGATCACCGCCGAATCGGTGGAGGCGAAGGCGACGTCTTTGAAGGTGGCGTTTTCCGGCAGAACAACGGGCTCTAGCGTATACACGTCCCCCACATTCAACTCGACGGTCTCCTTTTTAATGCGGATTTCGGAAACGGGGATTTTGCGGCAAGTGAAGGCAAATGATTTCGCCAGCTTTTCATTCCTCTCGCTTTGGATGGTGATTGAGCTTGTGCCGGGAGCTTTGAAAAGAATCGTCTGCTGAGATTCGTTGACGGTCAAAACCGATTCGTCTTCAATGGTCCAGATGAGGTTTTTGTACGTTGTGTCGATGGGTTGGTAGGAAATGGAATAGGAAAGCACGTCCCCCGGGAAAAAGGGACGGGATGCGATATCTTGATCGAAAGAAACTTGGAAATCGGAAATCTCCTTGATTGCGTTTTTATCGTAATTCTTGTCGATGGCGTCCTGAACTTGGCTCGTGATGGCATCGGACTGCTTCGTCGATCCCTCCCCATCGATTGCGCTTTCAATCAAAATCGTGGCGGACGCGCCGATATAAGCGCCCAAAAAAATCCAAGCGGCAGTCAATTTTAGCCAAATGCGTTTCATTGCTCCATTATAGGGGCGTGCGGAACGGAATTTGATGGCGAATTGGGAAAATGCTTAATTTTTGAACCGAACGTCCCCTTCCTCGATGGAAAAGTCGGTCGAATAGAAGCTTCGGCAAAGATCGCCCATGTCCTCCACGTCCAAAGCGCCAAGGAGTTCGTTGCAGGAATGCATGGCCAATTGAGGGAGGCCGATGTCGGCGGAAAGGAAAGAAATCTCCCCGTTCGACAAATTCCCCAAAGTGCTCCCGCCCCTAAGATCCGACCGGTTCGTGAAATCTTGGAGATTCAACCGTTCCTTCCTGGCGAGATAGCGGATCAGAGCGGAAGAAAGCCCATCGGAGGTATACGACTGATTCGCGTTGAACTTCACCATGATGCCTTTGTTGAGGCGGATATCGCTCCCGGCGGAAGAAAGCTCAGGATGGTTGGGGTGCTTGGCATGGCCATTATCGATGGACAGCAAGAAAGAACGGGGGCAGATCTCCTCTTTGTCGACCTTGTAGAAACCGCAGATTCGGGCAACCACGTCCTTCAAGAAAGTGGAACGGGCGCCCTGGCGGGTCAAAGAGCCGACTTCTTCGTTGTCGAAGCAGCAAAACATCGGGATCGTGGAATTGTTTTCGGAATGGAGGAAGCCGTAGAAAGAAGAATAAGCCGAAGAAAGGTCATCCTCCCGAGGGCTCAAAAGGTATTGGGAATTCCAGCCGACGAAATGCGGCTTTTCCCGAACGTAGAGAAATAGGTCATGAGATAGAAGCGTCTGCTCATCGGAGAGCCCAGCCTTCGCTTTGAGGAAAGCGTCGAAATCCAGCCCTTCCTCCGCGCTGCCGAAGACGGGGACCATGTCCACGGCGGGATTAAATTTCTTTCCTTCGTTGACATCCCGTTCGAAATGGATGCAGACGGAAGGGATCACCAATAGATCCTGGTCAATATCCGCCAGCTTGCTGTGGATGCCAGATTGGTCGGAATAAAGGATGCGTCCGGCAAAGGATAAGGGCCTATCCATCCACGTATGATAGATCCCTCCCCCATAAGGCTCGGTTTGCAAAAGGGCGAACCCTCCGGACAGCGTCAAAGGATTCGGTTTGATTTTGAAGCTGGGGGAATCGCTGTGCGAAGCGGCGATGTGGAAGCAAAGTCCGGCCGATTCCTTGGGAAGGCGGAAGGCGATGATCGAAGAGTCGTTCCTTTTGACGAAATACCCTTTTCCTTCCTCCAAATTCCACTCATTTCCTTCTTTCAAAGCCAAATAACCGCGCAAAAGCAGGTCTTTTTCCAGATTGGCGACAACATGAAAAGGAGAATGGGAACTCACCAAATTCTCGACGACGCTTTGCAAACAAGCTAAATTTTCCATAACTCAATCGGCTTGGCCGACGCTCCTTAAATAACGGTTTAAGATCACCACCGCGGCGGTGGAATCGATGTGCTTCTTCTGCTTCTTGGAACGCTCCCCATTTTCGTGGAGCATCGCCGCGGCTTCCACGGTCGAGTTCCTTTCGTCGACCTTGATGATGGGGACGCCAGGGAAAAGGGGCTCGATTTTTCCGATGAAGCGTTCCACGATTGGGGTCATCTCGCAAGGATCGCCGGACGGGAACGTGGGCCAGCCGATGGCGATGACTTTGACCGTTTCGCCTTCCAACTCTTCTTGCATCATCGCGATCGCGTCGTTGTATTCCCCGGCCTTGAAGCGGAGATTCTTCAGCGGAGTGATGAACATCCCGCTGTGGGAAATCGCCATCCCCAAGGAACCTTTGCCAACATCTAAAGCTAAAATGTCCTTTTGCATCGCCTAATTATGGATTGGGACGGAAACAAAGGAAAGAAGCAAGAGGATGGCAAAAGAAAACCCTCCATTCATGGAGGGCGTAATTCGATTTGGTGGGCCTTAATGGGATCGAACCATCGACCTTGCGCTTATCAAGCGCACGCTCTAACCAGCTGAGCTAAAGGCCCATTCGCGCTTTCGCGCTTGACTAATATAAACCTCTTGCCCCGCCTTAGCAAGCACTAATTTAGGCGAAAAAATCACGCACCATTGGCCTTTTCTTGGGGTTTTTGGAAACAAAAAAGCCCAGGGGCGAACCTGGGCTGATTTCGCATCGAGGAAGCGGGTTAACGCTTGCTGAACTGCGGAGCGCGACGAGCGGCTTTAAGACCGTATTTCTTACGCTCTTTGACGCGGGCGTTGCGGGTAAGCATGCCAGCGACTTTGAGGGCCTTCCTGTCTTCCCCGGCTTCGAGGAGGGCGCGCGCAAGGCCCAAACGAATGGCTTCGGCTTGGCCGGTGAATCCGCCGCCTTTGACCATGGCGACGACATCGTATTTGTCTTCGACGCCGAGAAGGGCCAAGGGCTGCTTGAGGTCAAGGATCAAGGTCGGGAAGGGCA
>DCMK01000028.1:6534-6787 GCA_002321395.1 Caryophanales bacterium UBA1624
TTACGACGGCCGGTGCCGTAGTACTTCGTGGTTTTTTCAGCCATTTTGTTTCTCCTTACTTGCTGAGGTCAAGCACTTTGGGTTGCTGACTCTGCTGTTTGTGTTCGGCGCCTTCATAGACGAAGAGCTTCTTCGCCATCTGACGGCCAAGGCGTCCCTTGGGGAGCATGCCCCAAACGGCGCGTTCAACGAGTTCGACCGGGAACTCGCGGAGCATGACGCCGGCGCTGCGGGTGCGGAGGCCGCCGTTGTA
>DCMK01000062.1:0-602 GCA_002321395.1 Caryophanales bacterium UBA1624
CTTCCTGATCCAATTGCCGAGAAGCTTCTCCGTTACGTGGATGTCGCGGTTGGGATACCACCATAGATAACGGGTCACTTCCCAGGAGGAGGTCCATTCGTAGACGTCGAATAAGTCCTTCTTTTCGAAAGGGCGGAGGAGCAGACGCGGGGTTTTGAGGATGGGGGTTTCTTTCATGGAAATGATCCGGGGTTGTTTCTATAATTTTAAACGTTTTGGAGGAAGAAGAATGGACGCAAAAGATTTGGCCCTTCTTTGCTTAGGCTGCCCGAACCCTTTCTGCGAGAGATTCTGCCCCGCGGGGAACCACATCGCGGAGATGAACGAGAGAATCAAATCGGGCGATCTGAAAGGCGCCTCGGAAATCCTTTATTCCACCAATCCTTTCCCGGAGATCACCTCCTCGGTCTGCGACCACGAAAGGCAATGCCTCCGATGCGTAAAAGGGATCAAGGGGGAACCGGTGCACGTCCCCCAAATCGAGGCCTCTCTCGCTTCTTCTTTCCCAAGGGATTTGGACAAGAAGCAAAACTGCGGCAAAAAAGCCGCCTTGATCGGCGCGGGCATCGCCAATCTTTCCGCCGCTTGGTTTTTGAGCAAGG
>DCMK01000062.1:752-11840 GCA_002321395.1 Caryophanales bacterium UBA1624
TCCCTTGGCGTGCGCTTCCATTATCGGACCGAAATCGGGAAGCAACCCCCCCTTTCTTCTTTGCTAGGCGGCTATGATGCGGTCTTGGCTTCCCTTGGGGCGGGGAAAGACAATCCCGGTCCCTTCGCCCCCAGAAAAGGGATCATCCCCGGCTTGAATTTGCTTCGGGCCTACAACGAGGAAAAAGCGACTTTCCCCGAATACTCCTCTTGCTTCGTCTGGGGCGGTGGGAACGTGGCGATGGACTGCGCGCGGGCGCTAAGGAGGCTTGGCAAAAAGGTCACGGTCATCTATCGGCGGTCCCAAAAGGAAATGCCCGCCAACGAGTGCGAAGTGCTGCAAGCTCAGCAAGAAGGCGTTTCCTTTCTTTTCCTCCATAACGTATCCGATGTCGTCGCGAAGGAAGACGGCTCCCTGAAGGCTTTGAAAGTCATCGCGATGGAACTGGGGGAGAAGGATGAATCCGGGCGTGCGAGCTTTCACCCGATCCCGGATTCGGAAAGCCACATCCCCTGCGATTTGCTCGTCCCCGCCATCGGGCAAAGGGTCGATCTCTCCGTCCTTGGGGTTCCTTTCGAGAAAGGGCAGTCCCATAAAAGCAGCCTTCCCAAGCTATATTTGGCAGGGGACTGCTATTTAGGCCCCAAAAACGTCGCCGCATGCATAAAAGACGGCCGCGAGGCCGCCTTTGAGATCATGGGAGACCGAATCGCTTAACGTTTCGAAAGGATTTCCTTCACTTTGGAAGGCTCGATGAACTGGAACGTGACCATATCGGCATAGTCTTTCGCATGAGTCAATTCCTCTTCCGTCTGAATCGTCCACGCATTCACGATCCCGCCTTTTTCGCGGTAGGATAGGACCTCTTTCCTTTCTAGAAGGGTTTGGTCCAAATCCAGCGCATCGTAAAGCCCCTTGAGCTTGAAGGTCCAATCATGCTCTTTGCAGACCAACAGTTGGGTGACGAAGCGTTTGTCGCAATGGAGCAAAGCCCGCGGATCGAAGGAAATCAGCACGATGGATTTGCTGTTTTCGATCCCCTTCAGCGCTCGCATGAGGGCTTTCCGGAGGGGATTGTAGTTCCCTTTGTGAACTTTCAGCTCGACGACGATGGGAACCCTTTCTTGGTTCAAATCCAAAACCTCTTGGAACAAAGGGACTTTTTCCCCATCGAGGAGGCGGTATTCGCCGATTTGCTCCGAGGTGAGCTCTTCGATGATCCCTTCTTTCCCGGTCGTTCGGAGGAGGCTATCGTCGTGGCAGACGAAGAGGGCCCCGTCTTTGCTGAGATGGACGTCCAATTCGAAGGCCATGTCGTTGTCGATCGCTGCCTGGAAGGACTTCAGCCCGTTTTCGGTGATCTCTTTTCCGTGCAGCCCCCGGTGGGCGATTCCCAGGAAAACGCGCGGATCGTAATCTCCGCGATGATTCTTTTTGCTCATGCTCCCATTATGCGCCTGGGGGAAAGTGGTTGTAATTCTTTTCTTATTGACGACAATAGCCCTATGAAGAAAGCGAAGAACTGTTTTTTGGAAAACGCTTCCCTGATCGACGTCGAAACGGGCCGGGTGCTCGAGAATGCTTCCTTGCGGATCGAAGACGGGAAGATCATCTCCTTTGGGAAGGGGATAAGCAAGCGCAAAGGCGATAAGGCGATCAACTTGGGAGGGGCTTACCTAGCCCCGGGCCTCATCGACGCCCATTGCCATCTCTTCGGGAACGGCGTGCCCAAAAAAGCGATCGCCAGCAAAGGGAAGGGGCAGGATTTCCTGAAAAAACTGATCCCGACCGAACTCGGCCTCCTCTATCTCCATCACACGGCCAAAGCTTCTTTGCAGCAAGCCCTCTATTCCGGGACCACGACGGTCCGCAGCTTAGGGGACATCCGCTATTCCGACATTTGGGCGAAAAGGAAAATGGAAGAAGGGAAGTTCCTCGGGCCCTCTTTGTTGACTTCCGGCTATGCCTTGACGAGCCCCGATGGCCATGGGGTCGGGACGATTTCCTTGGGCTGCTCCAACCGCCAAGAATATCTGAGCCAAATCGAAAAGAACATCCAACAAGGCTGCGATTGGATCAAAATCATGGCGACCGCCGGGGTGATGGACGCGACCGATTCCGACCATCCCGGAGAGGCGAGGATGAGCTACGAGGACATCAAATTCGTCGTCGAACGGGCCCACGAGCGGGGGAAGAGAGTCTCCTCCCATACCGAATGCAGCAAAAGCGTCGCCGATTGCCTTCAGGCCGGCGTGGATACGATTGAGCATGGGGCGGCGCTGAACCAAGACGACATCGCCCGCCTCCGCCAAGAAAAGAGCCACATCGTGGTCACGCTTTCCCCTTCTTATCCGACCGTCGCTTTGCCTCCGGAGGACTCCAAATACAGCCCCGAGCAAATCAAGGCGACGAAGATCGTCTATGAAGGAATCGCCTCGGCGGCGAGGACGTGCTTCGAAAACGCCATCCCGGTGGGGCTTGGCACCGACGCCTCCTGCCCCTTCGCCCTCCATTCCACCATGTGGCGGGAGGTTTGCTTCTACCAAAAAGTGGTGGGGTGCTCCAACCTGGAAGCCCTGCGCGCCGGGACTTTGGGGAACGCGGAAATCCTGGGGATCGCGAAGCTGACGGGGTCCATCGAAATCGGGAAGCAAGCCGATCTCGTCGTTTACCGAAGCAACCCCCTCGAAGACCTCAAAGCCCTGGGAAGCCCCCGGATGGTCTTCGCCAAAGGAGCCCTTTGCACAAAGAAAAAGAAGCGCTTCAAGAAAGTCGAAACGCTCCTAGATTCCTTACTTTGACGATCACTCTTCCACGGCCTTTGACAAAGAATCGCGGGCTTTTTGCAGGATATTCTTCTTTTTCGCGCTCTTGTTGATTTTCCGGTAAGAGGCGTCGAGCTTTTCGGCGATCTTCTTTTCCTCCTCGCTTGCGGCGGGCCGTTTGGGGTCGGGCGGGTTGACGACGATTTGGCTGTAGGGGATGAGGATGTCGTTTTTGACGAACATCTGATAAAGCTCGCGGTTCAAGTCGCGGGTGGTTTGGAAGCGATTTTCTTCTAAGCAGGTGGCGATGAAGAAATATTCGACCGCAGCGTCGTCGAATCCTTGGATTCCACGGTAGGTCGGGCCGCTCAGGAGGGCGGGGATCTTCTCTTTGATTTTGGGAAGTTCGCGTGCAATGACGGCTTCCACATGCTCAATGTCTTCGTTGTAGGAAGCGCCGATGCTGATGGTGATGAGGCTCGGAGCGCGGGTGAGGTTGGTGACGGTCGTGATGGTGGAGTTGTTGATGGCTTTGATGTTGCCCCCATCGTCTTTGAGCTTCGTGGATTTCAATCCGATGTCGGTGACCGCGCCGCGAAAGCCATCGATGATGACGATGTCCCCGACGTCATAGAAGTCGTCGATCACGATGAAAAGCCCGGCGACGACGTCGTTGATCAAACTCTGGCAACCAAGGCCGATGATCAGCGTCAGGATCCCGAGGCTTGCGACGATGGAGGCGACGTTGACGCCCCAAGCCGTGAGGGTGACGGCGATGGTGATGAGGATCACGACGTAGCGGATCAAGCTGCGGACCAAGGAGCCGATCGTTTTGCTGCGTTTTCCCTTCCAAGTGAAAAGCCCGATGATGAAGTTGGTTAGGAATGTCACGAAGAAGGCGATGGCGATGGAGGAGATGGTGACCAGCCATGCGCTTCCGGTGCTGGCGATCGTCTCCCCCAGGAATTCCCAGCCGTTGCGGTAGAGGGATCCGTCGCTTTTCGCCCCGAAAGCGATTTTGGCGATTTCATCCCCAAACAAATCGCGCGCGTAGATCCAAAGGAAAATCCAAACCAAAACCGCGGCGAATAGGATGCAGGAGACGATGAAGGAGGTTTTCTGACTGCGCGTTTTGCTGTTCCACCAGGTTTTGTTCTCCTCGCGGATCTCCTTTGCTTCTTTCGCCTTTTTTTGGAGAACGGCTTCGTTTTTGCTTTCGAGTTCTTCCAAAGTCGGCTGTCTCTTTTGCGGTTTTTTCATTGGATTTCTCCTTCTTCGTTGATGCGGAATAGGGTTTCGCTGGTCTCGTAGTCGAAACCGTTGCTTACGTTCCATCGCCCCTCGTAGGCGACGCCTCTTTTGATGCCTTCGATGGTCCCGGCGTACTCTTGGGGGGTCGAAATGTCGAGGGTGTATAGGGGCGTGTTCGCCTTGTCGGCACGAACCAGGAAAGTCACCTGGAATCTTCCTTCGTTTTGCAGGGAAAACGAGAAGCTTATGGTTTCGTCTTCGTAAGTGAACGTGGGGGATGATAAGACAGGGACCCCTTTGAGGAAAGGATTGAGGTTCGCCGCCCCAAACGCCCCTCCAGCCACGACGAGAAGCGAGGTGGCCGTCACGGCGATTTGAGTCGCCCTTTTCCTTTTGGCGTACCGCGTGTCTTTTCCCACGGCATAGACGGAAGAAGCCGAAAGCTCATCGCTGGTGGCAAGGTTGTCGGTGGTTAAGTCGTTTCCCTCCATGGCCATGGACTTGTTATACCAAAAGGCAGGGAGCTTTAGTAGCGGGAAAGGCCTTAACGGCCTTATAATTCGATCGTTATGGAACGCGTTGCATTGATTTTCGACTTGGACGGCACCCTTTGGGACTCCAGCAGCCAAGTGGCTGAATCTTGGAGCGAGGTCGGGCGCAAATATTTTGGGCCCTCCTTTTCCATCACCGCACCCGAAGTCCGCGCCCAAATGGGTTTGATGATGGAGGAAATCCAAAAGAACATCGCCCGTTCCTCCCCTGATTATCAGAAAGGCCTTCTTTGGGCCAAGGAATCCTTCGATTACGAGATTGAGTATTTGCGGGCCCACCCTGGAGAGAAATTCCCGGACGAAGAGCAGACCCTTCTCGAACTCAAAAACAGGGGTTACATCCTTTTGATTATGTCCAATTGCCAAAAAGGCTACATCGAGGATTATTTGGCTTCTTTGAAGACTCCTGGCCTTTTCTCGGGGCATCTTTGCTATGGGGACACGTTGCTTCCTAAGCATGGCTCAATCGCTCGCCTCATGAAGGATTTCCGCATTGATCGGGCCGCTTACGTGGGGGATACCGCCTCCGATGAAAAGCAGACGCGCTTAGCCGGGTTGAAGTTCATCCACGCTTCCTATGGATTCGGCTCCGCCTCTTCCCCCGACGCCACTTTGAAACGTTTCTCCGATATGCTGGAAGCGGCGCGGGAAGTCTTGCCTATGAAATGAGTTATTGATGGGTTTGCGCGCTGAATTAAAATGAAGGCAGAAGGAGGAGGCGAACATGGCAGAAGAGCAAAAGAAAAACGGGCTTCCTGAAAATCCGGACTTCGAAGTGAAGGGCTACCTTTCCTCCGCCCAAATCGAGATCGTCAAAGGCGTGAAGAAAGACGGCGCGGATGCCGGCATCTTGGATTTGATTGACAGCTTCGTTCGGGCCAATGGGAAATTGGACGCCAAATATGAAGCCTTGCTTCAAACCGCGAAAGACGCCTTAAGCGTGGTGGGGCATCTCCCCGAATACCCCCAAA
This sequence comes from Caryophanales bacterium UBA1624, assembly GCA_002321395.1. Lineage (GTDB taxonomy): Bacteria > Bacillota_I > Bacilli_A > RFN20 > CAG-826 > Alloenteromonas. The sequence goes on from DCMK01000062.1 coordinate 6,291, forward strand.
CCATCCAAGAAACGTCCCCCTTCCTTTTGTCGGTGGCGTTGCTCGACTTTTTCGTGCTCGTCGGAGTGGTGGACGAAGAGGAAGTCCAATCGATGAAAGAGAACGCCATGAAAGGCGCGGGATTCGGATTCGACGATCCCAAGAACAACCAAGCGTGAGGGCCCAGAAGATGGAGCAAGCAGAGAAAGCTTGGGAAAAGAGAACGAAGAAAATCGAGGGGGAAGTCCTCTCCGCTTCCCTATGCCTCGATGATAAAGGCGCCGCGGAATTGGGGTCTCTTGCCCAGTCCCAGCAAAGGCAATTGGAACAGATGACCCGTTCGGTTTCCATTTACGAGTCGTGCCAAGAAAGCCTTGGTCGGAAATCCCTCGCGGAAATGGATGAGAAGGCATCCATGTCCCTCGCCAATTGCTATTTTTCTCTTTTCCAAGGAGGGAAAGATGAATAAGCGGGCAATCGAGAAGGAAATCGCCACGCGAGACGCGAAGATCGAGGAAGCCTGCCTCGATTTGGCGAAGGTTCGGTTTCAACAGCTTCGCAAAGAGGGGTTGGCCCTTGGGGAGGTTTTCCTTTCCCAAACCGAGGAGCTTGAGCGAGCTTTTGAAAAGGAGGAGAAGTGAAAATGGAAGACATCGAAACGCCCCAAGTCCCCTCCCTTCTGCTTTCCGAGCCGGAGGCTTTGCCCCCTTTTCCGAACCCTTGCCTCCGCTTTCCGAAGACCGAAGAAGCCATTGGGGAACTGAAAAGGCAGAACGATGAGATCGTGTCTCTGAAAGCTCGGGTTTTGCAGGCGAAGCGAAAGGAAAGACAAAACCGCGAGTTTAATGGAAAAATCATATCTTTTAGCAATATTTGGGGGAAAGCATCCCTGCAAATCTCCGCTTTTTGCCATGAAAAGAATTACGACGAAGCTTTGAAGATCGCCTCTTCCCTCCCCCTTCGAATCGAAGGATCGCCCTATCCTTTGAAAGTCGAAAAGGAAGCGGCCACCATCCGTCCATGGCTTATTTGCCGATTGACTTCTCTTTTCTTTGCCGAAAAGGAAAATCGCCGCGAAAGCATCGGCAAGGAAGAGGCGGAAAGGCATTACCAGCGATGCCTCTCCCTCCCCGTCGGCCTAGAAGAGATGAACGAGGCGGCAGAATTGATCGATTCGGCGAAAGGGTTTTTGTATTCCGCTTGCTCCAGCTTGCTCGAAAAAGGCGTTTCGGAGGTTAGCCTTTTTCTCCCCCTTCTCCCTTTTTGGAGAATGGGATTATCCGACAAAATCGAAAGTGAGGCCACGAGAATCAAGAAGAAGCGCTTCGGCGAATTGTTGCTGAACTGCTATAACTCCTTAAGCGAATCCTGCTTTAAAAAGAAACGCGATTTGGAATTGGCCTTGACCCTATTCCGCCTTCGGGATTTGTTCCCCAAGGGCGAAATACGCCTCGCCCCATTCCGCTATGCCTATGATGAGAAAGAACTGAAGCTGTATTTTTATGAATCGGAGGCCATCGAAAGCAAATCCGAGGAATTCGCGACCCGCGTATCGGAATTCGCTTCCGCCATTTCCTCTCCGGACGATTTCCATTTCCTCGTCTTGGCTCATCTTTTGGCCTTGCAGGGGTTGAAAAAGGAACGCTTCGACGCGGTCGTCAAGGCGATTCGGCCCTTTTCCTTCGAATTGAAGATCGAGCTCTTCGCCGCTTCCATCGCCTTGGGCATGGAACCCCTCCATATGCGTGCCGTGCTCAAGGAAATCGAGAAGACCCACCCCAAGAAAGGGAACCTTGAAAAGCTGGGCACTCCCCTTCTGTTCATCAAGGAGCATTTGAATGAGGCGCTGCTGCTTCGCTTCAATCCACTGCTTGAGGATCTGCTCCGCTCCCCCCATGCGCACAAAGTCGCCGGCAAGAGCAACGATATCGCGTTCACCTCTCTTTATGGCAAGCCCCAAGGGCAATACCGCCCCCGATTGGGGTGCAAGGCCAAGCGCCCTACGGTCCGCAGCTGGGGTAAGGGGGCCTGGGCCTGCTATTTGGTGTTCGGGATCGCCCTGCCTCTTGTCGCTTGCCTTTTGTCCGGGGCTTTCATCTACCTTTATCGCGGCATTCCCGATCGCAGCGCTTCCTTTTGGACCCTGATCCCCTTCTTCTCCCTGTTGCTTTTCCTTTTCGCCACCGTCTCCGGATGGTCGGGGAGAGATGAACGAGGCGGGGCCTCTCTCCGGAGCGCCCTTTTGTCCGACGCCATTTGGAAAGCCTGCTTGGCCGCCTCTTATTTCATCGCCCCTTCCTCGCTTCCCGGCTTGGCCAGGATCCGTTACGCCTTGCTGATCGCCCCGATCGCGGAAGGGCTTTTGGCCTTCTTCTACTGCAAGCCCACCAAAAAGACGGCCCTTTTGGATTATTTCCTCTTTGGGGCCTTGTTCGTCTCCGCGTTTTTGGCCATCGTGTTCATGGTGCTGGACATGATGTGGGGCCTATTGGCCTGATCAATCGTCGAATTCGTCGTATTTTTTGCTCGATCCCTTGGATTTGCTGACGGGATACTTCTCTTCGTTTTTCTTGTATTTGTCCAAAACGATTTGGTCCACGTCCAGCCCATAGCGGTCCGCGAGCATGTAGCAGTAGGAGAGGACGTCGGCGAGCTCTTCTTTCAGCCTCTCCACCGACTTCGCCTCGTGCCCCCATTGGAAAAGTTCCAGGAGCTCCCCGGATTCGATGGCGATCGACTTCGCCAGGTTCTCCCCCGTGTGGAACTGGTCCCAGTCCCTTTCCTTGTTCATTTTCCGGATTTCCTCGATGACTTTTTGTTCCATGGGCCGCCTTGATTTTTTGCGTTGGGCTTATTTTGCTGCCAAAGGGGATGCGTCTCAAGGGCATCAAGGGCGTTGGAAGGCGTTTCTACTTTGTAGAAAAGATGGCGGCGGGTTTCCCGCTGTGCCATAATGTCAAAGTTTCATGGACAACCTTTTCGACAGCGTAAATGAAAAAATGTTCTCCGTCCTTACCTCGGAGGACAAACGGGGCAATTTCGAATTGCTCCGCATCCTTTACCACCTCTCCGAATCCATCGATTATGGGGATTTCATCCCAAAGGAAGAGGCGGTGGGGGCTCTTTCGGCGTTTTTGGAAGACCATTCCGGCGAGGCGAAAGACGATGGGGAAGGCGGGGACCTCACCCGGAGGAGCGCCCGCGACAAAGCTCAGGTTAAGCTTCGTCAGTTCCGCAATTTCGGCTGGATCAACGAAGAGTCCCTCGGCGGATACAACGCGTTGGTGTCCTTCACCTCCGCGGGCAAGGCCACGATGGAGTTTTTGGTCAATTACACCGAACGGGCCGAAAAGCCTTTGGAATATACCGGATACGTCTACGTCATTTACTCCACCCTGCAGAGCTTCGACCTCAGCAAATCGACCGCGATCCTTCAGCAAGTCTACCGTTTGACGAAGGAGCTCATGAACTCCCTTTCCCGCCTCTCCAGCGAGATCAAGGAATTCCTTGATAACCTCACGGACAACCCCGATCTGTCCCCGCGGGAGATCCTCTCCACCTTGGTTGGCAAATACCAAAGCCAGGTCATCCTCCGTGTCTTCAACAACCTCCGCATGAGGGACAACCCCTCCCGTTATTCCTCCCAAATCATCAATATCCTGCGCGATTTGCTCCGCGACCATATGGAGGAGCTTGTCGCCAACTCCGTTTTGACCGAGGACGTCAAAGACCTGACTAAGGAACGTTACGAGGCGATCGAAGGCGAGATTCGCGATCAAGCCGGCTATGTGATCGCCTCTTTCGAAGGGATCGAGAAGTACCTCGACGTTTTGGATGCCCAAAACGCGAAATACCTTTCCTCCGCCAAGGCAAGGCTCGACTTCCTTCTCACCTCCACCAAAGATGTCACCGGACGCATCAACGATTGTCTGAAGGCCATCGCGGATATCCCCGACGATTACCCCTTCGAGAACCTGATCCGCATCGAATCCTCCGGGATTTTGGACGCTAGAAGCCTCTCAAGCCCCCGCTTCCAGAGGGAAAAGCCCGTGGAAGTGGAGGTGCCGGTCCCGGAAGGGGATGCCTCCGAAGTCGAGAAGGGCTTGGACCGCATCTTCGGGGAAGACCCCTACTCAAAAGAGAACATCAACGCCGCCGCCCTCTCCTTTCTGGGGGAGAAGGAGCAAATGCCTTCGACCGACATCCCCACCCAGGAGCAAAGCGACCTCATCGTGCTGATGATGATGCAGCTCATCTCGCAGGACAGAAAGCTCGATTACAGCTTGGACTTCAAAGACGAACGCTACGTCCGGATCGGGCACGAGCTGGAGGAATTCCAGCTGAAGAAAAAGGAGAAACGCCATGGCAGATAAAAACGAAATCGCCGAATCCTTCGTGGACGAATACCGTCGCATGGGGGATGGAGAAAAACAGGAATTCGCCCGGGTCGTTTCGAAATTCCTGAACGAAACCTTCATTCTGAAGAACAAGAAAATGGACGCTTACGATTTTTATTTCGTTCAGGAGAGGAAGGCGCTGTTCACCTCCTATTTCGCGTTGACCGACTATGTTTTGGAGTTCGATCAGGAGCGGGGGTTCTTCTACCTCGCTACCGATGAGGACCGTTCCCGCGTGCGGTTGAACAAATTCGAGACGGTTCTTCTTTTGATCCTCCGCCTGAAGTACTACGAGAATTCCAAAACCGCTTCCTCCCCCGAGGACAACGCGATCGGCGTGGAGGAATTGGTGGAGAAGGTGAACCAAACCAACATCTTCCACCCTATCAAAAGGATGACCGAATACGATTTGGCTTTGAAGAAGCTGCGTCGGAGCAAGATCCTCGACTTCAAAGGCAGCAAACTCGAAGCCTCCACCCGCATGGTCATTTTGCCCACCATTTTGGTCGTCATGGGCCAAAGCGACATCGATTTGATCGCCGCGGAGCTGGCGGCTTATTCCAAGAAAGAAGAAGGAGGGAAGGGCGATGCAGAAGCTGATTAAAATCAAGCTCATCAATTGGCAGAGCTTTTACGACAACACCATCCCCGTATCCGGGAACATCCTCGTCACCGGGGAGAATGGGGCCGGAAAATCCTCCATGCTGGACGCGCTGTATTTCGTTTTGGCCGGCGGGTCGAGCAAGTTCAACCTCGCCGCCACCGACGAAACCTCGCGCTCGGTCGAAACCTACATGCGCGGCACCATCGGCGCCGAGGGCAGGGAATGCCTACGCCCCGGCCCGAACCTCATTTCCCACGTCGCTTTGGAATTCGTCAACACCAATGGGGAATCCTTGGTCTTGGGCTGCGCCTTGGAAATCCGCGATGCCGCCCCGAAAGCGGACCAATCCTTCTATTTGATCCGCCAAGGCCACATCCAAGACGACCTTTTCTTCACTTTAGACGGAGAAAAGAAGAAAGCCCTTAACGCCAAATTGCTGCAAGAAAGGGCCAATGCCCTTTTCGGGGATCGGAGCTTCGCCCCCGTCAAAGGGACGAAGACCGAAATCAAATCCCAAATCGCCCGGGCGTTAGGGCTGGCAAGCAGCAAATACTATGAGCTTTTACCTAA
>DCMK01000062.1:11957-12821 GCA_002321395.1 Caryophanales bacterium UBA1624
GTCGACATCGCTTCCATCCGCGCCTCGATCCATTCCTACATGGAGATCCGCAAAGACGTCGAGATCGACGAAAAGAAGAAGGAACAGCTCGAATCCATCGTGTCCATGAACGCGGACTACGAGGACAAAACCCTGCAGAAATCGCTCCTTCAAGCCCTTAGTGTCCGCAAAGGGAAAGTCTCCACGGAGAGGAAAATCGCCTCCTTGGAAGCCACCATCAAGACCAATGCCTCCCTCATTGGGGACGAAGCCGACAAACGCGGCGTCATCGTCGCGCAGATCGAGGAAGTCCAACGGAAGCTCTTCGCCCTTTCGGGGCAAGATTGGTACAAAGCTTTGGAGGAAAACCAACGCAACCTCCTCCAAGCCCAAAAATCCGTCAATGACCTGATGCCTTTGCTCTCACGTTTCAACCGCGCCATTTTGGAGGAAAGCGAACTGGCCCGTTCCCTTTCCCTTAAAGGAGATTTCTCTTCCTACATCAAATCCGAGGATTTCGCGGGCTTCCAAACCGCTTTGTCGGGCTATGACGAAGCCTTCGAAAGCCGCAGGAACGCCCTCAACGAATCGATGGCTCTGCGTTGGGGCGAGCTCAATGAGGCCAAGCAGAAGCAGCAGGGGCTCCAACTCAAGCTGGATGCTCTCCGCCGCGGCCTTCCCCAATACGATTACAACGCCACGACCCTCATGAAAATCATCCATCGCGGCTTTTTGGAGGAAGAAGGCCACGATATCGAGGTCCATCCTTTCTGCGAGCTGATCGACATCGCCCCCGGGGAAGAGGGTTGGAGGAATGCGGTGGAAGGGTATTTGAACACCCGCCGCTTCGACCTCTTCGTCAAGGAGGAATATTACGATAAAGCC
>DCMK01000062.1:12852-13274 GCA_002321395.1 Caryophanales bacterium UBA1624
CAAAGATGAATATTACGACAAAGCCCTTTCCCTCTACGAAAGGAACAAAGGCCCTTACCACATCCACTCCGTCGGTTTGGTCAATGTCGCCAAGCTCGACGATCGCGATGCCCGCCCCAATTCTTTGGCCACCAAAGTCGTCACCAACGACCCGGATGCCCAACGCTACGTCAATTACGTGCTGGGCGACATCATCTGCGTCGATTCGGAGCAGGAGCTCAAATACTACGACGCTTCCATCACCCGGACGGTGATGGTCTACCGCAACAAAGCCTCCCGCGCCACGCGCCCGGAGATCTATGCGACCCCCTATATCGGCAAGGGCGCCTATTCCGCCCAGCTCGCTTCTTTGCAGAAAGACCTGCAGAAGGTCAATGAAGAAGTGTCCGAGCTGAGCCAAAGCGTCGCTGAGGTCCGAAGCA
>DCMK01000035.1 GCA_002321395.1 Caryophanales bacterium UBA1624
TGGTTAAGACGGCTCTCCCCATTTACGCGCTTTGGGCGGTCTATACCTTCACCCCCGTTTCCTCCTATCTTCGTTGGAGCAACGGCTACCAAGCCGCGCCCCTTTATTATTGGTTCGCCGGGCTTGCCGCCGCGATCGGCCATTGCTGGCCCATCTATATTTCCTTTAAAGGCGGAAAGGCCGTTTCCTGCTATATGGGGACCAACATCCTGACCTCTTGGGCCGAATTCTGCTTCGCCGGATTCACCTATCTGTTCGTCGCCGGGAAAAAGAAGATGGTCTCCCTTGCCTCCATCACCACATCAATCGCCGGGACCCTCGCCGCATGGGTGATGGCGATCCTCGCTCTCACCCTTCCCGGAGTTTGCGATTGGGACGCGGTCTTCTCTTGGACCTTCGGTTTCTTCCCCGTTTTGCACATCGGTTGGGAATTCGCTTTGGTCGATACTTTGATCGCGCCGATCTTGATCTTCCGCCATCGTTCCAACATCGCGCGGATCCGGCAAGGCACCGAGGCGAAGACAACCGATAGATTAGGAAATAATTAGTCGTTTTTTAGGCAATAAAATACTTACGATAATCCGCTCTTCGCTGTGCAAAATATTTCGATGGCAACTTGTTTTTTGATTGACGTTTTTCTTTGACGCCCGATCGTGTTCGATGTAAATTCCGTTTTCATCTTTTGCGGGCTTCCTTTTGCCTTTTCCTCCCTGATTTCTCCCCTTCCTTTCCTTAACTTTCCCCCAGGCAGTTCCTCATGGAAAGAAGAGAGGAAAAACAAAGAAAAAAGGCGACTCCACCCAGGAGAAGTCGCCTCTTTTTGGAGATGTTTTTAGCCTTATTCCAAGGCAAAGAGGAACGGATAGACGTCTTGTCCTCCCTCTATGGGGAAGTAATCCATGAGGGGGAACTTCTTTTGGATCGCCTCCCCCACTGCCGCTTTCGTTTCCTCGCTGACGCCCTTCCCGAAGAACACCGTGATCACGGATCGGTCTTCGAGGTCCGGAGCCTTTTGGATCGTCGCAAGGAGGCAGGAGACGGGGTTGGCCTCGTCCTCGACCAAATCCCCGAGGAGGATGCCGATCGCATCCCCTTTCTTGACTTGCACCCCGTTGTTGAGCGAGTCGCGGATGGCGGTGGAAACCTCGCCAAAGAGGACCGAATCGATCGCCTGCTTCGCCGTTTCCACGCTTTGCTCAAGGGTTTCCGACTCAAAATCGAGCATTTGCAAAGCCGAATAGGCTTGGACGATGGATTTCGTGGGCAAGACGATGACGTCGGAGCCCTCGAAAATCCCGCCGGCCTGCTTCGCGGTCAGAGTCACGTTCCCGTTGTTGGGGAAGACGAGGATGTGATCGGCGTTGGCCGCTTTGAAGGCGCGGACGAAATCGTCTGCGCTGGGGTTCATGCTTTGCCCGCCGGAGACGATCTGATCGGCTTTCAGCGATTTGAACAGCTCCCCGATCTCGGGGCTCGGGGCCACGGCGACGATGGCGATGTCTTTCCGCGGGCTGCCTTCACCCGCGACTTCCTTCAGCAGAATCTCGTTGTGCTGAAGGTTCATGTTCTCCATTTTGAATGTCAAGAATTCCCCGTACTTTTGGGCATATTCGATCGCCCTAGCCGGAGTTTTCGTGTGGACGTGGACCTTGACGATGTTCCCTTGCCTCAAGGCGACGATGGAGTCGCCAAAGGAAGAGAAGGCTTCGATCATCTTGTCCAAATCGAACTCCTCGGGGCCTTTTTTGCTGTTCTGCAGCTGGAGGATGAACTCTGTGCAGTAGCCATAGGTCAAAACCGAGTCCTCATTGAACGCGGAGGCGTCCACGGAAGAAGCGTTGGAAGGCGAGGCGAAGGAGGAATCCTCGATTTTCTCGCCCAAAAGGTCTTTCCTCATCCCGTCGATGATGTAAACGAGCCCCGCCCCGCCGGAATCGATGACGCCCGCTTCTTTCAAAACGGGAAGGAGATTCGGCGTGTTTTGCAGCGCGGAAGCCATCTTCTTCTCCGCCAAGCAGAAAGCCTCTTCGACGCTTTTTAGGCTTCCTTCTTCGGAGGATAGGGCCTGACTCCCTTCTTTCGCGACCGTCAAAATCGTCCCTTCGACAGGCGTGACGACTGCTTTGTAGGCCGTTTCGGTGCCTTTTTGGAAAGCGTTGGAAAGCTCGGCGACGCCGGCTTGATCCAAATCGGAAAACGCCTGGCCGATCCCGGCGAAGAACTGGGAGAGGATGACCCCGGAGTTCCCACGGGCGGACAAAAGCATCCCGGAAGCCAGCGCGGAGGCCTTCTCGGAAAGGGAAGAGGAGGTAACTTTTTTCATCGCCTCAACCCCGCCCTTCAGGGTCGCGGTCATGTTCGTCCCCGTATCCCCATCGGGGACCGGAAAGACGTTGAGGTCATTGACCTCTTGATGGTGCGCCTTCAAATTCCGCAGGCCGTTCTCGACCATGCTTTGGAAGACGGAAGCAGTGATGATATCCATAAAGGAAGGACGTGGGCTTATTCGCCGCAGAGGGTGACTTCCTTTCCGTAGACGTAGACGACGACGGTGCCCGGTCCGGTGCTCGCTCCGATGATGGGGCCGATTTTGCCCATGTGGATCTTCGCATTCGGGAGGCGATTGAGGATTGCTTCGCGGGCGAGTTCGCTGCCTTCGTCGCTATCGGCGTCGGAGATGTAGAAAACCTCGTTTTCCGGATCGAGGCAAGCTTCCACGGCCAATTCGGCGATGCGCTCGATCGATTTCTTCCTTCCTTTGACTTTCTCGCTGGCGAAGTTATGCCCCTTCGTATCGGAAATCAAAATCGGCTTGACGGAGAAGAGGTTCCCAAAGAAAGCGCTGGAGGCCGTGACGCGCCCCGCTTTCTTCAAGGCGGTGAGGTTCTCAACGGTCCCGAATTGGTTGAAGCAAAGCCTTTTTTGCAAAAGGAAAGACTCGATTTCATCGATGCTTTTTCCTTGCTCACGCATTTCGCTGGCCTTGATGGCCATCTCCCCTTGGCCGTATCCGGAGATAAGGGAATCGATGCAGACAATCTTGCGCCCTCCGTATTTCCCCATCAGCTCTTTGGCGACCTTGACGCCGACGTTGTAAGAAGCGCTGAGGCCGGTGGAGACGGCGATGTAGAGGATATCCATCCCCTTCTCCAGGCAAGGGATCCACTTCTCCCGGCAAGTCGCTTCGTCGATTTGGGAGGTGAAGATGCGCTTCCCGTCCCTCATCGTCTGATAGAATTGCTTGAAGGAGATGCCTTGGTCGTAGTCCAAGGAGGCCTTGATCTTCTCCCCGTCCTCGATGGAAACCCAAAGCGGAAGGTAATCAATGTCGTATTTTTCGCGAAGCTCTTTGTCGAGATCGCCGGTCGAATCGATGAAAATGGCGAAATTGGATTTCATAAAAGGTCCTTTCCTTATAAAAAAGCAAGCCGCGGGGGGGTTGCCCTCAGCGGTTGCTTTCTTGCTCCATGGATTTCATGACGGCGCGGATTTGCGCTTCCGAGGGCTTGCGCCCCATGGAGCGGAACATCGCGCGGATCATGTTCTCGTTGATCGGAGGATTCTCTTTGAGCTGTTTTTTCATCAGCCAACGGGCCACCAGGAACCCGGCGACGGCGCCCAAAATCAAAGCGCCGATGACAAGGCCGAACCAGCCACCATCAAATTCAAACAAAGCTGGAAGAGCCATTCTCAGGCCCTCCCGTCGTATTTGCCGGTCGTGGTATCGACGGAGATCTTATCCCCTTCGTTGATGAACAAAGGAACGCGGATGGTGATGCCGGTCTCGAGTTCGGCGTCTTTGGACCCGCCGTTGGAGACGGTGTCGCCCCGGACGCCCGGCTCGGTCTTGGTGACGGTGAGGACGGCTTTCGCGGGGAGCAAAACGCCGAGGATCTCATCCTCGTAAGTGACGATGGTGACATCGCTATTGGGGGCGATGTATTTGATTTCGTTCTCCAACACGGAATGCGGGAGGGGGATCTGCTCGTAGGTCTTCGGATCCATGAAGTTGTAGGTCTGGCCGTCGTCGTAGAGGTAGGTCATGGTCTTCTTGTCGACGTGGACGTCCTCCACCCCATATCCAGAGTTGCGGGCCAACTCGATGATGGCTCCGGTCCTCATGTTCTTGACTTTCACTTTGGCGACCATCTTCCTCATCGCGGTTTTATTGAGGAGGATGTCGATGACTTGATACAGGTTCCCTTCATCGATGAAGTAATTGCCGGGACGCAATTCGGTGACATTGATCATAACTAAAAAATCTCCTTTGATGTCCTGAGTATTATAGGCGTTTCCGTTCCATCCTTAAAGGATGAGTTAACCCGCTAGGTAAGAAGGGAGGTTCTTCCTTTCCGCCCCCAAGGTCGAGGAAGGGCCGTGCCCGGGGAGGATTTTCAAGCCATCCGGCAAGGCGAAGAGCTTCCGAAGGCTGTTTTCCTTTTGCCGGGGTTCCGCCCAAGGGAGGTCATCCCTGCCGACCCCCATGCGGAACAGGGTGTCGCCCGTGAAAAGAAGCGGGCTTCCCAAGAGGAGGAAACAGCAGGATCCTTTTGTATGGAAGGGAGTATGTATGATTTTGATTCGATAAGTTCCGATCTTGATTTCGTCCTCGTCTTCGAGGAAGTAAGAAGAGATTTTCTTCTCAAGCTTCCAAGGGGTCGCGAGGAAGAAGGAGGCGTTCTTCTTCGGATCTTCCAGGCACGGCTCATCCTCTTGGCAGAGAAACGTCGGGAAGGAAGAGGGATCCGTCATTTCGTTCAGGCCCAGAAAGTGATCGAAATGCCCATGCGTCAAAAAAACGCCGAGGATCTTACCTTGATGATGCTTGTTTAAATAACGGTTCAGGGCTCCGTTCTTATTGTAGCCCGGATCGACGATCAAAGCCGGCTCCCCTTCCCCGCCCAAAACGTAGGTATTGCAGAAAGAAGGGTCGAAGCAAAGTTTTGCCACCTTCTGCTCCATAGCAAAAAAATAAGGCCGAAGCCTTATTTCTTCTCCTTATGCTCGGTCATCTTCCGGCAGGTCGGGCAGTATTTCTTGATCTCCATCTTCTCAGGCTTGTTCCGTTTGTTCCTGGTCGTGATGTAGTTCTCGTTGCCGCAGACGGTGCATTTCAGGATGACTTGATCGCGTTTGGATGCCATATCGATTCACTCTCCTTCGCTTACGCGTGTAGTATCGTACCATAGCCATTTTAAAAGTTCCACAAGAGGTTTTCCCGTTTTTCGAATCGCCGTGGAAAGCCCGTGGCTACGTAACTTTTCGCCCACCCATTTCGGAAAAATCCACGCGGGATTAAAATGGGTGCCATGATCACGACCCGAAACTCTACCCGCCCCGTCCGCATCGGAAACCTCCAGCTTGGGGGGCAAAGCAAGGTACTCATCCAATCC
>DCMK01000023.1:0-6827 GCA_002321395.1 Caryophanales bacterium UBA1624
CCCATGCAGAACCCCCCCGCCCCAAGGAAAGGCATCGCCTTGTTCAAATGGATCCGGCTCGTCTTCACCGCCGGGATCGAAATCGTGTTCTCTTATTTCGCCTGGATGCTCCGTTACAGCGCCCACCCGGAGAAATATCCCCTGGAGGAACGCTACGCCAAAGTCCATGGCTTGGCCCTTTCCCTGTCCAAAAAGCTGAGGATGAACCTGGATGAGAACTTCTCTTCCTCCGTCGCTTCCCTCCGAAGAAGCACCCTCATCGTCTCCAATCACCTTTCCATCATGGACATCGTCGCTTTGCTCGCCCTCTCTCAAAGGCCGATCACCTTCATCGGCAAGAAGGAAGTCGAGCGCACCCCCTTCGTCGGCCGGTGCGTGAAGGCGATCGGCGGTTTCTTCTTGGACCGGGAAGACCCCAAGCAAGCCGTCCGCCTTTTCATGAGGATCGGCAAGGCGATGAAGCAATCCCCGACCTTGGTGGTCGTCTATCCGGAAGGCACCCGCCTCAAAGACCCCTTCCAAGAAGTCGGCGAGTTCCACGCGGGCACGTTCAAATTGCTGGAGTGGGGGGACGCCGATCTATTGCCCCTTTCCTGCTTCGGCACCTTCCGCCCCTTGTCGAAGGCTGAGCATGAGCGTTCCTTCCCCGTTGAGATCAAAGCCTTGCCTTTGAAGAGGAAAGAGGAGTTCGACGGGATGTCGACCGTCGAGATCGCCTCCTTCGCCCGAAAGGAAATCGCCTCCCAAGTGGAGGAGTTCAAACGTTACGACATCGCCTATTACGAGCAGAAGAAAAACCGCGTCAAAGCGGGGAAATGGTGGAGAAAATGAGTTTCGATCGTGGAAACGAAGAATTGAAGAAGGCGGAGAAGGACCCCAAAAAGAGCCTGCTCCGAACCTTGGGCAGCGCCCTCATCATTGCCAGCCTCATCAGCGTATTGGGGACTTTTTACTCGCTGCATTCGCGGGGATCCAGCGTTTTGATGTACGTTTGGTTTTTGGCTTGCTATGGGGTTTACGCCTGCCTCGGGGTTGCTTTGGGGAGCGTTTGCCTCTTCGCCTCCCCGAAGCCCCTATGGCCCATCTTCGGGGTCGTGCTCGGGGGTATCCTTTTTGGGGGAGGCATCGTCAACGGGATCTTCCTCTCCTCTTGGCCGATCGCCATCTCGATTTCGGTCATCGGCGCCTGCGTCGGCGCGATCGCTTTGCTCAGCTTCCTTCAGATGAAGGAGTGATCAGAGGGCTTTGTAGTTCCTCCGGAGCCCTTTGGGGTAATGGTTTTTCATTTTCCCCTGGACCATTTTGAACCAGCCGATGCCCAAGCCTTGGTAAGCGGCCAAGTAATAGCCCTCGCCCAAAGGGAGGGGGAAGGTCTCCCCGCGGCAGAAGGAAGCGGCCTGCTCTTTGCTCAATTCGACTTGGTAGTCCTCCCCAAGGTAATGGGCCAAGGACTGGCTCGGCTCCGAATAGGGGAAGTCGCTGACCAAAAGCCCGTTCCGGAGCAGGCGGATGCCTTTGGTGGGGAAAGCCATCGGAAGGCAGCTGAGGGAGCCAGGGTTCTCTATTTGGTGGAGGGAAGACAATCCGAAGAAGTCGAAGAAAGAAGAATGCTCCTTGCTTTTTTCTTTTGCCTCAGGCTCTAGGGGCGAGCTCCCCCCTTTCCTTAGAAGGCAGAGGAACTGCCCCTCCCCAGGGAAGAAGCAGGGAAGGAGATAAACCGCTTCCTTCAACGAAGAAGGATGGTAAAAGCCTTCCTCCTCCGGGATTGCGGCGGGCTTCATATCCGGGTGGCGGGAGAGGAAATCCAAGATCATCCCCTCGTTCTCTTGGAAAGAGAGCGAGCAGGTCGAATAGACCATCCTTCCGCCTTTCTTCAGCATCGCGTAGCAAGATTCCAAAAGGGATCGTTGGATGCAGGCGCAGCGGCGGACCTTCTGTTCGCTCCATTCCCTTTCCGCCTGGGCGTTCTTCCGGAACATGAAGGAGCCGGAGCAGGGGGCGTCCAGCAGGATCCCATCGAAGGTTTCCAGGAAGCGGGAATAAGCCTCGGAGAAGTCCTGATTGGCGACGATGACGTTCCCCAAGCCCATCCTTTCGATGTTGGAGGAGAGGTCTTTGGCGCGGGCGGGGCTGATGTCGTTGCTGAGCAAAACCCCGCCTCCTTCCATCAAAAGGGAAGCGAGGATGCTCTTCCCGCCTGGGGCGGCGCATAGATCCAGGATCCGTTCCCCTTTTTTGGGATTCAGGGCGAAGGGAGGCACCATCGCGGAGGCGTCTTGGATGGAATAGACCCCGAAATCATAAAGGCAGCTCTTCCCGAATTCGTAATCCTCAGGCTCATAGAGGTAGGCGTGGGGGATGAAAGGGTGGGGGGTGAGCTTAGGGAAGCGGGACAAAAAGACTTCCTCTGGCATTTTCTTGGCGTTGAGGTAGAGCGCGTGGGTCCTTTCCTTGGAAAAGGAAGCGAAGAGCTTTGAGGACACTTCGGGCGGGAAATGGTTCAAGGAAGAGCGGAAATCCATGGCAATAGTCTAATCCAAACCGGGCTTCCATTGTTCCTTTTTGAAGAGGGGTTTATCATGAAAGCATTATGAGAATGGTTGACATCATCGAAAAGAAAAGGGACGGCCACCCCCTTTCCCAAGAGGAGATTTCCTTCTTCGTCAAAGGCTACACGAACGGGAGCATCCCCGATTATCAGGCTTCCGCGTTGGCGATGGCGATCCTTTTCCGAGGCATGGATGGGAACGAGACCGCCTGCCTCACCGATTCGATGATGCATTCGGGGGAAACCATCGACCTTTCCTCGATTTCCGGGGTGAAAGTCGACAAACATTCCACCGGTGGGGTCGGGGACAAAACCTCCCTCGTTTTGGGGCCGCTTGTCGCCGCATGCGGGGCAAAGCTAGCCAAAATGAGCGGCAGGGGGCTTGGCCATACGGGCGGGACCCTCGACAAAATGGAATCCGTCCCCGGGACCTCGGTTTCCCTGACCGAGGAGCAATTCATCCGCCAGGTGAACGAAATCGGCATCGCCATCGCCGGGCAAACCGCCTCCATCGATCCGGCCGACAAAAAGCTTTATGCCCTCCGCGACGTCACCGGGACCGTGGAATCGATCCCCCTGATCGCCTCTTCCATCATGAGCAAGAAGCTGGCCTCTGGGGCGGATACGATCCTCCTCGACGTCAAATTCGGCTCGGGGGCTTTCATGAAAACCCCGGAGCAAGCCCGGATTTTGGCCAAAACCATGGTCGGGATCGGAGATTCCCTCCATCGCGATACGCGCGCGATCCTCACCGACATGGATGAGCCGCTTGGCTTGGCCGTCGGCAACGCCCTTGAAGTCAAAGAAGCCATCGCCACCTTGGAGGGCCATGGGCCCAAAGACCTCGTCGACCTCGTCGTGGGGGCCGGGGGCATCATGCTGGAGCAGGCCCGATTGGCCAAAACGCCCCAAGAAGGAAGGAAGATGATCGAAAAGGCCATCGCAAGCGGAGCGGGTCTAAGGAAGCTCAAGCAGCTTTTCTTGGCCCAAGGCGGGGACGTTTCCTATTTGGACCATCCGGAGAAATTCCCCTTGGCTTCCCGCCGGATCGAGATCAAGGCCGATCGAAGCGGCTTCGTCCACCATATCGACTCCCTCTGCATCGGCGTATCCAGCATGCAGCTAGGCGGAGGAAGGGAGAAGCTCGGCGACGTCATCGACATGTCCGCGGGCATAATCCTATCCAAGAAAGTGGGGGACCGCGTCGAGAAAGGGGAGGTCCTCGCCACCTGCCACAGCAATAAGCCGGGCTTAGAAGAAACCTTCGCCCAAGTCCAAAAAGCCTTCCTCATCCAGCCGGAGCAGACTCCGCTCCGCCCGATCATCTTCGATTACATCCATTGATTTATGCGCGCATTGATACAAGAAGTTTCCTCCAGCTCCGTCTCGATCTCCGGGAAGGAGGTCGCCCGCATCGGCCGGGGCGAATTGATTTTGGTCGGCTTCACCCAAGGGGATGACCTTTCGACGTTGCAAAAGATGGCTAAGAAAATAGCGAAGGCGAGGATTTTCCCCGATGAAAACGGGAAAACAAACCTTTCTTTGTCCGCGATCGGAGGCGAAATCCTTTTGGTCAGCCAATTCACGCTTTATGGCAGTTTGAAAGAAGGAAACCGTCCTAGCTTCCAGCAGGCCCTCGCCCCGGATGAGGCCCGCGCCCTCTATGAGCGGTTCGTCGAGCTGATGAAGCAGGAATTCCCCGCCCTCCAAACCGGCGTTTTCCAGGCCGACATGCGGGTGAGCTTGACCAATGAGGGGCCGTTCACTTTGCTGCTCGATTCCAAGGAGCTGTTCGAATGAAGGTCATGATCGGATTAAGCGGCGGGGTGGACTCCGCCGTCGCGGCGTATCGATTGAAGGAACAGGGCTATGAAGTCGTTGGGGGCTTCATGCGCAACTGGGACGCCTTGGCCAACAACGACTACCTCGGCAACCCCACCATCAACGCCCCCCAATGCCCGCAGGAAAAGGATTATCAGGACGCCAAAGCGGTGGCTGAGAAGCTTGGGATCCCTTTGCTCCGGGCCGACTTCGTCAAGGAGTATTGGGATTCGGTCTTCACCTATTTCCTGAACGAATACAAAAAAGGGCGGACCCCGAACCCGGACGTTTTCTGCAACAAATACATCAAGTTCGACTCCTTCTGGAAATTCGCCCAAAGCCAAGGATGCGAGAAAATCGCCATGGGCCATTACGCGAGAAAAGGCGAATTCGAAGGAGAAGAATATCTATTCAAAGCCTTCGACAAGAACAAAGACCAATCCTATTTCCTTTCCCAGATCGACGAAGAGCAAATCGCAAGCTGCCTTTTCCCTTTGGGGGAGATCAGCAAAGTCCAGGTCCGGGAAATCGCCCATTCCTTGGATCTGGCCTCCGTCATGGACAAAAAAGACTCCACGGGGGTCTGCTTCATCGGCGAGAGGAATTTCCGCGAGTTCCTCTCCAATTACCTCCCCGCGAAGAAAGGGAAGATCGTCGAAGGCAAGTCCGGCCGGGTGGTGGGGGAGCACAAAGGCGTCCTCTATTACACGATCGGCCAGCATAAGGGCCTTGGCATCGGCGGGATCGCCGGGGAGGAGGAAGGCGCGTTCTTCGTGTACCGAAAAGACGCGAAGAACAATATCCTCTACGTCGCTAAGGAGAAGGACGAGATCCTCCTCCAATCCACCTCTTGCGTGGTCGACGGCGTCAATTGGATCGGGGATAAGCCCGAGGGCAGGATCGAAGTGGGGGTCAAATTCCGTTACCGCCAGCCCGACCAATTCGCCACCCTTGCCTTCCAGGGGGAAAAGGTCGTTTTGGAATACCCCCAAGGGGTCAAAGCCGTGACCCCTGGGCAGATCGCCGTGTCCTACTTGGGCGAAAGGATGCTCGGCGGAGGCATCATCGATGAGGTTTACCGAGGAGAGGAAAGAATCGATTGATCGTCATCGCCCCTCCCAAAAGCAGGGGCTTTCTTTTAGAATTCACCTATGGCAAAAAAACAGAAAAAGAGTTCTAGCACCAGCAAGAAAATCGAAAAGAAAATCATGAAGGAAGCCAGGAAAAACCCAAAGGGGTTCTTCCTCGCCCTTTCCCTCGTTTTGGTCCTCGCTTTGGTTTTGGGAGGGGTTTACCTCTACCTCCGTTCCAGCGGGAAGCTGCCTTCTTCGGGCGGGGATTCCTCCTCTTTCCATAGCGAAGAAGCGGGCTCGGATTCCGTCCCAGAATCCCTTTCATACGCGGAAGGGGAATGCGATCCGATCTCCTTCCACTTCATCGAACGGGGCGAGCCGTATTCGGGGGATGCGGTTTACATCAAAGCGGGGGAGAACGATATTTTGATCGATGCCGGCGCGAAAAAAGGAAGCGCGATCGCGATCGAGAATTATTTGGATGACGCGACTCGCGGCGGGGATTACGTCCAAGACGGAACGCTCGAATACGTCTTCTCCACCCATGGCCATCAGGACCACATCGCCGGCATGATGGGCACCAGCGATCCCAAATCCCCCGGGGGAAGGAACGGCATCCTCCACCATTACAAAGTGGAGAACCTCTTCGATTTCTCCTACTTCGATTCCAGCGACGGCAAGTCGGTGATCGCCAACTTCGATCCCAGCAATTCTAAGGGAAACCCCTCCTTCGTCGACTACAAATCCACCTTCACAAAGTCCGGCAAGGAGGTTTCCCACTCCACCCAGCTCTACCAGGATTACGTCGCTTCGCGGGAGTATGCCCTATCGCAGGGGACGGTCTGGAAAACCGCCTACGACGTCGTCTCCGAGTTCGGGGAGAAGGCCTATACGATTGAGCTCGGCAAGAACCTATCGGCGACCCTCCTTTATTCCTATTTCTACGACCATACCTCCGCGGAGGTCTCCGGTCTGGAAAGCTCCTATAAACGATCCTCCTTCTCCGATCAGAACGACTATTCCCTCTCCCTCCTCTTTACCCAAGGGAGGCGCCACTTCCTCTTCACCGGGGACAGCGAGGAATACGCCGAGCACAGCTTAGTCAAGTACAATCAGATCCCCGCGGTGGATCTATTCAAAGCTGGCCACCACGGCTCCTACACGGCCTCCGGGGATGAGCTGCTTTCTAAAGCCAAGCCCGCTTGCTGCGTGGTCACTTGCTGCGCCGGAAACCAAGAATACGCCAGCAAAAAGGAGAATTCCTTCCCCGCCCAAGCCTTCCTCGACCGCATCGCCGCCTACACCGACCGCGTCTACGTCACCACCCTTGGGGATTGGGAGGACAAAAGCAAGCATTCCCCCTTCAACGGCACCGTCGTCGCCTT
>DCMK01000023.1:6863-14287 GCA_002321395.1 Caryophanales bacterium UBA1624
GCCTCCTATTCCCCTTTAAGCGAGGAGACCCTTTCCTTCTCCGCCTCCCCCGCCAAGCTCAAAGACAGCGAATGGATGAAGCAGAACCGCACCATGCCAGGCCCATGGAAGTCTTAATCCCCTTCCTTCCCCTTTGGGGAAAGCGTATATTTGACGCGTATCGGGAATTTGCCACTCCCCCTTATGCGGGCAATGCCGCCGTGACATCGCGTTAAGATGGAAAAGAAAGAGCACCTTGAGTGGGTGAAGAAGGATGGTACCGCGCGGAAGCGTTCCTTCATGATCTGCGGGTGTTTTATTTTCCCCCGCGAAAGGAGATAAGCATGCATTACATGAGCGGAAGCGAAATCCGGAAGCGCTGGATTTCCTTTTTCCAAAGCAAAGGCCACCAATGGGTGAAGGGAGTCAACCTGATCCCGCAGGGGGACAAGTCCCTGCTTTGGGTCAACGCCGGGGTGACGGGCCTTAAGAAGTACTTCGATGGGACCGAGGTCCCGCCCTGCCGGAGGATCGTCAACATCCAAAAGTCGATCCGCACCAACGACATCGAGAACGTCGGCCACACCGCGCGCCATCACACTTTCTTCGAGATGATGGGCAATTTCTCCATCGGCGACTACTTCCGCCCCGAGGTCATCCCCTGGGCGTTTGAGCTTTTGACCAACGAGCAGACCGGCTTCGGCCTCCCGGTGGAGAAGCTCTATATGACCTATTCGCCTTTGGACCAAGCCACCCGCGACCTTTGGATCAAATGCGGCGTTCCCGCGGACCATCTGATCCCCTTGGAGAGCAACTTCTGGGAAATCGGGAAGGGCCCGGGCGGGCCGGACACCGAGATGTTCTTCGACCGCGGCGAGAAATACGACCCTCAGCACCTCGGCATCAAATTGCTCCAAGACGACATGGACAACGACCGCTACATTGAGATCTGGAACATCGTCTTCTCGCAGTACAACTGCGAGCCGGGCGTTCTGCCCCGGAGCCAATACAAAGAGCTCCCCAGCAAAAACATCGATACCGGCGCGGGCCTTGAGCGCTTCGCCTGCATTCTTCAGAACACCGAGACCAACTTCGAGACCGACCTCTTCACCCCGCTTCGGGAAGCGGTGGAGAAGATGTGCGGGAAGAAATACGAAGGGGAGAACCTGCTCCCGTACCGCGTCATCATCGACCACGCCAGGAGCTTGACCTTCGCCCTCACAGACGGGGCGAGCTTCTCCAACGAAGGCAGGGGATACGTCCTCCGCCGCTTGGTCCGTCGGGCGATGCGCTATGGCCAGAAGCTCGGCCTCAACGAACCCTTCCTCTACTGCCTCGTTTCCGTCGTCGCCTCCTCCTACAGCGACTTCTACCCCGAGCTTCCGGGCAAAGCGGACTTCGTCGCCAAGATGATCAAGAACGAGGAAGAGAAGTTCCTGAAGACCCTCTCCTCCGGGGAAGAGAAGCTGCGCCAGATGCTGAAGGGGAAGAGCCTCCTGAGCGGGGAAGACGCTTTCCGCCTCTTCGACACTTATGGCTTCCCCCTCGACCTCACGCAGGAAATCGCCAAGGAAAGCGGCGTGGGAGTCGACGTGGAAGGCTTCCTCTCCTGCATGGAGGAGCAGAAGGAAAGGGCCCGGAAGGCCCGCGGGGAGATCGAATCCTTCCATAAGCAGTCCAAGGACCTGCTGGAATTCAAGGCCCCTTCCGAATTCCTCTACGGGGTAAGCAAGATCCAAGCCAAGGTGACCGGGCTCTTCCGAAATGGAGTCCGGGTCGATTCGCTGGACGAAGAAGGCGAGATCGCCTTCGACCGGACCCCCTTCTACGCCGAGTGCGGCGGGCAGGTCTCCGATTCCGGGAGGATTTATTCCCCCACCTTCTCCGCGGAGGTGATCGGGGTGTCCAAAGCCCCTTGCTCCCAGCACCTGCACAAAGTCCGCATCGACTTCGGCAGCGTACGATGCGGCGATGTGCTCACCCTTGAGATCGACGCCCGGGCAAGAAGGCTCACCGCCGCAAACCACAGCGCAACCCACTTGCTCCACGCCGCACTTTGCCACGTTTTGGGCGAGCACGTCGACCAGAAGGGCAGCTACGTCGATTCCTCTTATCTCCGCTTCGACTTCTCCGCATTGGAGAAGCTCACGCCCAAGCAGCTTCAGGACGTCGAGGAAGAGGTGAACCAGAAGATCGTCGAAGCCATCCCCGAAGTGACGGAGATCCTGCCGATTGAGGAAGCCAAAAAGAAGGGCGCCGAGATGGAATTCGAAGAGAAGTACGGCGATTCCGTCCGCGTGGTCGAATTCGGCGACTATTCCCGCGAATTCTGCGCGGGGACCCATGTGTCCAACACCTCGGAGATCGGATTGTTCGTCATCGAAAGCGAGGGCGCCGTCTCCAGCGGCGTCCGCCGCATCCAGGCTCGGACCAGCTTCGGGGCCTACTCCTATCTTTCCGCCAGGCGCCTTGTTTTGGAGGAAGGGGAGAAGAAGCTCCAATGCCAGGACAGCGAGGTGAGCGGAAAGATCGCCTCCCTTTTGGACGCCCTCTCTTCCAAAGACAGGGAAATCGCCTCCTTGAAGCAGAAGCTCGCCAGCGATTCCGCCAAAGCGCTCAGCGCCGGTTTGCAGAAAGTCGATGGGATCTCCTTCTTGGCGAAGAAGCTTGAGAAGGGCGAAAGGGGAGATCTGCTCCGTTTGGGCGATAACCTCAAAGGCAAGGAGA
The DNA here is from genome assembly GCA_002321395.1 of Caryophanales bacterium UBA1624. Lineage (GTDB taxonomy): Bacteria > Bacillota_I > Bacilli_A > RFN20 > CAG-826 > Alloenteromonas. The sequence goes on from DCMK01000023.1 coordinate 9,570, forward strand.
AGGATTATTTCTTCTTCTTCGCCGGTAAAGGCGAGAAAGGCGTCTCCCTGCTGATCCAAGCCGGGGGTGAAGGGGCCAAGAAACTGCCTGCGGGGAAAGCGATGAAGCAAGTCGCCCCGATCCTTGGGGGCAATGGCGGGGGCAAAGACGAGATGGCCTCCGGCTCCGGGAAGAGTTTGGAGGGCTTCGATCAAGCCGCCTCGCTTCTGAAGAGCCAATTGCAGGGAAAGGAATGACCATGGAAGAAGAACGCAAATCCGTCCAAAGCGAAATCAAGGAAGACGAAATCGTCCTGACCAAAGAGGATGGCAGCGAGGAAATCGCGAAGATCCTCTTCTATTTCCACAACGACCAACGGAATAAGGATTACTACTTCCTTTACAAGGAAGAGAACCCCGACGACGTCATCGTCATGGGCAGCGGGGACGGAAAGAGCCTCGAGGAAGTCGACGACGAGGAATTCGACGAGGCCGAGCAGGTCTTCGAGGCATTCGAAGAGGACCCGAAGATCGAAGAGGCTCGGAAATAAGGGTTTTCTTGCCCCCCGTTCTCAAAAGAGGGTACAATCAAACTCGACATTTGAAGGGAAAGCAAAATGGCTGAACAAAAATACATTCTCACCGAGGCCGATAAGGCCAAACTCAACGCGGAATACCGCGACCTCATCGACAACCAGCGTCCCAACGTCATCGAAGCTTTGGCCTTGGCCCGTTCCCAAGGCGACCTCTCCGAAAACGCCGACTATGACGCCGCTAGGGACCGTCAGGCTCAGATCGAAGCCCGCATCAGCGAGATCGAGACCATCCTCCGCAACTCCATCGTCGCCGAGAAGAAGGAATCCGCGGTCGTCGGCATCGGCGACAACGTCGTCTTCCTCTCCTCTTTGGACGGGGAGAAGACCACCGTCCACATCGCCGGGAACACCGGCGCCGATCCGATGGCGGAAATCCCCGCGGTCAGCAACGAATCCCCGCTGGGGAAGGCGCTTCTTGGCAGCGGCGTTGGCGACACGGTCACCGTCGAAGTCGAAGAACCCTACACCGTAAAAATCGTCCAAATCCACAAATAAGGAAGGGGATCTTCCGCCCCAAGGGAACTTGGGGCTTTTTTTGTTGCGGAGAAACGCGCCTTTCCCCTTTAAGGAGAAGTGAAGGGGGCAGAACCATGAAAACCATCGCCGTCATCGTCGCCGTTTCCATCATCGCCATCGTCGCCTTTTCCCTTGCCGGGAGCTTCATCCAGGATTCGGGGCAGGGGGGCGTAGCGGTTTCTTCTTCCATGGACGCTTTTTCCTACACCATCTCCGGGGCCGTCGCCCGGCCCGGAACCTACGTCCTTCGCGGGGCGGCGGTTCTCCAGGACCTATTGGAAGCCGCGGAAGGGGCCACCAGCAACGCCGATCCTTTGGCCTACAACGTCGACTACGTCCTCAAAAGCAAAGGGAGCTATTACATCGCTCCGATCTACGACAATTCCAATACCTGCGCCGTCACGCCCATCCAGAAAGTCAACATCAACAAAGCCCCGGAAGAGGATTTGGTCTCCATCGCCGGATTCGGCAAAGCCGCGGCCTCTTCTTTATGCGCCTATCGCCTTTCGAATTCCTTCGCCGCGATCGAGGAGATCAAAAACGTCTCCGGGATCGGGGACGCGACCTTCCGCTCCGTCCGCGACAAAATCACCTTGAAGGACGGGGCCGCTTCCTGAAATGAAGGCCCTGAGCCTGTTTTTGGCTCTTTTGCTGTCGCTGTCATTGACCGGGTGCAAGAATCTGGCCGAAGCGATCTTCCTCCTTTTGGCTCTGCTGTTATGCTTTTTCCTCAGCGTGAGGAAGAAGGCGGGGAGGTTTTGCTGGGGAGGGCTTTGCTCTGGGTTGCTTCTAGGGATCCTTCTCCGAGTCGGCCCATTGCCCTATTCCCCGAAGATCGGGATCGTCGTCCGATGCTCGGACAACTATTATGTTCTGCTTTGCCTTTTCGATCGGTTCTACGTTTCCTCTCGCCTGCACTCCTTCGAGGTCGGCGATGTTTTGAGGATCGGCGGGGAAATAACCCCCCTCCGCTTCTCAAGCTATGAGTCGCGGTTCGACTTCGCTTCCTATCTGGCCGACCTTGGCGTCAAAGGGGAACTCGTCCCGGCGAAAGGAGGGGTGGAGGTCCTCTTGCCTTCCCCGTTCCGCCTTCGCGCCTATTCCTCTTATTGCCTTCGGGGATTCTCCTCCGATTGTCGGGCGATGATCCTTTCTTCCTTGTTGAACCGGAAACAGGCGAAGAACGGGATGGTTCAGCGCCTAGAGAAGCTCAATCTCCTTTTCCTTTTTTCCTCCTCGGGGATCGTCGCCTCTTTCTTTTTGTCGGCGCTAGAGAAAAGGCTGTTTCGCCATTTCACGAAAGAGCAATCCGCCTACGCAACTGCCGTCGCATCTTTCGTTTTGTGTATTCTATCTCCGTATAAAATAGGCTTATGGAGATTATTAATCACGCGGATATATACTTTGATAAATAATAAGCATGACACGTTGTTCCGCTCCTTTGAAATCACTTCTTTCGCGGGGATCACCTTATTGCTTGCCAATCCTTTCCTTTCCCGAAGCAGCGCGTTTTGGATCGGCTTTGGCGCTTCTCTTTTTTCCTATTTCGCGAACGGCTTCTTCCTTTTGGACAAAAAAGAGGATTCCCTCATCCCGCGGTTTTTTCTCTTTCAGGGGTTTTTGCTTCCAGTTGTCTTAGAGTCCGGGGGCGGAGTCGTCCATTTTCTGTCCCCGTTTTTCTCGTTCTTCTTCCTTCCCTTCGCGGGGGCTTATGCCTTCCTCGGATTATTCGCTTTGCTGGGCCTTCCTTTTTCCCGCCTCGGATCCTTATTGACGTCCGCCTTCTCTTCCTATCTCTCCTTTTTTGAGAAATACGATCTGAGTTTCGCTCTCTTCCCTTCCTCGAAAGCGTTCCTCTATGCCTATTATTTCCTTTTTCTGCTTTGCTCCTACTTGCTCCGAATCGGGGACCGTCATAGGGCATTGCGGTGGGGAGTTTTGTATTCCCTTTGCCTCGCCGCATCCTATTCGCCCCTTCTCCCATGCTTCAGCCAAGAGGTTTCCTTCATCAACGTGGGCCAAGGGGACAGCATTCTGATCCGAGATGGGGCGAATGCGGTGCTGCTAGATACGGGAGGGAGCCTTTCGTTCGATATGGCGGAGGAAACCCTTATCCCATACTTGAGGAAGAAAAGGATCTACAAACTGAATGCTTTGATCGCCAGCCACGGGGATTTCGATCACATTGGGGCGAAGGATTCTTTGATGAAGAACTTCGAGGTCCTTTCTTTTTATTCGGATCCTTCTTCCTTCCCATTGGACGTGGGGTCCCTCCATTTCGAAAACCTGAACGTGTATCCCTGGGGCGAGGAAAACCAATCTTCCCTGGTTTTCTCTTTGTCCTTTCTGGGCAAAACCTTCCTCTTCACCGGGGATGCCACGAAGGAGGTGGAAAGGAGAATCCTTCAGGACCATTCGGATTTGTCCTGCGATGTTTTGAAAGTCGGCCACCATGGCTCGGATACCTCCACCTGCGAGGAATGGCTGGACGCGTTGAAGCCGAAGGAAGCGGTGATTTCGGTCGGATATGGAAACAAATACGGGCATCCGAGTCCGGATGTGGTGGGGCGCCTGGAGGAGAGGGGGATCAGAATCCGCCGAACGGACCTAGAAGGGACGGTAAGCTATACAAGGTGGGCCTTCCCCACGATATAATAACGATGTGATCACCCTCTATTTCTCCGCTCAGCCGCGCCTTGCCCAGGATATGGCCAAGCGCTTTCTGAAGAACAATTACCCCCGCCGGGACGAAGGGAACTACGCCTCCTTCAACATGCAGGTCACCTCCATATCCGAGCTGGTGAAGGAATGCGAGTCGCTTTCCTTGTTCTCGGAGAAGAAGTGCATCGTCGCCTCGGATTGCTTCTTCCTCCGGAAAGGCAAGCCCAAGCTGCTCCCCGGGGACAGCCTCGACCTTTTGACGGAATATTGCAAAAAGCCCAATCCCCTCATCGATTTGATCCTTTTGGTCTTCGGGAATGATTTGGATCCGAAAAACCAAGTGGTCGCCCTTTTGTCGAAAACGGCGACTGTGAAGGAGGTCTCCGAGCCTTCCCAGCAGGAACTTGTTTCCTACGCCGAGAAGAAAGCCCGGACCCAAGGAAGCCCCTTCCAAAGCGGGGCCGCTTCCCTTTTGGTCAGCCGCGTCAACGGGGACTATTCCCGCTTCCTCGCCGAGTTCGACAAGCTGCTAGCCTACGCAAACGGGGAGGAAATCACCAAAACGGCGGTGATGAGCCTCGTGAAAGGGGAACTCGAGCAAGACGCCTTCATCCTCTCCAACGCGCTTTTGAGGAACGATGTCTCCGGCGCTTTGTCTTGCTACCGCACCCTTAAGCAAAGCAAAGTCGAGGAAATCGCCTTGCTTTCGCTCCTTTCGAGCCAATTCCAATTCATGGAACGGGTGGATTACCTCGATCGCAAGGGCCTTTCTTCCTATCAGATCGCCATGGAGCTGAAAGCCAACCGCTATCGGGTCGACATGACGCTCCGTTCCTTAGGCGGAGTGGGGGAAGGGAAAGAAGAGGAGATTTTGGAGCAGATCTATAAGACTTGCCAAAGCATCCTCTCCGGGGAGGCGGAGCAAAGCTTCGCCTTCGAGCGCTTCCTCGCGAACTTCTCCTTATGA
>DCMK01000023.1:14363-32401 GCA_002321395.1 Caryophanales bacterium UBA1624
GGGAAGGCAAAAGAAAAGCCCCGCCAAACGGCGGGGCGGTTTTTCTTTGGCTTAGGCGATTTGGGCGACGGCGTGCTGAAGGTGGGCCTTTTTGCGGTTGGCGCTGTTGACCGAGATGATCCCCTTCTGGCTGACTTTGTCGAGCAGGGAAATGGCGTGGTTAAGAGCAGCGGTGGCCTCTTCCTTCTTGCCTTCCTTCACCAAAGCTTCGACCTTCTTGATGGCGGTGCGGAGCTCGGACTTGATGGAGTTGTTGGCGAGGTTCGCGGCCTTGTTGGTCTGATCGCGCTTGATTTGGGATTTAATGTTTGGCATTCTGATTCACTTCCTTTTGTTTCGCGGTAGTTATCTTAGCCTTTAGGCTAGGACAAAACAACTATTTTTCCTTCTCTCTCGGGGCTTTCTTTCCTTTTTGGCGCGGCTTTCTCTGTTTTTTCTTGTCGGTGGCGCTGTCCAAGGCCCCTTTCGCCTTCAGAAGATCGAGGATTTCTTTGCTGAAGCCGTTCGCGGTCCCGATGACCCCATAGACTTCTTGGGGGATCTCGATCTTGAACTCTTCGTTGAGCTTCCCGACCATGTCGACGTAGCTCATCGAATCCCCGCCTAGGTCGGTGGTCCAAATCGCGTTGGGGCCGATTTTGATTTCGGGCAGGAGAAGCACTTTCGAGAAGACCTTGGTGACTTTCCCCAGGACAAATTGGACTTGCTCCTCGGTATAGCCCTCGAAGCTGACTTCGACTTTCTTCTCGCGTTCATTGTCCAAGAAGTCCTCACTGCCTTTTTCGATGGCTTTCCTCAGTTCGAAGCGCTTGACCTTCATCGACCCGGAAAGGGGGAGGGGCCGCGTGTCGATGAGGATTTTCTGGATCTTCTTCTCGCTGGGGAGGGTCGCGTTGATGGACTTGATGTCCTCGTAGATCTTCTTGATCTCCTCTTGCCCGACCGCGTTGTCGATCTCGCAGACCAAGACGATTTTTTCTTCGTTTTCCCCCGGGAGCTTGGCCCCAAGGCAGACCGCGTTGGTCAGATGCTTGACGTCTTTGAAATAATACTCGATTTCGTCGGGGTAGACGTTTTCCCCGTTTGCCAGGATGATCGTGTCCTTGATGCGGCCCTTGATGAAGTAGTTTCCGGCCGTGTCCACGGAGGCGATGTCCCCCGTGGGGAAGAAGCCATCTTCGGTTTTGGTGCTTTGGCGGACACCCCCGACGATTTCCTTCTCGTGGATGATGGGGGAGCGGACGTAGAGCTGGCCGGAGACTTGGCCGCTTTCATCGATGGTTTTCCCTTGCTCGCCGATTTTGTATTCGACGCCATAGAAGGGTTTGCCGATGGAGGAGCGGAGGCGCTGCTCCACCCGCGGGGACATCTCAACTGAGGTGACTCCGATTTCGGTCATGCCGAATCCGTTGTAGAGCGGATACCCGAGCCCATTGATGACTGCGGCGGTCTTGGGCGAGAGGAACCCGCCTCCGGAAATGCCGTACCGAAGCGAGGAGCCGAGCACTTTCTTTTGGAAGGCCTTCAAGATGAATTTCCTTGAAGCGATGCCGGCTTCCTTCTTCGAGATCTTGTGGTTGTTGTAGGCGATGAGCCGGGCGAAGAGGTCGGCTTTGGTCCCGCTTAACGAGGCGATTTGGCGGGTCAGGGTCTGGGCGACGCCGTCCCAGAAAAGCGGGACGGAGTAAAGGTGGGTGACCTTCCCCTTCTTGGCCGCGTAGAGCAGGTCCGAGGTGGACATCGAGGAAGGATAGACGATGGCTTTGCCGAAGTAGCTGTACCAAAGGAACACCGCGACGAAGCCGAAGATGTGGTGGAAGGGGAGCATCGCCAAAATGCGGATCTCGCTGGGATACATCAAATCCAGGGTGTTCTCCGGGATCGAGCGGCAGGCTTCGATCTGCGCGCAGAGGTTCTTGCCCGAGAAAACCATCATCTTCGCGTCTCCGGTCGTGCCGGAGGAGCAGAAAATCACATGGTTCGCCCAGTCGGGGGAGAAGGCGTAGTCGCTAGCCTGGTTATAGACTTCGTTGGACCGGTAATGGGGGACGGCGAATTCCTCCTCCTCGTTGGTGATCAAGCAGGCGGCTTGGGCTTGCTTCAAAAGGTTGTCCGTGTTGAATTTGGCCAGCTTCGCATCCAATAGGAGCGGTTGGTGGCCGGTCATCAGGATCGCCCAGAAGAAGACGCCCCAGCTGGGGGAATTTTTCAGCTTCAATCCCACGATCGCCCCATGGGGCACGCCAGAAAGGAGGCGCGATAGCTTGGAGGCGGTGGTGAACACGCGGTTTTGGAAGTCGTCATAGGTCTTCTTGCGCGGCTTCCCCGATTCGTCGAAATAGATGTAGGCGGTCTTTTTCGGGCAGCGGGACATCGTGGCTTCGTAGATGTCCTGCATCGTCATGGTTGTGCTTTCCAGCGCCTTGCTTGCTTCCAGGAAGGCTTTTACGGCGGGGTATTTGTCCTTTTTCATGGTGGTGATTTTACGTCATTCTCCTCCGTTGTGCACCCTTCCTCTTTTTCCGCAGCAGGCTCTGAGGTGGTAAAATGGGCCCGATATGAGATTCCAGCGCAAAGAAGATATCCGAATCGTTTACATGGGCACCCCCGAAATCAGCGCCCAAGTGCTTTCCTCCCTTCTCCAAGAAGGGTTCCGGATCGTCGCGGTCATCAGCAACGAGGATAAGGAATTGGGTCGGAAGAGGATCAAAGCCCCGACCCCGGTGAAGCAAGTCGCCGCTGAGCACGGCATCCCCGTTTTCCAGCCTCACCGCATCAAAGAGGACAATGCCTTCCTGAAGGATTTGGACTTCGACGTCCTGCTGACGATGGCCTATGGTCAGATCGTGCCGGAGGAAGTGCTCCGCGCGCCGAAAATCGGCGCCATCAACCTCCATGGGTCTTTGCTCCCGGAATACCGGGGAGCCGCCCCCATCCAGCGCGCGATCATGGACGGGAAGAAGGTGACCGGGGTCACGCTGATGGAGATGGTTCAGCAGATGGACGCGGGGAGGATGTTCGGCAAGCAGGAGGTCCAGATCCTCCCGGAGGATAATTATTCCTCCCTGCAGAAGAAGATCGCCCATGCGGCCAGCTGCCTCGCCTCTAGAAGCCTTTTGCCCTATGCCAACCAAGAGCTCCCCGGGGTGGAACAAGACCCTTCTTTGGTCACGTTCGCGAAAAAAATCCTTCCGAACGATGAGCATCTTCCCTTGGATTTGCCGATAAGCTCATTACTTTGCTATATACGAGGTCTTTCTTTGACTCCCGGCGGATACTTCCTCCTGGAGGGGAAGAAGATGAAAGTCTTCCGGGCCGAGCTTTTCTCTTCGGAGAGCAAAGGCGCGCTCGGGGAGATCCTCCCTGACCCCAAACGCCTGCTCATCCAAGGCAACGGAGGCATCCTCTCGGTGGAGCTCCTTCAGATGGAGGGGAAGAAGGAGATGGACGCCCGCAGCTTCCTCAACGGGGCCAAAGGCCTGCCCGGAAAGAGGGTGGAGTGAGCCCTGAGAAGCGCTATCTTTCCCTGTCCGTCCACCAGCTCGTGGACTTTTTGCTGCGCCGGGGCGACATCGACGACCGCATCTACAACCAAGAGACCATGCAGATGGGCTCGAAGCTTCATTCCGAGATTCAGCGTAAGCAGGGGAAAGAATATTTGAGCGAGTACCCCCTTTCCGGCAGCATCCGGCTTCCCGAGGGGGAGATTTCCCTGCAGGGCCGCGCGGACGGGATCATCGTCGGAGGGGGTCTCCCCATCATCGACGAGATCAAATCGACCGTGGACGATTTGGATCATTTCCATCAGGAGCAGGGCCCCTGGCACGAAGGCCAAGCCCTTGTTTACGCCTACCTTTACCTGAAAGAGCGTGGCGGGGAGGGGGCCATCATCCGCCTCAGCTACCTTTCCCAAAGGGATTCCTCCCTCCGCAAAAAGGTGGAGCGCGTCTACACAAAGGAGCAGATTGAAGAGAAGGTGGAGGGATTCGCGCGGGACTACCTCTCCTTCTTCGCCCCCGTCTTCGGCCACCGCAAAGCCCGCGACGCATCCGCCAAGGCCCTTTCCTTCCCTTACCCGAGCTTCCGCGCTGGGCAGAGGGAGCTGGCCAAATATTGCTTCGGGATCGCCAAAAGCGGAGGCGTCCTCTTCGCCGAGGCCCCGACCGGCATCGGCAAGACGATGTCCACCCTCTTCCCCTTCGTCAAATCCTTCCACGAAGGGCGGGTCGAGAAGATTTTTTACCTCACCGCCAAAGGGACCGGGGGCATCGCCGCTTATCTAGCCGCCGGGGAGCTTGGGCGAAAAGGCTTCCAAGGATGGGACTCCACCCTTTATTCCAAAGAGAAGATCTGCTTCCACCCCGGCCATCGCTGCAACCCGGAGGACTGCCCCTTCGCCAAGGGATATTACACCAAAGTCAAAGACGTTTTGAAGGAAGCCATCTCCACGGAGGCCCATTTCGATTTCCTCTCCGTCACCGCCCTCTCCCGCAAATACGGCATTTGCCCGTTCGAATTCCAATTGGACCTTTCCCTCTTCGCGGACATCATCATCTGCGACTACAACTATTTCTTCGATCCCATCGTCCATTTGAAGCGTTACTTCGACCCAGAGGTCGATCAAAGCAAGTTCCTCGTGCTGGTCGATGAGGCCCACAACCTGATCGAGAGGGGGAGGGGGATGTACTCCGCCTCGCTTTCCTCTTCCGCGGTGAGCTTGGCCAAGAAAGGGCTCAAGGGCAAGAAGAAGCAAGCCCTTTCCAAAGCCCTTTCGAAAATCGAAAAATCGCTCCTTGGGCTGAAGGAGGGCGACGGGGAGGAGGTCTTGCCCAGCGCCCCTCCCGAGGTGGAAAAGGCCTTAGACGCCTTCCACAACGCCCTGATCAAGGAAAGGAAGGAGCAAAGCTCCCGCCCCGACTATGGGCCCGCTTTCCAAGAGCTCTCCCGCGAAGAAGGGCGCTATCTGCGCTTGCTCCGCGATTTCCCTTCCCCCAGCACGCGGTTTGTGGCCTCCCGGAAAGGCGAGGAGGTCCGCTTGAGCCTGTCCTGTCTGGATGCCTCCGCGTTCCTGAAGGAATCCCTTTCCCGGGTCAAGGGGGCGGTGCTCTTCTCGGCCACCCTTTCCCCGATCTCCTATTTCTCCGAGGGCATCATCGGGGAGAAAGAGGCCCCTTATTTGCTTCTTCCGACCCCCTTCGACGAAGCGAAGTTCCACGTGATGATCGCCCCCAAGGTCTCGGTCCGCTACAAAGACCGAGGGAAAAGCTATCCGGAGGTGGCTTCTTACCTCAAAGAGTTCGTCTTGGCCAAAACGGGGAACTATTTCCTTTATTTCCCCAGCTACGAATACCTGCAATCCATCCGCCCCTTCTTGGATTTCCCCGGCTCCATCATACTGGTCCAAGGGAAAAAGATGTCGGAGGAGGAGAAGAAGGGCTTTTTGGATTCCTTCTCCCCGAACCCGACCTCCACGACCGTCGGGCTGCTGATCCTGGGCGGGGCTTTCTCCGAGGGGATCGACCTCGTCTCCGACCGCCTTTTGGGCGTGGCCATCGTCGGGGTCGGGCTGCCCCAGATGAACTTCCAGAACAACCTCATCCGCGACTACTACGCCCAAAAAGGAGGGGATGGGTTCGCCTACGCCTACCAAAACCCCGGGCTTGGGAAAGTAATGCAGGCTTTGGGGAGGGTCATCCGCAGCGAGGAGGACGTCGGGGCGGCTTTGCTCATCGACGACCGCTACCTGCGGAAAGAGGCCCGATCCCTGCTGGAGAGGACCCATCCTTCCTACGAGGTCGTGACCAACCCTTCGGAGGTGGGGGAGAGCTTAGGAAACTTCTATTCCAAATGGGGCAAATAAGGTAGAATTCGCTCATGCCATTCGATCAGAAGCACATTCGGAATTTCTCCATCATCGCCCACATCGACCATGGGAAATCCACCCTCGCCGACCGCATTCTGGAGCTCACCGGAACCGTCGATAAGCGCGATATGAAAGCCCAGATCCTCGACTCCATGGACCTTGAGCGCGAGCGCGGCATCACCATCAAGGCCCGCGCCGTCCGCCTGGACTACCGCGCCGACGACGGCGAAAACTACGTCCTGAACCTCATCGACACCCCGGGGCACGTCGACTTCTCCTACGAGGTTTCGCGCTCTTTGGCCGCCTGCGAAGGCGCCCTTTTGGTGGTCGACGCCACCCAAGGCGTCCAAGCCCAAACCCTCGCGAACGTCTACCTCGCCGTCGACAACGACCTTTCCATCCTCCCGGTCATCAACAAAGTCGATTTGCCAAGCGCCATGCCTGAGCTCGTCAAAAAGGAGATCCAGGACCGCATCGGCATCGATTGCTCCGACGCTTGCCTGATCTCGGCCAAAACGGGGTTTGGGGTCCCTGAAGTCCTGGAGAAGATCGCCAAAGACATCCCTTCCCCAAACGGCTCCAAGGACGCCCCCTTGGAGGCTTTGATCTTCGATTCCTATTACGATTCCTACCGCGGGGTCGTCGCCCTCATCCGCGTCAAGAACGGGTCGGTGAAAGTGGGGGACCAAATCGATCTAATGCAGGCTAAGAAGAAGTATACGGTGACCGAGCTCGGCATCCGCACGCCCAAGGAAATCCCGACCGCCAGCCTGGATTGCGGCGAGGTCGGGTATCTGACCGCGGCCATCAAAGACATCCACGACGTCTTCCCTGGCGAGACCATCACCCTTTCCGATAACCCCGCCCCGAAGCCCCTGCCCGGATATCGGCGCATCAACCCGATGGTCTATTGCGGCCTTTACCCGGTCGACAGCAAGGACTATTTGAACCTCAAGGATGCGTTGGAGAAGCTTTCCCTCAACGACGCGAGCCTTCTGTTCGAGCCGGAGACCTCCCAGGCGCTCGGCTTCGGATTCCGCTGCGGGTTTTTGGGCTTGCTCCATATGGACGTCGTGCAAGAGAGGCTGGAAAGGGAATACAACCTCAATCTCATCCTGACCGCTCCCTCGGTCATCTACAAAGTCCAGATGACCGATGGCAGCGTCAAGGAGATCGACAACCCCTCCGAGCTCCCCGATCCCTCCAAGATCCGCGAGATCGACGAGCCTTTCGTCTCGGCCTCGATCATGTCGCCGAAGGAATACGTCGGCCCGATCATGGAGCTTTGCCAGGGAAAGAGGGGCGTCTACCAAGACCTGGAATACTTCGACGAGACCCGCGTCATCGTCAAATACGACCTGCCCCTTTCCGAGATCATCTATTCCTTCTTCGACAAGCTGAAGTCCTACACGAAGGGCTACGCATCGCTGGATTATGAGTTCAAGGAGTACCGGAAAAGCGATTTGGCCAAGATGGACATCCTCCTCAACGGCGATCCCATCGACGCGCTTTCCAGCATCGTCTACCGCCCCGACGCCTATAAGCGCGGCCTGCTTTTGGTGAGCCGGCTGAAGGAGATCATCCCGCGGCAGCAATTCGAAGTCCCGGTTCAGGCCGCGATTTCGGGCAAGGTCATCGCCCGGGCCGACATCAAGAGCATGCGCAAAGACGTCCTTGCCAAATGCTACGGCGGGGACATTTCGCGCAAAAAGAAGCTGCTGGAGAAGCAGAAGGAAGGCAAGAAGAGGATGAAGGCCATCGGCTCGGTCGAAGTCCCACAGGAAGCGTTCATGTCGGTGCTTTCCCTCGACGAGGAGGGGAAAAATTAGTTTTCAATCCTTTTGGATTAGTAGTTTTTTGGTTGTTCTATCCCCGTCCATCCTCTATAATCCCTGAAAAAGAGGAGGAACGAAAATGGCCTTCGATGTCTCCCGTTTCACCGACGAGAATTACCTCACCCGCAATGGGATGATCTCTGCCCTCCACACCTCGCTGATCGATACGTTTTGGAGCAAGACGATCGAATATCGGAAAGCCCACGCGAAAGCAGTGAGCCTGGTTTCGGTGGGGAAGAAGCGCTTCGCTTTGACCTTGACCCCGTCCATCCTAGGCAAGATCGAGGAAGGCGAGCGTAGGCTTTCCCTCTTCGAAGAGAGGTTCGGCGAGCTTTCCGGCATGGGATGCTTCCCGCCTTCCCGAGAAAGGGAATTGCTTTTCCCTTTGCTCCAGCAAGACGCTTCCTTTGAGAAAGCCTCCATCCCCGAGCTCACGCTGAAGGCCATGGTCAATGGCTTCTATGCGGGGAAGGAGGAAAGCGAGAGGCCGGTTCTGGCCTATCTGAGCCTGCTCAAGAAATTGCAAGGGGCGGATTCCGCTTCCTTTGAGGATGCTCTGGGCGAGGATTATTTCGCCTTGATGGGGAGGGAGGACCTCGCTTGCTTCTACCGCGATTCCGATTTCCGCTCGGTCTACACGACCTCCGTGGTTGCCCGCGACTACGATTACGCCCCCTTCCGCGAGATCCCCTCGATGATGGAGACGCTGGATCCTTTCTGCAAGGACGAGTCGATCCCGGTCCTGGCCCGGGCTTTCGGCGCCCTTTATTATCTTTGCTACGTCAAGCCCTTCTTCCAGCACAACGAGGTTTTGGGCGAGCTTTGCTGCAAAAGGATCCTCTCCCTTTCCCTCTGCCGGAGGTACGCCTATCTGCTGCCGATCCTCTCCTTCTTGGACGGGGGGTCCGCCTACCGGGACATCTTGCTTCAGACCCAAAAAGACTGCGACCTCACTTACTTCGTGCTGCATTGCTGCCGAAAGCTCTCCTCTTGTTTGGATGCTTTGCTCCAAAAAGCCTCATCCTGGCAGAAGGAAGCCGTCGCCGACGAGTTCGCGTCCGTGGAGGGGGAGCCCCCCTCCGCCATAGAGCCCCCTGCGCCCGCCCCTTCTATGCAAGAGGAAGCCTGGAAGGAGGAAGAGCCCTCTTTCGAACCGGTAAAGGAGAAAGTACAGGAGAAGGAGCAGGAGAGGAAGAAGCCCAGCGCCCCTTTGCTCAGCAAAGAAGAGGAGGAGGCCTTCCTGAAGAGCAGGGGCAAAACCGCCCTCCTCCCGCCAAAGGGCTCCTATTCGGAGAAGGAGGTCAAAGAGACCGCCCGCTACCTTCTGGAGACCAACCCGACCCTATCCAAAAAGCAAGCGAGCTTCTACGCCTCCCATTGCACGATCGGGCGCTTCTACACGATCCAAGACTTCAAGAAAGCCACCCGCTGCGCCTATGAGACCGCCCGCACCAGCATGGACAGGCTTTCCGAAGAAGGTTTCTACGCCAAGAAGCAAATCAAGAACAAATTCGTGTATACTCCCCTTAAGCAAGGAGAAGAAAAATGAGATACAACCACTTAGTCCTCGCCACCGATTTAGCCCCCGTCATCGTCATCCTTTGCTTGGTGGGCTTCTTCGGCCTCGTCGTTTTGATCGTCGTGCTTCTGAAGCGCCACGTCCCCGGGCTCAAAAACGAGGAGAAGCCGAAATCCGACAAGGAGATCGCCAAAGAGGAATTGGACCGCCTGCTCGAGAAAGTCGACGATCCGGAAGCCGAGGAGGCGATGGAAGAATACCAAAAAGGCAAGGAAGAGAAGAAAGACCAGGGCAAGGAGAGCAAATAAGTGCCTCCCCGCTCCGTCTACGTCCACATCCCTTTTTGCAAAGGGATCTGCGCCTACTGCGACTTCCCCAAGGTCCTATACAAAGAAGATTGGGCGGAAAGCTACCTTTCCGCCCTTTTTGCCGAGTTCTCCCTCCGCGGGATCGGCTCGGTGGACACGATCTATGTGGGCGGGGGGACCCCAAGCGCCCTTTCCCTCCCTCAGCTTGACTCCCTTTTGTCGTTCCTTTCGCCCCATCTGTCCCGGGGGGGAGAGTTCTCCCTGGAAGGCAATCCCGAAAGCTTGACCGCGGAGAAGGTCGGATTGCTCCGGCGCTTCGGGGTGAACCGGGTGAGCCTTGGGGTGCAGTCCTCCCTCCCGAAATACCTTTCCCTTTTGGGGAGGAAGCATCGCTTCGAGCAGGCCAGAGAAGCGGTGGGGAGGCTGAAGGAGGCAGGGATTGGGAACCTCAACGTCGATTGGATGATCGCCCTGCCCGGAGAGACGATGGCCGACATCAAGGAGGAGGAACGTTCCTTCCTAGGCTTGGACGTGCCCCATCTTTCGGTCTATACCCTGATTTTGGAGCGCGGGACCGAATTCTGGCGTCGGGGCATCCAGGAGGCGAGCCAAGATGAGCAAGGGGAGCAATACGAGGAGGTCCTTTCCTTCCTAAGGGGGCAGGGATACGACCGTTATGAGGTCTCCAATTTCGCGCGCCCCGGGATGCAATGCCGCCACAACCTGGCCTATTGGAAGGACGAGGAATACTATGGGGTCGGCATGGGCGCCTCCGGATTCGTGGGGAATATCCGTTACAAAAACACTTCCTCCCTCTCTTCTTATCTAAAAGGGGAGGGGCTTTCCCTAAGCCAAGAGGAAAGCGGGGCGGAGGAGTTCTTTTTGACCAATCTGCGGCTGGAAAAGGGCTTTTCCCTAGAAGAATATTCCCGCCGCTTCCATTCCTCTTTCTTAGAGGATTATCAAGGGGAATGCGCGAAGCTCGTCGGGCAAGGGTTGCTGAGGGTGGAAAACGGCCGGGTATTCCCCAGCGACAGGGGGATGGAACTCTTGGACCTCATCCTTTTGGAATTGTTCCGCTGAGGAGAACTTTCTAGCACTTTGCCCTTGACAGTGCTAACTCTTTTCCTATAATGTGCTTGGCACTCATAGAAAGAGACTGCTAGAAAGGAATCCGCGATGAACCGCAGCGAAGAAATCCTGAAATTGATCGTAGAGCACTTCATCCGCACCGCCGAACCGGTGGGGAGCAAGACGCTCCTTGAGACTTATCATCTCGGCGTTTCCTCGGCCACGATCCGCGCGGAGATGAGCGAGCTGGAGAAGCAGGGGCTCTTGGAAAAGACCCATACCTCCTCCGGGCGCGTCCCTTCCAGCAAAGGCTATGAGTACTATGTGGAGCACCTGCGCGAGGAGCGGGTCGACTCCTCCGTCAAATACGCCATCCAAACCGTTTTGGAGAAGAAGGCGCAGTCGGTGGAGGAAGTCATCCAGCGCTCCTGCGAGATCCTCTCCAACATGACCAACCTCGCCGTCGGGGTGCTGGGTCCGAAGGTCAACAGCGAAAAGCTGGTCTCGATCCAGCTGATCCCCATCGGGCCGAATACCGCCACCGCGGTGTTCGTCACCGACCAGGGATACGTCGAGAACAAAACCTTCGTCATCGACCAGAAGACGACCCCGGAGGAGATCCGAAAGACCGTCGAGCTGCTGAATAAGCGCCTCGTCGGCACGCCGGTCTCCGACCTCGTCCCGAAAATGGAGGCGATGAAGCCCGCCGTCACCGATTACTTGGTGGGGCAGGACGTCATCTACCAAGCCCTCCTCTCCGCCTTCGTTCAGTTCGCGGGGGAGAGGATCAACCTCTACGGGAAGGAGAACCTCCTCGACCACCCCGAGTTCGCCGAAGACGCGAAGAAGCTCAAAACGATCCTCCGCTTCCTCGACAACCCGCAGGCGATGAGGGAGGCCGTCGGCGTCCCCGAGAAGGGGGAGGACGGGGTCAGCGTGCAATTCGGCAAGGAGAAGGAAGGCCTCCAAGACGTGGCCCTTATCTCCGCCGACATCTCCATCCCCGGGCAGCAAAAGGCTCAGATCAGCCTCTTGGGGCCCACCCGGATGGACTACGAACGCATCGTGTCCACCCTCCATTACGTCGCCAAATCCCTGGATGAGTACTTTGAGAAAAGCGCCGGATGGGAGAAAGGAGCCGAGCAAACATGCCCGAAGAAAACAAGCGCCCCGACCAAAGCGGGGAAAGCAAAAATGAGCAAAACGAACAGCAAAAAGTAGAGCAGAAGGAAGCCGAAAAGGAAGAAGGCGGGCTCTTCTCGGGGAAGAAAATCCCCAAGGAGAAGTACCAAAAGGCCTTGGACGACCTTGAGAAAGCCAAAGCCGACGGCGACCACTGGAAGAACGAATTCTACCGAGCCTACGCGGACACGCAAAACCTCCGCCGTTCCTTGGAAGAGGAAAGGCGGGTGGCCTTGCGTTACCGCGCCGAAGGCTTCTTGGAAAAGCTGCTCCCGGCCCTCGACGCCTTCCGCCTGGCCTTAAGCGCCAACCCGGAGAACCCGGAGGCGAAGAACTACCAGGTCGGCTTCCAATACATCTACAAACAGATTCAGCAATCCCTCGAAGACGAGGGGGTCCGCGAAATCACCCCGAAGCTGAATTCGCCCTACGACGTCGCCACCATGCACGCCGTGGACGCCGAGGTGCGGGAAGACCTGCCCGAGAACACGGTCATCAAAGTCTACTCCTCCGCTTATAAGCTCCACGATCGCCTGGTCCGCCCGGCGATGGTTGGCGTCAGCAAGAAAGAGGGGAAGAAAAACGAAGAAAAACCCGCCGAAAAAGCGGGGGAAGAAGCCCATAAGGCATAAGGAGAAATCACATTATGGCAAAAGAAATCATCGTTGGCATCGACCTTGGCACCACCAATTCCGTCATCAGCTGCATGCAAGCCGACGGGAAAGTCAAAGTCATTCCGAACCCCGAAGGGACCAACACCACCCCCTCGGTGGTCGCTTTCAAAGGCGACGGGGAGGAGATCGTCGGCAACGCGGCCAAACGCCAAGCCATCACCAATCCCGACACCGTCTCCAGCGCCAAGCGCCACATGGGTTCCAGTGACAAATTCCACATCAACTGCCTCAACAAGGACTTCACGCCGCAGGAGATCAGCAGCAAAGTCCTCGCTTATATGAAGAACTACGCCGAGAAGAACCTCGGCCAGCCCGTCAAGAAGGCCGTCATCACCGTCCCGGCTTACTTCAACGACGCCCAGCGCCAGGCCACCAAGGACGCCGGCACGATCGCCGGGCTCGACGTCGTGCGCATCATCAACGAACCGACCGCGGCTTGCTTGGCCTTCGGGCTTGAGAACAACAAATCCGAGAAGGTCTTGGTCTTCGACCTCGGCGGAGGCACCCTCGATGTCTCCATCCTCGATATCGGCGATGGCACCTTCCAGGTCCTCGCCACTTCGGGCGATACCCACCTCGGCGGAGACGATTGGGACCACATGATCGCCGATTGGATCCAAGCTCAGATCAAGATTCAGACCGGCGCCGATCTGACCGACAAGATGGCCCGTCAGCGCTTTGTAGACGCGGCCGAAAGGGCCAAGATCGAGCTCTCCAGCTCGCTGCAGACCACCATCTCCCTTCCTTTCATCGGCATGGGAAGCAATGGCCCGATCAACTTTGAAACCACGCTCACCCGCGCCAAATTCCAGGATTTGACCCGCTCCTTGCTGGAGCGTTGCCGCATCCCGCTTGAGAAAGCCATGAAGGATTCTGGCCTCTCCTATAGCGATATCGGCGATGTGCTGATGATCGGCGGCTCCATCCGCATGCCCGCCGTCCAGGAGCTCGTCGCTCAGGTCACCGGCAAGAAGCTGAACCTCTCGGTCAACCCGGACGAAGCCGTTTCCGCCGGGGCGGCCATCCAAGGCGCGGTCATCGCCGGGGACGTCAAAGACGTCGTCTTGCTCGACGTCACCCCGCTCACCTTGGGCATTGAGACCCTCGGTGGGGTCATGACTCCGCTCATCCCGCGGAACACCACCATCCCGACCACTAAGAGCCAGGTCTTCTCCACCGCGGAGGACAACCAGCCCGCGGTCGACATCATGGTCTACCAAGGCGAGCGCCCGATGGCCCACGACAACAAACTCTTGGGCCACTTCCAGCTCTCCGGCATCCGTCCTTCCCGCCGCGGCACCCCGCGCATCCAAGTCACCTTCAGCATCGATGTCAACGGCATCGTGAAGGTCAGCGCGGAAGACCTCGACACCAAGCAGATGCAGGACATCACCATCTCCGGGTCCAATGGCCTCTCCAAAGAGGACATCGACCGCATGGTCAAGGAAGCCGAGATGAACAAAGAGGCCGATCAGAAGCGCAAGGACGACATCGAAGTCAAGAACAAAGCCCAAGCCTACGTCGACCAGATCAACGCCACCCTCACCGAGCAGGGCGACAAGATGAGCCCCGAGCAGAAGGAGCAGCTGACTAAGCTGCGCGACGAAGCCAGCGGCGCCATCCAGTCCAACGACATCAACAAGCTCCGCGAAATCGTCGGCAAGCTCGAGGACGCGGCCGCCGCCGCCTCTTCCTACCAAGCCGGCCAAGCTAACGCCAACGCGGGCGCTTCCTCTTCCACCCAGGAAGGGAATGAGACCGCCGACGACGTCGTCGACGCCGACTTCACCGACAAAAAGTAAAGCAGCGGCTCCTGCTTTGTAAGGGCGCCAGGGGAAACTCTGGCGCCCCGTTTGCCTTTTAGGAAAGGAGGCCATTATGGCAGAGTCCAAACGCGATTATTACGAAGTCCTCGGCGTCAGCAAAACGGCGAGCAAAGAGGAAATCCAATCGGCCTACCGCAAATTGGCCAAACAATACCATCCCGATATCAACCACTCCCCGGACGCCCCGAAGAAATTCGAGGAGATCCAGGAGGCCTACGATGTTTTGAAAGACGACGCCAAGCGCGCCCAATACGACCGCTTCGGCCAAGCCGCCTTCGAGCAGGGCAGCTCCACGGGCGGAGCCGGCAACCCCTTCGGCGGGGGATTCTCCTCCCAAGGGTTCGGCGACGTCGACTTGGGTGATATTTTCTCCTCCTTCTTCGGAGGAGGGGGAAGGAGGACTTCTAGCGCCTCCTCCGGCCCGAGCAAAGGCCAAGACACCTTGACGCGGGTCAAAATCGCCTTCATGGACGCGATCAACGGCACCAAAGTCACCATCCCTTTGACCTACGATGAGCCTTGCCCCCATTGCCAAGGGACCGGGGCGGAGAGCCCCAGCGACCTCGTCACCTGCCCCTATTGCGGTGGGACCGGGGTCGAGCGCACCCAGCAGAGGACGATTTTCGGCATCATGGAAGGGCAGACGACCTGCTCCCACTGCGGAGGCAGGGGGAAGATCGTCAAGAACAAGTGCCATGAATGCG
This sequence comes from Caryophanales bacterium UBA1624, assembly GCA_002321395.1. Lineage (GTDB taxonomy): Bacteria > Bacillota_I > Bacilli_A > RFN20 > CAG-826 > Alloenteromonas. The sequence goes on from DCMK01000023.1 coordinate 29,346, forward strand.
ATGGGAAAGGTTATAACCGCGTCCACAAGGATCTTTTGGTGAACATCCCCGCCGGCATCTCCTCCGGGCAGCAGATCCGCGTCTCCGGAAAAGGCGGCAGGGGAGTCAACGGCGGCCCTAACGGCGACCTTTACGTCGAAGTCATCGTCGCCGACCATCCCGATTTCCGCCGGGAGGGCAACGACATCCACCTCGACGTGCCCCTGAGCTTCGTCGATTGCGCCCTCGGGACGCAGATCGACGTCCCTTATGTGTACGGGGAGGTCACCGTGACGATCCCCGAAGGCACCCAGCCCGACCAAATCCTCAAATTGAGGGGCCGCGGCGTCCAGGACCTGCGCACCAAAAAGCCCGGCGACGAATACATCCACATCAAGGTGAAGACCCCCGTCAGGCTCTCCAAAGCCCAAAAGGACCTCCTAAGGGAGTTCCAAGCCCAGGAAAGCAAGAAAGAGGGCCCCTTCGCCAAGTGGAAGGAGCGCTTCAAGAAGTGAACGGATTAGGCCAAAGAGCATCGCCTTTGGCCTTTTTTTCGTTCCGATACGCGCGCGGGGATACTATAATTTCGGAGGAAAGGGACCCGTTATGCCCTATTGCAAGAATTGCCACAAAGAAATTTCTCGTCTGGACAGCGATCTTTGCCCCTATTGCGGGGAGAAAGACCCCATCGCCGCCGACTACGCGACCAAAGACGTCACTTCGCACATCGACCCCCTATCGGGGGAGTTCAAACTCTATAAATCCAAATCCAAGAAAGCCTATGTCGTTTTGGCGTTTTCCTTGGGGTTGTTCGGCGCCCATGATTTCTATCTCGGGTATAAGGGCAGGGGAGTCGCTTTCCTTTTGTCCTTTTTGCTTTCCTTCTGCGGGGTGGGGCTGGGCTTGTTCTTCACCGTTTTGCCCTCCGCTTGGGCCTTTTTGATCCCTCTCTTGGCCTGGGTCCTCATCGATGGGGGGATGGGTTTAGTCCTCCTCAAGAGGGATTGCCTAAAAGACGCGACGGGGGAGTATCTCCGCTGATATGGACCTGTTTTCGACGCTCCAGAGAAAACAAGGCAAGACGCCGTTTCAGAAAAGCGAGGAAATGGCTTTCTTTTTGGCCAATTCGGGCGTCTTGAGCGATCTGGCGCCCTTCCAAAGGCTGATGAAGGCCGATTCCCCTTTTTTGATTGAGCGGGCCAACATCGTCCTTCGCAGCCTGCGGAGCAAGGAAATCTTGGAGAAAGGCTTCAAAGAGGCTTGGGCGAAGGGCGAAGGCCTTGGGCAGCGGGAGAAGAACATGCTGCTTCAGGAAACCCTGGAGCCGCTGCTCCAAACCCTTCCTTACCACGTCTGCGAAGGGGAGAAGATCTACCTCCCCATCTTCTCGAAGAGCCTCAACCGCATCTATACCTCCGAATGGGACAAGCTTTCCCTTTCCCCCTATAAGCGCATCTTCAGCAACTTCGAAGCCGTTTTGATCGATCCCTTCGACTATTACGGGGACGATTTGTTCGAGTCCTTTTTCACCCGCTTGGTGAGGGTGAGGAAAGACCGGACCGGAAGCGCCTTCTACGATTACGATTCCTGCCGGATCTACTTCGTCAACCCTCAGGGGAGGCTGGATGCGGAATGCTGCCTCTTCGACCGTTACCTGAAGGAGCAGAGCCGCAGCCACATGATGGAGAGGATCCTTCCTGCGGTGGAGGCCTATTACCGTGACGACTGCGAGGCGATGAAAAAGGCCTTAGTCGAAAATAAGTTGGTTTCCAGTCGATTGATGTACAAAATAAACTACGATGAGGTGCTGGTTTTTTCAAAGATTGAGAAGGACGCTGCGAAATTATGAAAAAGTATTTTTTGCATAGCCTTGGCTGCAAGGTCAACTCCTATGAAAACGCCTCTATCGGCACGATTCTCTCTTCCTCCGGTTATTGTGAGACCAAACGGGAGGAGGAGGCGGACGTGATCGTGCTGAACACCTGCTCGGTCACCGGCAAAGCCGATCAGAAATCCCGCCAGCACATCTCCTCCTACCGCAGGGGCAACCCGAAGGCGGCGATCGTGGTGATGGGCTGCTATTCGCAGACCCACGCCGAGGAGAGCCTCGCTTTGGGGGCCGACATCGTCTTGGGTTCCTCCTCCCGCGGCCAAATCCCCGCCTACCTGGATTCCTTCTTCCGCACGGGTGAGAAGATCGTCGACGTGAAAAGAAGCGTCCGGAAGGAAAGCTACGAAGAGCTCGGCGCCAACGCCTTCTGCGAGAACGCGCGCGCCTATTTGAAGATCCAGGACGGATGCGACAATTTCTGCTCGTATTGCTTCATCCCCTTCCTCCGCGGGAATTCGCGTTCCCGGGAGGCGAGGCAGGTCCTGAAAGAAGCGGAGGCCCTTACCCGGGCCGGCTATAAGGAAATCATCCTCACCGGGATCCACATCGGGGGGTATGGCAAGGATTTGGGCGATGGGAGCTATCGGATCTCCTCTTTGATCGAGGACATCCTCTACCAATGCCCGGATCTTTATCGCCTGCGCGTCTCCTCCATCGAGGAAAGCGAGATCGATGGGAAATTCCTTTCCCTCCTTAAGAGCAAGCCTCAGATCGCCTCGCACCTGCACATCCCTTTGCAGTCGGGCTGCAGCGAGGTGCTGCGCCGGATGAAGCGGAAATACGACACGGATGCCTTTTTGGCCAAGCTCTCGGCGATCCGGGAAGCCCGCCCGGGGATCGCGATCACCACCGACGTCATCGCCGGCTTCCCCGGGGAAAACCAACAGGAGTGGGAGCAGACGCTCCGCTTCTGCGAGAAGGCCGACTTCGCCGAAATCCACGTCTTCCCCTTTTCCAGTCGCCCCGGGACCTACGCCGCGACGCTGCCGGATCTGCCCCCGCAGGTCAAAAAGCAGCGAGTGGGCGAGCTCCTTGAGCTTTCCCATGCCCTTCGGAAGCGTTACGAAGAGGGGTTCTACGGCAAGGAAATGGAGGTCCTGTTCGAGGATTACTCCCCCCAGAAGAAGACGGCCCGCGGGCATAGCTCGAACTATCTCCTCTTCGAGGTCCCCGCGGAGGCGCCCCT
>DCMK01000023.1:32430-32935 GCA_002321395.1 Caryophanales bacterium UBA1624
GGCGCCCCGCCATGGGGAAGTCGCCAAAATCGTGTACAATCCTTCGGTGGCGGCGGATTAATTCGGAATAATCTTTACATCGTCTCAAATTTTTTGTTGTTTTCCCGCCCTGCGTCCGTATAATCCCCCTCGGAAAACGAAAGGAGAATCCGAACATGGCAGTCCCTCAGAGAAGAACCAGCAAAACCAGGAAAAGATTGCGCCGCACCCACTTCAAGCTCGAAGTGACCGGCTTGGTCGCTTGCCCCCATTGCGGGGCGATGATCCGCTCCCACCGCGTGTGCCCCGAATGTGGCTACTACAACGGCAAGGAAGTCCTGCACATCAAAAAAGAAGAGAAGTGATCTTCTCGGCCCGAACTTCGGTTTGGGCCTTTCTTTTTGCCTTCCCCTCTTCGATAATGGGGCCGAGGTTCACAAACTATGGAATTCAACAAACTATTCGACCACACCCTTTTGAAGCCCGAGGCCACCGAAAGCCAAATCAAACAGCTGTGCTCGGAGGC
>DCMK01000023.1:33060-38986 GCA_002321395.1 Caryophanales bacterium UBA1624
CTGCACGGTCATCGGCTTCCCTTTGGGGGCGAACAAAACCGAAATCAAGGCCCTAGAGGCGCGCCTAGCCTTGAAGGAAGGGGCGGATGAGATCGACATGGTCCAGAACCTGTCCTGGGTCAAGGAGGGCAAGTTCGGCGAAGTGGAGAAGGAGATCCGCGCGCTGAAGGAAGAAGCGGGGGACAGGGTCCTGAAGGTCATCCTGGAGACCTGCCTCCTCAGCGAAGAGGAGATCAAGGCCAGCTGCCTGGCCGCCAAAGCGGCGGGGGCCGATTTCGTGAAGACCTCCACCGGCTTCTCCAAAGGCGGGGCCACGGTCAAGGACGTCGAGCTCATGAGGAAGACAGTCGGGCCCGAAATGGGGGTCAAAGCAAGCGGGGGGATCCATCATTACCGGGAAGTCTTGGCCCTCGTCGAAGCGGGGGCGAACCGCATCGGGGCCAGCGCCAGCGTCGCCATTTTGCAGGAAAAGCGGGAAAACCGCTGAAATCGTTTGCCTTTCCTCTGGGAAAGGGGTAGTCTACTTTCGCTTAAGAAAGGAAGTGAGTGCCGAATGTCCGTCAAAGTCGTCGTCCGCGAGAACGAAACCATCGATGACGCGCTTCGCCGTTTCAAACGCGGCGTCAACAAATCCGGGATTCTCTTCGAAGCTCGGAAGCGCGAAGCTTACCTGAAGCCAGGCCTAGCCAGGAAGATGAAATCCAAGATGGCCCGCAGGAAGAAATTCTGATGCGAAGCAAACCCCGGTTCGCCGGGGTTTTCTTTTTGCTTTTTTTGGGCGAAGGGGCGAATTCGCCTTTATCCCTAGGGTGAAAGCCATGATTTACCAATCCCAGGAAAAAGGATGCGGCTACGCGTCCGTGAAGATGCTGATGGAGGAGATGGGCCTCCGGAACGCCGAGCGCCTTCCCGAGCCCGCCATTTCAAAGCAGGCCCCTTCGCTGGGGGAATTGATCGCCTACGCCGAGGCCAGGGGGCTGCTCCTAGCCGGATATCAGTTCCTCGAGCCAAGCGGCCTGGCCCGCAGTCAGGCCTTTCCTTTGCTTTTGTTGGTGAAGGAAGGGGGGAAGGAACATTTGGTGATGGCGAAGGCCAAAAGGCGGCGAGGATACTTGGTCTGCGATCCGAAAAGAGGCAAAATCCGAGTCAACGAGAAGGAAATGGGATCGTGGTTCACGGGCATCTACCTGAAGCCCCTTTCCTTCGATCCGAAGAAAGCCGAGGCCTATCTTCGCCCCTTGCCAAAAAAAGTGAAGGGGAACCCTTTTCTTTATTTCATCCCCTTTCTGGAGACGTTGGTCGCCCTCGGCGTCTTGTCTTGCCTGCGGAGGGAGGGGTCCTTCCTTTTGCTGAGCCTATTCCTGGCCCTTTATTTCCTCCTTTGGGCCGGGAGGAACTTCCTTTTCCTTTCTTCCGCTCGATCCTTCGATCGGGAATACTCCTCCCGTTGCTTGGCGGGGTCCCCAGAGGAGAGGGAAAGCCTCCTCCGGCATTATTGCGCGTACAAAAAAGTCTGCTTCGCCCCGATGCTCTCCCTGATCGAAAACGCCTGCGCCTTCCTCCTGCTTGGGTTCCTCCTTGCTTTGAACGAGCCGCTTTTCGCCCTTTTGATCCTGATTCCGTTGTCGTTTTCGCTTCTATCGACCCTTTTCCTCGCCCCGAGGAGAAGGAAGCAAAAGGAAAGCATCGCCGAGAAGGAAAAGCGCTTCGCCGAGGAGGAGATGGGCCAACAGGAAAGGATGGCTTTGCTGGAAGAGCTCCTCCAAAGCGGGCAGGGGTACGCGAAAAGGGATTCCTTCCTAAACACCGTCTTGGTCCTCCTCTGCGCCTTCTCCGCCGGGCTTGCGATGGCGGTCGGGCCGGTTTCCAGCAACCGCTTCCTGTTTTGCCTCTTCGCCTCGCTTTCCTTGATGAAAACCCTTTGCGGCGGGCTCAATGACCTCGCCTCAATCCGCCAGGAAAGGAAGGAAAGGCCTTATTTCCGGTTCCATTTCCAAAATGGGCCCATCTCCCCAAACGCAGGCGAAAATGATAGAATCCATCCATAGAACATGGAACTCGAATTTGAAAACCGGATGGATCCTTCCTTCTCTTCCTATCAAGAGGAATACCGCCTCATCATGGAAGAGGCTTTTTCCCTCCTGAGCATCAAGGAAAACTACGAGGTGGACGTTTCTTTGGTGGATGAGGAGACGATCCATCAAATCAACCGCGATTACCGGAACGTCGATCGGGTGACCGACGTCATTTCCTTCGCCTTCAACGACGACAAAAGCGCGGAGGGGCTGATCCTGGACCCGGAAATCCCGCACATGCTCGGGGAGATCTTCATCTGCGTCCCCCGGGCCTTGGCCCAAGCCAAGGAAATCGGCAACACCCCGGAACGTGAGATGTGTTTCCTCTTCTGCCACGGCCTCCTCCATTTATTGGGATATGACCACATGAAGGAGGAGGACGCGAAGATCATGTTCCCTCTCCAGGACAAAATCCTGGACGCGGTGAAGGAAAGGAAGGCCCAATGACCCCCGACGAATTGATCCAAGAGGCCGTGGAGGCCATGGAATACTCCTATTCCCCGTATTCCCATTTCGCGGTCGGGGCCGCCTTGCTGACCAAAGACGGGCGCGTCTATAACGGCGCCAACGTCGAGAACTCGAGCTATGGCCTATCGATGTGCGCGGAGAGGAATGCGATTTACCACGCGCTGATGGAAGGCTGCACCGCGGACGATTTCCTGGCATTGGCCATCGTTGGGGACACCGAGGAGCCGATTTCCCCCTGCGGGGCCTGTCGCCAAGTGATCGCCGAGTTCTTCCCCCAAGACGCCGAGATCTACCTCGGCAACCGCTCCGGGGAGCGCATCACCATGACCGTCGGGGAGCTTCTCCCCTACGCTTTCGAAGGAGGAGACATGCAATGAAAGTCGGATTCGTCGCCATTTTGGGCCGCCCCAACGCGGGAAAGAGCACCTTCCTCAACGCGGTGCTTTCGAAAAAAGTCTCGATCGTGAGCCCCAAAGCGCAGACCACGCGCGATTCCATCTGCGGGATTCTCAACGAATCGGATCGGCAGATCGTCTTCGTGGATACGCCGGGGATCTTCTTCGGCGAGGGCGCTTTGGACCGCTACATGAAGAAATCCGCCTTCGATTCCTCCAAAGACGTCGACGCGATCCTCTATCTGATCGATGGCTCCGCCCGCGACTTGGAGCCCGATTTCAAAATCCTCTCCTCCCTTCGCTCCGAGGCGCCGCGGATTTTGGTGATGAACAAAATCGACCTTCTCCGAATCGAGGAGGGCGAGGCGAAGAAGAAGCTCATCCACGAGCGCTTCCCCGAGGCGACCCTGTTGGAGGCTTCCTTCCTGAAAAGCTTCGGCATCAAGGACGTCAAAAACGCGATTGAGCCGTATTTGGTCGAAGGGGAGCCCTTCTATCCGGAAGGAGCCTTGACCGACAAAGATCTGCCTTATCGCGCCAAGGAGATCATCCGCCAAGAGCTTTTGCATTTCCTCAAGCAGGAAATCCCCCATCAAAGCGCCGTTTTCATCGACCGCTTCCAAAAGAAGCAGGGCGGTTACAACATCGAGGCGACCATCCTCCTCAACAAAAAGAACCACAAAGCCATCGTCATCGGGAAAGGTGGGGAAATGATCAAGAAGATCTCGATGGCCGCCCGCCACGAGATGGAGCGCGTCTTCAAAGCCCACGTCACCTCCTTGAGCATCGAAGTCGAGGTCAAGGAAGGCTGGCGCGACGACCCGACCATGCTCAAGAAGCTTGGATATGCAGAAGAATGAGATTCTGAAGAGGGGAATCGTCCTTCGGGTGAGCGAATTCAAGGAAGCCGACGCCATGGTGAACGCCATCGGCGAAGAGGGCTTCTTTTCCTTCTTCGCCCGGGGGATCCGCAAAATATCCTCGAAAAACGCCCCCGCAACGCAGCCTTTCTCCTATTCCGAATTCTCCCTGTTCCAATCCGGATCCGCCTCTTTGTCCTTGAAGGAAGCTTCCCCGCTTCGCTTTTATGGCGCTATGGACGAGAGCTTGGTTTCCTCGTTCTTCCTTTCCTTCCTTCAGGAAGTCAGCCTGAAGGTCGTTCAGGAAGATGAGGCCGCCCCTTGCTTCCCTTATCTAAAAGGAGTCTTGGACCGATTCCGGGCAGGGCAGGACCCGTTGGCCCTGGGGCTTCTTTACTTCGCCAAGGTCCTTTCCATCGGTGGATACGGCCTGGAAGTGGGGGAATGCGTCCGCTGCCATGGGAAGAAGGGCATCGTTAGCCTCAGCTATGAGGAAGGCGGCTTCCTCTGCTCGGATTGCTTCGACCCGGACAATGATGAGAAAACACCGATCCGCCACCTGCAGATCGCCCGTTTCCTTTTCCGGTGCGGGATCGAGGATTTCCCCCGCGCGGAATGGAGCGGAGAGGAATCCCTCGCCTTCTATCAAAACCTCGCCGATTACTTCGAAAGCCAGACCGGCATGCGCCTGAAGTCCATTTCTTTGCTCAATGCTTTATAAGTACCCTTATAGTGGGTTGACGATAGATTCAAAGGCAACTAAACTACCCGTGCTTTTTCGTCTAAAAAGCCAGATAGGAAGGAATTTAAGTCAAGAAATGGCCAACACAATCAGCTTCGAAACCATCACCCAGCACCTCCAGACCTCGGGTTATGTTTTCCAAGGCTCGCAGATTTACGGCGGGCTGTCCAATACGTGGGACTATGGTCCCCTTGGGGTGGAGATGAAACGGAACATCCGCTCGATGTGGTGGAAGAAATTCGTCCAAGAATCCCCGACGAACGTCGGCCTGGACGCCGCGATCCTCATGAACCCGAAGGTTTGGGAGGCGACGGGTCACGTCTCCACCTTCAACGACCCGATGGTCGACTGCAAAGCCTGCAAAGCCCGCCACCGCGCCGATGAGCTCATCAAGAAGGAATACCCGGACGTCGACGTCGATGGGATGGACTTCGAACAGATGGACGAGTTCATGAAGACCCACAAGATGGTCTGCCCCGTTTGCGGGAAGAGCGATTTCACCCCCATCCGCAAATTCAACATGATGTTCAAGACCCACATTGGGGTCACGGAGGATGCCTCCAGCGCCGTCTACCTCCGCCCGGAGACGGCTCAGGGCGTCTTCGTCAACTTCAAAAACGTCCAACGCACCTGCCGGAAGAAGATTCCCTTCGGCATCTGCAATGCCGGGAAAAGCTTCCGCAACGAAATCACCCCGGGGAACTTCACGTTCCGCACCCGCGAATTCGAGCAGCTCGAGATGGAGTTCTTCTGCAAGCCGGGCACCGACCTGGAGTGGTTCTCCTATTGGAAGGAATACTGCCGCAAATTCGTCGATTCCCTCGGCGTGAAGGACGGGAACCTCCGCTACCGCGACCATGAGCCGGCGGAGCTTGCCTTCTACTCCAAAGCCACGACCGACGTCGAATACGACTTCCCGAGCATCGGCTGGGGCGAAATCCTCGGCGTCGCCGACCGCACCGACTACGATCTGAAGCGCCACATGGAATATTCTGGGGAAGACCTTTCCTATCTCGATCCGGAAACCAATGAGAAATACGTCCCCTTCACCATTGAGCCGTCCATGGGGCTCGACCGCCTTTTCCTTATGGTGGCGGTGGACGCCTATGACGAAGAGGAGCTCCCCGGCGGGGATAAGCGCATCGTGATGCATTTGGCTCCGGCCTTGGCTCCTTATAAAGTCGCCGTCTTGCCTCTGTCGAAGAAGCTCAACGAACCGGCTAGGGAACTGGAGCAGAAGCTCTCCGCTTACTTCTCCCTCACCTACGACGAGACCGGTTCCATCGGCAAGAGGTACCGCCGGCAAGATGCGGTGGGGACCCCTTATTGCGTGACCGTCGATTTCGACACGGCCAACGATAACAGCGTCACCGTGCGCGACCGCGA
>DCMK01000023.1:39157-47524 GCA_002321395.1 Caryophanales bacterium UBA1624
AAGGAAGGAGGATTATGTACACACACGAGCTCATTGAAGACGTCTTGAAAAACGCCGACATCGTCACGGTCATTTCCTCCTATCTGAACGTGATCCAAAAAGGCAGGAGCTACCTTGCGATCTGCCCCTTCCACGACGATAAGAACCCGTCCCTCAACATCTCCAAAGAGAAGCAAATCTACAAATGCTTCGCCTGCGGGGCCGGGGGGAATGCAATCTCCTTCGTCGCCAATTACGAGCACGTCCCCTTCGATGAGGCCGTGCGCAAAGTCGCCGAGATCTCCAATTACCACGATCCGAGGCTCCAAAGCGAAAGGACCGTGGTGGAGGTCGACCCGACGAAGGAGCCCCTTTACAAAGCCCTCGCCGATTTGAGCTCCTATTACCAATACGCGCTGACGATCTCCGAAGGCCAACAGGCTAGGGATTATCTGCGGAAAAGGAACATCCCCGAGGCCCAAATCGAGAAGTTCCTCTTAGGCTATGCGCCGCTGGACGGGAAGGCGACGATCGCCTATCTCCAGGCGAAGGGCCACTCCTTGAAAACCATCGAGGACATCGGCGTCGCCTTCGCCCAGCTTGAGGGCACCAGCGACCGGAATGCCGGCAGGCTGATCTTCCCGCTGGAGGACCCCTCGGGGAAAATCGTCGGGTTCTCGGCGAGAAAGCTCTTTTCCGGGGATGAGGCCCCCAAATATGTCAATTCGCCGGAGACGCGCGTCTTCCATAAGGGCGAGACCCTTTACAACTACAGCCGCGCCTCTTCCTTCGCCCGCCACGAAGGCTACGTCTACCTTTTGGAGGGGTTCATGGACGTGATGGCCTTGGACCGGTGCGAAATCCCCTCCGCCGTGGCCCTTTGCGGCACTTCCTTGACCAAAGAGCAGATCGAATTGCTGCGGAAGCTGCGGTGCGAGGTCCGGGTTTGCCTAGACGGCGATGCCCCGGGGCAGATCGGGATGATGAAGATCCTGACCCTCCTTCAGAAGGAGCGCTTGCCCTTCCGCCTGGTATCCAACCCCGGCGATGAGCGCGATCCGGACGACATCCTCCAGGAAAGCGGGGAAGGCGCCCTCAAGGAGGCCATGTCCCACCTGGTGGATCCAAGCGACTTCGCCCTGAGCTTCTACCTCAATACCAAAAAGCTTGAGACCGTCGAGGAAAGGGAGAAGGTGCTCCGGAAATTCCTTCCCTATTGCGCCTCCTTGCCGCCTGGAATCGAACGGGAGAACTACTTGGTGAAGCTATCCAAGGCGACCCGGTTCGAGCCCGAGGCGGTCCGCTCCCTCCTCCCCAAAGCGCAGAGCCTTGGGCAGGAAGCCCCCTTGGAGCAGGCCCCCGTTTATAAGAACAAACGCAAGGAGGAGCGCCTCCCCAAGACCCGCCTTTACCGGGCCGAACGGACCGTCCTCTATTACATGCTCCGCCACCAAGAGGCCATCGATTACTTCGAAAGCAAAATCGGCGACTTCTATTACCAAATCAACAACGATTTGGCCAACTACATCATCGACTATTCCTCCTCCCACCCGGGGCAGATCCAGCCCTCTCAGCTGATTGGGCTCATCCAAAGCGCCGGGGGAGAGGAAGCGAAGACCCTCGAAGGGGCCCTGTTCTCCATCTATGAGGACAAAGCTACCCCGTCCTTCACCCCAAGGATGCTCGAAGTCTGCAAGAGGACGATCGAGGAGGAGAAGGGGCAGCTTCGGATCGATCAGGAAGCGAAGCAGGCCTTCGCTTCCCTCGATAAAAACGCGCAAAAGGAATTCCTGAGCGCCCTCGCCGCCAAGAAGCGAGAATCTTGGAAGGGCAAGTGAAAAAGAGCAACGAAAGGAGAAAAACCATGCCGACTGCGAAGAAATCGACGAAGAAAGAAACCGCGAAGAAACCCGCCAAAAAGGAAGAGGCGGCCGAGATCGTCCTCGAGGACGAAGAAGACGAAATCGAAGGCCTTGAGGCGATCAAGAAGCGCTTCCTGAAAAAAGGCAAAGAAGAAGGCACCATCGACGTTGGGGAGCTGATGGACGCCACCAGCCACCTCGACATCTCCGATGAGGACCTCGAATCCCTGATGGGCTTCTTCAAAGAGAACCACATCGAGATGGAATCCGAGGACGAAGAGGAGAAGGACGAAGAGCCGGAAGGGCCGAACCTCAACGACCTGGAAGAGGCCGAGAAGGACATGGAAGAAGAGGAAGCGGCCTCCGAGGACGAGAGCGCCCCCGAGAAGGAAGACCTCGACGCCATCAGCGAATTCAGCCACGCCGCCATTGGCGAGGTGAAGGTCAACGACTCGGTGAAGATGTACCTGAAGGAGATCGGCAAAGTCGACCTCCTCACCGCGGCCCAAGAGACCGAGCTGGCCAAGCGCATCGTCAAAGGGAACGAAGCCAAGGCCTTGCTCGAAAGCAAGCTTTACCCCGCCTACAAAGAGCAGGGCGGAACCCTCGAATACGCTGACTGGTACCGCAAAATCGACGCCTATGGGGATTCGCCCGAATCCAAGGCGAAATACGATCAGGAAGACGGCATCGGGCACGGCATCGATGGGCGGCAGGGGGCCAAAGACCAACTCATCACCGCCAACCTCCGCCTCGTCATCTCCATCGCCAAGCACTACGTGGGCCGCGGGATGCACTTCCTCGACCTCATCCAGGAAGGCAATATGGGCTTGATGAAGGCGGTCGAGAAGTTCGATTACACCAAGGGATTTAAGTTCTCCACCTACGCGACTTGGTGGATCCGCCAGGCCATCACCCGCGCCATCGCCGACCAAGCCCGCACCATCCGCATCCCCGTCCACATGGTCGAGACCATCAACAAAATGACGCGCGTCCAGCGCCAGCTCACCCAAGAGCTCGGGCGCGACCCGACCGCGGAGGAGATCTCGGCCAAGCTTGAGGGCGCTTTGACCCCCGACGCGATCCTTCGGATCCAGCGCATCGCCTTGGAACCCGTCTCCTTGGAGACCCCGATCGGCGAGGAGGACGATTCCCGCCTCGGAGACTTCCTTGAGGACAAAGAGACCCAGTCGCCGGAGGAATACACGACCAAGAGCCTCCTCAAGGACGAGCTTTACGACATCATGAAGGACCTGACCGACCGCGAAGAGAAGGTGCTCCGGCTTCGCTATGGCCTCGACGACAACCGCCCCCGGACCTTGGAGGAAGTGGGCCGCGAATTCGGGGTCACCCGCGAGAGGATCCGCCAGATCGAAGCCAAGGCCATCCGCAAGCTCCGCCATCCGACCCGGGCCAAAAAGCTCGGCGATTACCGCGAAGCCAATTTCGCCGGCGACGGCAAATCCCGCTAAGGGGCGGGGAAGGAGGATACGAACATGAACGCTGCCGAAGAGGACGACATCCCCTTTTCCGACGCCGTTTCCTCCTACGCTGAGGAAATCAAAGGCAACAAGATCCTGAGCAAAGAAGAGGAGAAGGACGCTTTGGCCAAGGCCGTCAAGGGCGACCGAAAGGCCCAAACCGCCTTGATCGAAAGCATGGCCCCCTCCGCTTTGGACATGGCTTTGTTCCACTATGACGGCAAGCAGACGGTCGGGGATCTTCTCCAGCAAGCAAACCGCGCCCTGTATTACTGCGCCGCCCATTTGGACGGCATCCCGAAGGGGGCCTCCTTCTCCGATTACGCAAGCTCCTTGATCAATGCCCGGCTGGATCAATATCAGCAGGACGAGGAAAAGGCGCTGGAGGAGGCCGAATCCTCCGCAAGCGCGGCTCCCTCCGCCCCGACTTCCAAAGACGGGATTTCCTTTTTCTTTTCCGAAATCGGCAAATACCCCCTTCTTTCCGCCCAGCAGGAGAACCTTCTGGGGCGCATCATCCAAAAAGGAGAGAGGGAAGGGGCCAGCGAGCAAGAGAAGAAAGACGCGAAGGAAGCGGTCGGGAAGATGGTCGATTCCAACCTCCGCTTGGTCGCCTCGATCGCCAAAAACTACCGCGGAAACGGCGTCCCTTTCCTAGATTTGGTCCAGGAAGGCAGCATGGGTTTGCAGCGGGCCGCGGAGAAGTTCGACCCCAGCATGGGGACCCGCTTCTCCACCTATGCTTCCTACTGGATCACCCAGTCCATCGCCCGCGCGCTGGCCGACCAAGGCCGGGCCATCCGCATCCCCAACCACATGGTCGCCCGGATCGGCAAGGTGCGGAAAGCCGAAAACGCCCTTGCGATGAGCCTAGGAAGGGAGCCGACCCTCGAGGAGCTTTGCTCCGCCCTTCCCGAATTCGATCGGGAAGACATCGCCTCGATTCTGAAAATCCCCGATTCGGTGGCTTCTTTGGACGCTCCGGTGGGGCAAGATCCCGATGGCGCCGATCTGCTTTCCTTCCAGACGGGGGACGACGACCCCTCTTCGCTGGTCGAGCAGGAGGAGCGGAAGCAGGAGATCCAGAAGGCCCTTTCCTGCCTCTCCGACCGGGAACGCCTTCTGATTTCCTACCTCTACGGCTTAGACGGCAAAGAGGAGATCGATATGGCGGAGCTTGGGAGGAGGTTTCACCTGTCCCGGGAGAGGATCCGCCAAATCCGCGTCTCCGCCCTTTCGAAGATGAAGAAGGCCCTTTCGGGGGAGGAGGAAGCATGAAGAGGCTTTCCCTTCGCCTTCAAGCCGCCTTCGACTTCGTGCCCCAGGGCTCCTATTTCGCCGACATCGGCGCCGACCACGCCTATCTGACCCTCGCTTTGCTGGAGAAGGGGAAAATCGAATGGGCCCAGGCGGTCGAGAACAAAACCGGCCCTTTCATCCGCATGAAGACCAACGTCGACGCCTCCCCCTACGCGAGCCATGTCCTATGCACCCAAGCCGATGGCTTGGACCAGCTTTCCGAAGACGTCGACTGCATCGCGCTCTGCGGGATGGGCGGGAAGCTCGCCGCGGATATCCTTGAGCGGGGCAAAAGCAAGCTGGAGAGGGTCTCCACCCTCATTTTGGATCCCCATCGGGACCTTTCCTGCGTCCGGAAGAAAGCGGTGGAGCTCGGCTACCGAGTCGAAGACGAGAAGATGGTCTATGAGGACAAGATCTACTATTCGATCATCCTCTTCCGAAAAGGGGCGTCTGAAAAGCCCTACACGAACCTTGAGCTCGCCCTGGGGCCCGCCCTGCTTCGGAAAAGGGACCCCGTCTTCCTTTCCTTTTTGGCCGACGCGCAGAAAAAAGTTGGGAAGATCCTCGATAAGGGACTCTCCGAAACCTCCCGCAGGAAATACCTCAACCTCTACCGCGCTTTGAAGAGCATCCGCGGGGAGGAGGGAAGCGAGGAAAGGTAATCCCTGACCTGAAAGTAGACCTCCCTTGGGGTGGAAGCTCCCGAGGCGAGGGCTATTTTTCGATAGCCTTCTAACGGCAATGCCTTCACCTCGCCTAAGTCCAGGCAGAGGTAGCTTGGGCCGAAGGAGGCGGCGATTTCCTGAAGCTTTCGGGAGTTGTTCGAGGATTTCGACCCCAAAACGATCGTGGCGTCGGAATCCTTGGCGGCTTCGCGGATCGCCTTTTGCCTTTCTTTGGTCGCGTAGCAGCGACCTTTCAGCAGGACCGCGCCCGGAAAGGAGGCGGCGATCTCTTCCTCCGCATCGTGGACTTCCTCTTCCGAGAGGGTCGTCTGGGCGATGAGGCTTGGGCTTCCGGGGCATTGCCTCCAATCCCCGTCCCCCGAAGCGGCGTCGTAGAAATAGGCGTGGGGGCAATTGGCCAAGAAGGCCTCTGCCTCCTCGTGGGAGGGGAGACCGATGTAGATCAGAGGGTTCCTTTCCTTCCCAAGCGCCTCGTTCTGGCGGACGAAGGGGCAGGTCGCGTCGTAGACGGAGAGGCCTTTTCTTTGGGCCAAATCGTCCCAAGCGCGGGGGTGCCCATGGGCCGAAAAGACCAACGCCGATCCGGAGGGGAGGGCGAGGATTGCCTTCTCTAAATCGACCTTCCCCCCATCGAGGAGCCTAAGGCCCAGGGCGGAGAGGCTTTTGATGGCAAGCTCATTGTGGACCGGGCAGCCGAGGAGGTAGACCTCCCGGCCCGGAGCCTCGCGTTTGGCTTTTTCCGCCAGGGAAAGGGCGGCAGATACGCCGGAGCAATAGCCAAAAGGGGAGACGAGCAGCACTTCCATGGCCCCATTTTCGGCCCGGAGCGTACAAAAAGGAAGGGACTTCGCTTATAATTGGAGGGTTATGGCGAACTTTGCTCAATTCAATTTATCCAAGGAAATGGTCTCCGCGTTGGAGAAACTCGGCTACAAAGAACCCTCCCCGGTGCAGGAGAAGGTGATCCCGAAGGCCCTCCGCGGGGATTCCATCCTCTGCCAAAGCGAAACCGGAAGCGGGAAGACCCACGCCTATTTGGTCCCCTTGATCGACCGGCTCGACCTCTGTTTGCCCCGCCTGCAGGCGATCGTCATCTGCCCCAGCCGCGAACTGGCCCGGCAAGTCTACGATTTCGCCTTCCCCTTCACGCGCTTCTTCCCGAAGCTGAAGGTGCGCCTTTTCACCAGCAGCGAGGACAAAACCGAGAATGAGCAGGGGCTCTCCATCGCCCCTCAGCTGGTCATCGGCACCCCCGGGAGGCTCAAAGACCTGCTCGCGGAGGACTATAAGCTCAATCTCCGCGGGGTAAAAACCCTCGTTTTGGACGAGGCGGACATGCTGATGGAAATGGGCTATTTCGAGGACATCGACGCCCTCCGCGCCTTGCTCCGGGACGATCTCCAAGTCATGGTCTTCTCCGCGACTTTGGAGCAAGGGCTCAAGGAAAGGCTGCGGAAATACGCCTCGAGCGACTTCGTTTACGAAGGGGAGGACAACAAAGCCTCCGGCAACGTCACCCATCACTTGGTCGACATCAAGCACGTGGGGAAGAACGAGGCCCTGATCCGCTTTTTGAAGATCCGCCGCCCCTATTTGGCCTTGGTCTTCGCCTCGAAGAAAGAAGACGTCGCCTCCGCCTACCAAGCGGTCAAGGAGGCAGGGTATTCCTGCGTCGCCTTCTCCGGGGATCTGCAGACCCGGGAAAGAAGGAAAACCATCCGTCTGATCAAAGAAAACCGTTACCAAGTCGTCGTCTGCAGCGATCTGCTGAGCCGCGGGATCGACATTGAGGACGTCACCGATGTCATCTCCTTGGATCTGCCAAACGACCTGGCTTATTACTACCACCGGGCGGGGAGGACGGCCCGCTTCGGGAAAACGGGCGACTCCTGGGTTTTCTACGACGACGATTCCACCAAATTGCCCTTGGCTTTGATCGCCCAGGGGGTGAAATTCGACTTCCTCATTCTGAGGAAAGAAGGTTTGGAGAAGGATCCGGTTGGCCTTCTGCCCAAGACCAAGCTCAAGAAGAAGCGGGCCTTCGAGGATCCGGAGGAAGCCAAGGAGATCAAAATCGCCAAGGCCAGAACGCGGAGCGACCGGGTGAAGCCAGGATACAAGAAAAAGCAGCGTTGGGCCGTGGAGAAAGTCAAAAACAAATACCGCAGGAAGGCCATAAGGAAGAAGATCCGGGCGACCTTGCACGGGAAGGGCGAGTGAAAAAACCGCCCTTTTTTCAAAGGCGGTCGATTTCTTTGATCATCTCTTGGTAAACGTCTTTTTCCTCCACTTGGCGGAGGATTTTTCCCTTTTTGAAGATCGCGTAGACCCCCTTCCCCCCGGCGACGCCGAGGTCGGCATGCTTGGCTTCGCCCGGACCATTGACGATGCAGCCCATCACGGCGACGGTTTTGGGGATGCGGCGCTCCTCCAAATAGGCTTGGAGGGCTTTGGCCAGGGGGATGAGGTCGACTTGGGTCCTGCCGCAGGTGGGGCAGGAGATGAAGGTCGGGTAATCGGGGTAGAGCCCCAGATCATGGAGCAAACGGCAGCAGGCTTTCACTTCCTCTTCCGGATCTTCACTTAAGGAGATGCGGATGGTGTCCCCGATCCCTTGCAGCAAAAGCGGGGCCAAGGTGGCCGAGGAGCGGATCAAGCCGACGTCTTTGGGGCCGGCCTCGGTGACGCCAAGATGCAGCGGGTAGGGGAAGGCTTCCGCGGCTTCTTCGTAGGCTTTGATCGTTTCCATCGGCGAGGATCCCTTCAAGGAGATCACGATGTCGTGGAAATCGAGGCTTTCCAGGATCTCGACGTGCTTCCTGGCGGAGGCGACGAGGCTGGAGGCTCCGACCACGGGCCCTTTCGAGGCGATGGAGGGGTCCAACGAACCGGAATTGACCCCAACCCGGATGGGGATGTTTTTGCTTTTGCAGGCGGAGACGACGGCCTTGATTTTGTCCATCGAGCCGATGTTCCCCGGATTGATGCGGATGGCATCGGCCCCGGAGGCGATGGCCTCCAAGGCCAAGGAGGCTTGGAAATGGATGTCCGCGATCA
>DCMK01000015.1:0-9060 GCA_002321395.1 Caryophanales bacterium UBA1624
TACGCCGACGATAAAAAAGAAGCGTTGGAAAGATATATGCGTTATGGCGGTTTGCCAACGGCGGTATTGGCCTTGACCGAGGAAGAAAAAATCAGTTATATCAAAACCCAGATCGAGGAAACCTACCTCACCGACATTGTCGATCGGTATGGCGTCAGAAACAAAATCGAGCTGGAAGAGTTGTTCAATGTTCTTGCCTCCGGAATATCGGGCTTAGTCAACCCGAAGAAGCTGGCGAATACTTTTCGCGGCGCGCATAACGATTCATTGACGGAAGCAACCATCGCCCAATACATCAAACATTTCGAAGATTCTTTCCTCGTCGACATCGCCAACAAGCATGACGTGAAAGGCAAAAAGTATATTTCCACCCCGTATAAGGTTTATTTCGAGGACTTGGGCGTTAGAAACGCGCGCATCAATTTCCGGCAAACCGAGCCCAACCATATCATGGAGAATGTCATTTACAACGAGCTGAGGTACCGCGGGTTCACCGTTGACGTTGGGGATGTGAAAATCCGGGAAACGGTAAAGGGCGACAACGGGAAGAACCAAAGGAAGCAATATTCCACCGAGGTGGATTTCGTTGCCAACTATGGAGGCAAAAGGTATTACATTCAATCGGCCTATCGCATCAACGACGTCGAGAAGTTACGTCAGGAAGTCCGCCCTCTTCGAAACATCGGCGATTCCTTCAAAAAAATCGTTGTCGTATCGGATTATATTGTCCCGAGATATGATGACAGCGGCATCTTCTACATTGGATTGCTAGACTTTCTTTCTGACCCCCATAGTTTGGAAAAACAGCTTTGCTTTTGCTCCAAGCTCCCTTTTCTCAATGCCCTTTTGGCAATAAAACGGGATTTTTCCTCTTTTTCGCGCTACTCTATGTTCATTCATACCCTAAGAGGTCACATCGATGGAAAACCAGGATAATCTTAAGCGGCAGGGCATTGCTTTCGACAAAGCCGGAGAAAAGCAAAAGGCGATCGAATGCTTCCAAAAAGCCGCGGAAAGCGGGGATCAGGTTTGCTATCTCTACGCGGGGAAGATCTATCAATTCGACCTCCACGATGAGCAGAAGGCCGGGCCTTACTTCGTCAAGGCCGCGGAAGGGGGAGTTCCCCGGGCGTACAATTACGCTTCCCTCGCCTGCAAAAAAGGCAATGGCGTTCCCCTCGACTTAGCCAAAGCGGAGGAATTCGCCCGCAAAGGGATGGAGATGGGGGATTTCTATTGCGCCTATAACTTAGGCGTCTGGTATTCCTCGGGGGAGTTGGGCCAAGCTGATCCTGCCAAAGCGAAAGAAGCCTTCCAATCCGCCCGCGGAAGCGTCGGTTATCCCAAAGCCCCGAAAGAGGCCAAGGATAGGATCGATTCCTATTTGGCTTCCTTTGAGACGGGAAAGCCGGAACAGAAGAAATCTTCCAGTGAGGACAACTGGATCACCGCCTTTTACATCACCCTTGCCGTTCTTGGCTTAGCGGGGGTCATTTTGGTTTCCTTCGCCTATGTGCAATTGAAGCAGCCAGCGTGGTTTGGCTTGTTTGCGCTGTTCCTTCCGATGATGGCTTATAACGTCATTCCCTTCGTTTTCAAAAAAGCCCGTAATAGCGTTCCCTATTTCTACATCGACCTTGCTTTTGCGCTTCTTTACATCGTGGCCATCCTTATCGCCGCAATTATGTGGCAAAAGGCGAAAGGGCTTTGAAATCCGATGAAAAATCAACGGATGTTTTAAAAAAACGCAAGGATTTTTCGTGGATATCACGGCAAAAACGCCATTAAATTCCGAATCCACTTGATTTGCTTAATTATTTTTGACATATCGGGTTATAATCCAGCTGCCCAAGGTTTACACTGTTTTCGGGCTGAGCAACGTCGCCTATTCATTTGCAAAGGCGGCGTGGGAAGGAAGTCGAAAAATGAAAAAGCATAGGCTTATGGTCCTAGGCGTATCCCTCCTCGCCTCGCTAGGAGTCCTTTCAAGCGGCTTCGCGGGCTGGGTGATCGCGGCCGGGCCGCAAGAGGCTAGCGGAGAAGGATCCATTAGCGCGGACTACGAGGTTACGACCACCGGAATCAAAAGCGTGACGCTGAAGGAAGGGGCTGATACATCTATTAATTTCTCGGGCTCCAGCACTGGCAAGACCGGTTGGCTTTCTTCCAATAAGAAAGAGGCGGATTTGAATGCCAGTTTCACCTTCACGGTTGTGACGCATCAACCCGGCGCACAGCTCTCCTTCACAAATTTGAATTTTGAAGAGGTTAAAGGAGAAAACGATAAAGCCAGTTATGCTACCGCTTATTCTAATAAGGTGGTTGGCAGTTTGCCGGCGTTCTACGATTCTACGCCGACTTCTAATACTGTTGGTTATATTGAGCTGACTGGCGTCACAAAGACAAAAGACAAAAATGAAGCGACCGCTTCTCTTGACGCTAGCGCCTCCTCCATTGACGTTACTTTCACCATTCATTTTGCTTGGGGTGAAAAGTTTGGCGGGAACAATCCTCTTGATTACTACAACGCTTCCTCTGAAACGGCTAGCTTGATGTCTGAAGCTTCTACGAATATTGGTCTTCTCAAATCAGCGAATGGGGCCAAGTTCAAACTTTCCTTCACCGTCGGCGTTTCCGCTTAATCCACAATTTGCGATTCCTATTTATATAAATAAAAGCAAGGAACTTGAAAGGAGCAAAAAAACTATCATGAACAAGAAACCTACTATTCTCGCTGTCGCTGCCCTTGGTAGCCTCGCCCTCATCGGAACCGGCTTCGCTGGCTGGGTCATCGCGGCGAATGCGGAGACTTCCGCCGAAGGAACCATCACGGCTTATGAAGTTACCGATAACCGTTTGACAATTGACAAAGACACAGCGGCTTGGGATGACAAGACAGGGAGCATTAAATTTGCTAAACCCGCTACACTGACTTCGTACGAAGGGGCATGGTTCACCTTCGAAGGAGACGACACTGAGAAATTGACTGCAACCTACAATGTCACGGTGAAATCAAAGAACGCTGATGACGCCGGTAAAGTCAAGGCGACTGCGGAAGTAGCTGTCACTGAAGGAGAAGAAAAAACAGCCTGGACGGAGGCTGTTGCTGCTAATTACGTCGCTGATCCGAGTGTCGAAATTAAACTTGGGGAAAGTGCGGCGCAGCAAGAAGGCGATACTATTCAGCGGGGTGGAATGAACTATTCCTTCATTGTGAAGTTTGGATGGGGCAGCCATTTCTCCGTTAACGGAGAGGCTAAGAACCCGTACGATTTTTACAATTCTTCAGACGCCGCTACTAAAGGTGATGATGCCGCGGATGCTATGGCTGCCATTGCGAAGATTAATCAGGCAAAATTCACGCTTAAAATTTCCTTCGCACGCGTTGACTAATTGTTATTCTTTGGCCCCCTTGGAAGGACTCGTTCCTTCCTAGAGGGCCCATTTGCGTACTTATAGGCTTTCTGGAAGCGTCAAGAAAAGATGCCGCGAACGAGAAAAGCAAATCCTTCGAATTCGATGCCAAGATAACAAAAAGGAGTGAAATCATGGCCAAATTAACGAAAAAATCTTACCAAAGGAAAGCAATGGTCCTCGGAGGGGTCATCTTCGCTTCCTGCGCGCTGTTCGCGACGGGCTTCGCCGCCTTCGTCGTTTCCTCCAGCGCCACCTCCGGAGTCGGCGGGGGCATCAGCGTTGGAACGATTTCCGATAAGGCGATCACAATCACCTCTAAGCTAAGCACTGACAAAATCATCTTCGATGCCCTTAAAGACGACAATACTGGGCGCGTTCGTTGGGATGGAAAGAATTCCGCGAACCTCACCACGACAGTTAGCGGAACTTTTACCCCCTCCAGCTATGTAAACCAATTTTCCGTCAACCTCCGCATGGGAACCGTTGGAGCTGATGGCAAGACCATCACCTTCGACAAAGAAGCTGAAACCCGTATGCAGAATGCTGCTACCAATAAGTATATTGTCCTTCCTACCTGCTTTGGCGAAGGCAATGAGCAAAGGCTTTCTTTTGGAAGCGCAAGTCTCACAGAAGATCAGTCCAAGGACACGGCAACGTTCAACTATGAGATTTCGTTTGCATGGGGTGAGCACTTCAAAGGGCAAAACCCTTCCGTATTCTATGATACCGAAGAAGCGAAGACCTCTTACCCCAATGAAGGGGAAAAAAGCTATCTCGCCGATTTGAAAGCTTTCTACAAGGCCATGACGGGAGTGGATGCTCCTAGCGATGCGGAAGCTGGCAGCATCCCTGTTCAGAACTTCGTCGTCGTCCTTAACGCCGATACCTCCGGAACCCGCTCGTAATTCTTTATTCATTCGCCACCATGAATCGCCCAAGGAGAAGGAAAACCGCGAAAGCCGTGGGTCTATGCGCCCTTGTTTTCGCCACGGTTTCTGCCTTCTCCATGGGCATGGCGGCTTTTATCACCAGCGCGGGCGCGAAGGCCGCGCAGGGTGGGAACGTTTCCGTCGGCGTGATCGAAAAGAACAACGTCCGCT
The DNA here is from genome assembly GCA_002321395.1 of Caryophanales bacterium UBA1624. Taxonomy (GTDB): domain Bacteria; phylum Bacillota_I; class Bacilli_A; order RFN20; family CAG-826; genus Alloenteromonas. Next base: position 4,518 of record DCMK01000015.1, read on the forward strand.
TCGAGTCGATCGGCGGCGGTGACTTGAAGGATTTCACCCCCGTCAGCCAGGATGATGATCTTTATAACGTCATCTCCTTCGACGCCCCTTTGGACGATGATTCCGGCCGCTTCCGTTATGAGGATCGCGGCGATGGTCTTTATGAGCATTTGACGGTTCGATTGGAAGGGCGGGTCATGCCGATGAACTTCATTCAGAAGGCCACGGTGAAGATGACCTGCGTCTCTTCCTATAGCGAGTCGGCCACCCCAATCCAAGACGCGATTGATTTGGGCTATATCAAGCTCAAGACCTGGGATGGCGGCGGGGATTACCTCTCTTCCGCGGTTGAGCTTCCCTTGACCTCTTACCGGGAAAAAGACGATTCGAAGCTCTTCTCCGTCCCCATCGGCTTTGATTGGGGCGACGTCTTCGGAGGCGATAACCCAACCGTCTTCTATGACAACAAAAACGAAGGCGGAGGGGCTTCGATTTCCGATGACGTAGCGGTGAAGACGATGAAAGACTTCATCCGCGTGATCCATTACGGGAAGGAATACACCGGAGAGGTCCCATCCGATCCCAAGCTTCTGCCAACCCTCACCTTCTCAGTCAAACTAACCGCGGAGATCAACTGATGAGCCCGACCGATATCATCTCGCTGGTCATGTCCTTAATCGGGGTCGGAAGCTTCTGCGCGGTGTTCACGATCCTCTTCGCCAAATACGCCAAATCCAGCATCCGCGAAACCAAGGAAGGGAAAAGGGACATCGAGCTCATCGATCAAGAGATCACGGAGCAAGACATCAAAACCAAAAAGCGGAGGAAAGCCGTCTCAATCGCCGGGAACGTCATCTTCTATTCCTTCCTCGTCCTCATCATCCCCCTGTTCGGAATCGCTTTGGTCAATAAGGTCAAAGGGAACTTGGTCGGAATCGGGGACGAAGCCATGATCGTCGTCGCCTCCGGTTCGATGTCGTATAAGAACGAGGCGAACAAGGATTACCTGGAAGACGAGCAAAAGAGGAAAGAATACAACCTCGACAATCAGTTCTCCCGTTACGACATCCTCTTCATGAAGAGCGTGAAGGAGGAAAGCGACGTCCATCTCTATGACGTCATCGCCTTCCGCAATTCGAAGAACGTGACCATCATCCACCGCGTTGTCGAGATAACGGTCAATTCGTCGGGGACGACGGAATATAAGACCTGCGGTGACGCCAATCCCACTAGGGACACAGATCCTACCACCTTCTCTAGCATTCAAGGGGTCTATCAAAACAAAAAGATCAACGGGCTTGGCATGATCATCCTCTTCTTCCAATCTCCCCATGGGATCATCACGGTCCTATCGGTGGTCTACAGCATCTGGATGTTCAACCATTACGCGGGGAAGATCGAGAAATCCGAGAAACAACGGGCGCAGCTATTGAGCGCCATCGTCTCCGATGTGAGCCTAGGGAAGCAAAAGGACCTATCCTCAAACTTCGTGGAGACCATCTACTATGGAGGATTCGCTTACCGCTTCAACGAAAAGGGGTTCCTTGGCAAAGAAGAAACCAACCAACCCGCGGATGGAACGCTGCGGAAAGTGGTGGAGACCCCATCCGGAAGCGATTCGAAAAGCTATGACCTATCCCCTGCGAAAGAGCTCACCGAAGAAGAGGGGAGCCGATACGACGAAGAAGACTTGCTGCGCGATTTAAAGGATTCCCATAAGGATTATTGAAAGGAGACACTTTATGGAACAGGAAAAGAAAGGCATGGAGGCGCTCAGCGCCAACTCCAAACCGGAGGATGCTCCGAAAAGGAAAGCGGAAAAGGAGGCGCCCCGTTCGAAAGGCGTCCGAAAAACCTTCTTCACACGCGGGAATTTGCTGGCCTTGGGGCTTTCGCTGTTCTTCACCTTCTTGATGATCTTCACCGGTGTCTGCGTTTCCGTCCCCGGGGCGGGGGAGAGCTCGATCGTCTCGGTGAAGAACCCCCTTGCCTTGCTCCGGCAGTCTTTGGGGCTTCCTAGCATCAACGCCCATTTGGCGGGGCAGATGATCAATTTGCTTGTTGCGGTGTTCATTTCCCTTTTCGTCTTCGCCGTCTTGGTGGAATACCGCCGCTTCGCCCTCGATGGCAAGAAGTGGTATGCCAAGCGGAATTGGCTTTGGTACATCCCGACGCTTCTGGTTTGCCTTGCCTGCTCCTTCGGCTTTGGGCTTTTGCTCCAAACCCCCTACACCCAGGAGAACCTCGTCAACGCTTTGACCTTCGTGGGCGAGTCTTTGCTGGTCACTTTGGTCGTTTATCTGATCCTCGCCATCTTCGTGGCGTCCTTGCTTCTTTTGATCGTCAACTTCGTCCGTTACAGCAAGCCGCTTTCTTCTTTGGGCGACAGCCTCGACGATGAGCCCAGCAACGACGACATCGCCCAAGGGCTCGGCGACAAAGAAGGCATCGCCTCTTCCTTCGCCCCCGTCGCTTCCTCCATTTCCCAAGAAACGAGCGGGGAAGCCACCCTTTCCGCTTCCGAGGCCATGGGGCTTGCCAACCGCGAAATCGTCTTCCCCGGCCTTTGCGCGATCGATTCCCATTATGAGGGGTATGCGATCGAAAACGTCCCGAGCGATCAAATCGCCCTTCCGGATTTGATTGCCCGATTCCGCGCCTTCTTGGCCAAGAAAGAGAAGCTCTACTATGATGAGGACACGCTCCGCTTCTTCTTGGCGGGCCTTTCCGCTTCCCATCTTGAGATCCTCGAGGGCCTTTCCGGGACCGGGAAATCCTCTTTGCCCCGTTCCTTCGCCAAATTCGTCAATGGGGTTGCCGTCTTCGTCCCTGTTCAGGCCACATGGAGGGACAAGACTTCGCTTCTTGGCTATTTCAACGATTTCTCCAAGACCTACCGCGAGACCGACTTCCTGATGAATCTCTACGAGGCTTCCTACAACCCCGACCGCATCTATCTCTTCGTCCTCGACGAAATGAACATCTCCCGCGTGGAGTACTACTTCGCCGACTTCCTCTCCGTCTTGGAATACCCCGAGGATCAATGGAAGATCCGCGTGATGACTTTCCCCAACGATTTCGTCCCCCCGGCAAAGCTGGACAAGGGATTCGTTGCGATCCCTTCTTCCTGCTATTTCGTCGGCACGGCGAACCAAGACGATTCCACCTTCTCGATCGCCGACAAGGTCTATGACCGCGCGATCACCATCGATTTCGTCAACCGCAGCGCCCCGTTCGTCCCCGAGGGGAGCGGGGAGGGCATCGTTTTGAGCGCCTCCGCCTTGAAGAAGCTCTTCTCCGAGGCGATGGAGGATCCTTCTTTGGCTTTTACCTCCTCCGATTATCAGAAGTTCGCCTCCCTCACCGATTACGTCTACGACGAATTCGGGATCGCCTTCGGCAACCGTATCCTGGTCCAGATGGACAAAATGGTCCCCGTTTTCCTCGCCTGCGGCGGCAAGAAGGAATCCATCTTGGACTTCTTCTTCTCGCGCAAGGTCCTTTCCAAACTCGAGGGAAGATTCGAAGACAACGTCAAACAGAGCTTGGAGCATATCCTGGACATGATCTCCAGCGCCTATGGGGAAGGCTCCTTCCCGCTTTCCGAAGCGATGGCCAAGAGGATGATGAAGAGGCTATAAAACATGAAGAAGGACGAGGGGGAATTGCTGAAAAAGGCCTCCTCCTTACGGGAGGAGTACGCGAAAGCCCATCCTTGCTTGCTGGGTTATTTTCAGCACATCCCTTCGCTTCGCCTCCCTTCCCTCCGAAGCTTCTCCTTCCAAAAGGATCTAGCCTTCTTCCGGGAATGCTCCCACATCCTTTCCATCATCGAGACCATCGCCCATCACCCGCGGATCGTCTCGAAAAACCAAGACGAGATCCTGCGCGCCGACCAGGCCAGCAACGTGACCCCCTCTTCTTTCTTGCTGACCATGGAAGACCCTTCCCTCTGGAAAAGGAAATCCTCTTCCCTTTCCCCGGAATACGTCCATGTGGAGGAGAGCGAGGACGATATCTTCATCTACGAGAACCTCTTCGTCGCGATGGCCCTCCGCCGCATCGAAAGGGAGGTCTCCCATTACAGGGATTTCTACTCCTCCCTCATCTTAACCACTTCCTCCTCCCGCCTCACCGAGGATGGAGACCATGTCTTGGAGGGGTTTGAGGCGATCAAGCCCTGCTTCAATAAGATTGAGCGGATCAAGAAAAGCGATTTCTACAAACGTGTGGGGAAGCAGGGCGACCTCCAGGCCTTAGTGGCCACGAACATCCTCAAAAGCGATCCCCTTTACGGGCGGGTGTATCGTTTCTATTCCCGCCTTTCCACCCCGACTTCCCTTTCTGAGGAAAGAAGGGAATTGCTCCATTACGTTTTGGTCTTCGTTTTGGATTGCCTCAACCGTTCCCATTTCGAATTGCTCAAAGGCTACCGGCAAAAGAGGAACCTCCTCCGGAAGGAGGGCGCTTCCTTCGCCTTTCAGAATTCCTTCTTCCTTTTGAAGATCGGCAATGTGGGGGATGAGGCCCTCCGATTCGACCTCTCTTCCTTGTCCTCCCCGGA
>DCMK01000015.1:9188-10807 GCA_002321395.1 Caryophanales bacterium UBA1624
TATTCGGCTTTGTCCATTTGGAACTTGGCCTCGTTGGGCCAAAAAGCGACTCTTCTCGGGCAGGGGAGCAAAGACGTGGGCGAATTGGTCCGAATCTACTTGGATTCCCTGCTTTCCTCCCCGAAAGCCTCCGAGGAGGTCTATTCCCTTTATTGCCCCCACTGCAAGAAGAAAGGCGTGCTCAAGAAAGGGGAGGGCTATTTCTGCCCCCATTGCCATTCTTCCTACTATTTGGACCAAGGCAGGCTTTGGTTCGCCTTTGAAGCGAAGGAGGAACGTTGATGGAAAACCAAAACGTCCCCGCGATCGAAATCCGCGGCCTGAAGAAAAGCTATGGCAAGAAGCAAGTGCTCAAAGGGCTTGATTTGACTGTGAACCAAGGCGAGGTTTTCGGCTTCATCGGCAAGAACGGGGTCGGCAAATCCACGACCATCGACTGCGTCATCCAAGCCAAACCCTTCGACGAAGGCAGCATCTCCGTGATGGGGTATGACGTCAAGGAAGAGCCGATCCAAGCCAAACGGCAATTCGGCTACTGTGCCTCCGAGCCAAACTGCTATGAATCCATGACGGGGTATGAGTATTTGGATTTCATCGCCTCCGTCTATTCGGTTTCCCAAATCGACTTCGCGAACAACGTCCGTTACCTCTGCTCGCGTCTAGACCTCCCTGAAGAGGCCCTTTCCCGCCCGAGCTCCGGATATAGCCACGGGATGAAGCAGAAGCTCTGCCTCATCGCCTCTTTGCTCCATCGCCCCAAAGTGTGGATCCTCGATGAGCCCACGGTCGGGCTCGACGTGATGGCGGTGGAGGAGCTCACCAAGATGATGCGCGAATACGCCGACAACGGGCAGACGGTCCTTTTGACCAGCCACAACATCGATTTGGTGCGCGAGCTCTGCGATCGGGTCGCCATCCTCAACGAAGGGAAGGTCGCCTCTTTGCTCGACCTCAACAAAAACCCCAACGCCCGCCTTTCCTTGAAGAGGCAGTTCTTCGAAACCTATCAGAAGGAGGGGGAGTGAGGGATGCTCAACCTGATGGCGAAGGACATCAAGCTCCTGTTTGGGGGGAAGTCCAGCCCCAAGCAAACCGCGATCCGCGCTTTGGGCGGCTTTTTCGGCTTGGTCCTCCTTCTGATGATTGAGACCTACGTCTACCGGGAAATCCTCAGCAAGCTTTCCGTCTATCCGAACGCCCCCAGGGCCTTCACCACCCTGTTTTTGTTCATCCTCTCGATTTTGATGATGCTGTTCTGCCTGTTCCAATCCGAGAAGCTCTTCTACGACGAGCAGGATAAGGCGGACACCTCCTCCTTACCCATCAGCCCCACGAAGAGGATCGCCTCGAAATTGATCCTTCTGTTCGCGATTCAGTATGTGGTGGGCCTGGCGCTGGAATACCCGATCTTCCTCAGCTTCGGGATGCTGGCCCGCAAGATGATCTTCTTTTACTTCCTCGGCTTGCTTTATCCATTCTTCGCCTTTTTCTTCGAGGCCGGGATCGCGATGGCCCTCTCTTACCCCTACCATCTGCTCCGCTGCTTCTTGAAGGACCGCCCTTTGATCCAGTTCGCCCTCGCCGCGTTGGTCTTGGGATTGCTCTCTTTCGCCTATGGC
>DCMK01000043.1:0-281 GCA_002321395.1 Caryophanales bacterium UBA1624
GAGATCTTCGAAGGCAAAGTCACCCGCGTGGAAGACTACGGCGCTTTCGTGAACCTCTTTGGCAACGTCGACGGGCTCTGCCACGTCTCCCGCTTGAAGTGGGATTACGTCGAGAACGCCAACGACGTCGTCAAGGTCGGCGATACCCTCAAGGTCGTCGTCATCGGCATCGACGATTCGGGCAAAGTCAAGGTTTCCCATCGTGAGTTCGAGGAGAAGCCGGAAGGCTATGTCGAACGCCCCGAAGGCGATAAGCCTCGTTCCCCTCGTCCCAATAACGG
>DCMK01000043.1:357-7842 GCA_002321395.1 Caryophanales bacterium UBA1624
AGCGGATCGCGTCGATAAGCAACGAACCCATTAGCGGCGGGGCGACCCGCCGCTTTTTTGCTGCATAAGATGCGTGGATGAGTTGAAAACTTTCAAAACCGGCTGACTCTTATGCCGCCCTTGACGTTTTTCAAACATGGAATGTTGAAAGCACAACATAGCAGGGAGGACAAAGGACGTTAATACGGACAAATATTACAGATCTGTATTTTTTGTATTGATTTATTTAACAACGGTTTAACATGAATCCATAGTTAATAACATTATTTTGCCGCTTATCGCGTGTACGCTTTCTTCTTTTGCGGTTCATCTCCCCATCGCGATTCAGACAATTACTATTTGACGTCCTTAAACAAATGCATTTGTCCTTTGGTGGATTTATGAAATGAAACGCAATCTTTGCCTTTTGGCGCTTCTTCCTTTGGTCTCTTCTTGCGGGCCCGTGAACTATGGCTGCGTCGATCGATTCAACCTTTATTCCGGTTTCGAAAGCTTAGATGCGGATTTCTGTTCTTCGCTAAAACAGGAAAACGAAAAAAACAGCGAGCCTTGCGTGACTCGCCTCTTTGACCCAGTCCCATTATCGGCGCCAAACGAAGAGAATCGAACCTATTCTTTAACGGGGCTTTGCTGCTGCAAATATCGAAGGGAAGGCAACTTCGAGTAAGAAAAGTGCCCAAACCTCCATCATGCGGAAGGGGCCATTTTCCTAAGCTCGGCTTCTAAGGATGTCTTCATCCATTCATTCCTTTCCTCGGGGCTCACGTCTTTAGACGAGATTGAAATCGCTCCTTCATTGGGGGAGCAGACGCTTAAAGACATCGAAGCAGATGCGAGGAATTTGGTTTTCATCCAAGAAGGGGGAGTTCTCCTTTCTATTATCCGAAGGACATTTCCCGATTCCGCTATTCCAGCGATGGAGAGGATGATTTTTCACCGCGCTTTTGCGTTTTGGTGGAGTCTACGAGCAAAATCCCTTATGCCTCCTTGCTTTTCTCTCAGAAAACGAGTCTGGATTTCGTTTCCGACTATTCACAAAGAATCGTTTCCGACATCAATCAAAAGCTCCGCTCTTAAGCCAGTAAAACGGATCAGCCAATCCTCAGAAAACTTTGAGCTCCGCGGCCATACGCTTCAGGTTCTCATCCGAAAGGAATTCGGCCAAATCCCCTTCGTTTTCCAAAGAGACCCCCTCACTTAAGCGATAGATTTCGGAGAATAGGCGGCTGGGGAAGTCCTTTCCGGGAAGATAGGCCTTCCCGCCTTCCTTCGCGATTTCAGGGTTGTTCTGCTCTTCCAAAAAGGCGATGAGGTATCTTCGAAGATAGACGAGGATGTCCCTTTCGATCCAATATTCGCTTCGCAAGGCGATGCCTTCGCTCTTCTTAAAGCGAAGGTAAAGGGGGAGGCCGTCTTCCGCGTCGTGGTGGACGTCCATGAAAAGGAAATCGTAAGAACCCTTCTCGCCCTTTCCCGCGAATTCCAGGGCATCCCCCTTTATAAGGATAAGCTTCTGCTTTGGGAAAAAGGGCAGAAGATGCTCTCGAAAGAAAGCCAGCACGGCGGGGTCCTTTTCGACGGCGGTGACGGAGGAGACGTCTTCTTTAAGGCAGGCCATATAGGCGAAATAACCCATCCCAAGACCGTACGTGAGGACCTTCCCTTTCGCGTTCTGAATCGGCTCTTGCATCGTGAGGATCTCATGGGGGAGCAAAGACATCCAAGGCCGTCCCGAGGAGGAGAATTCCGGGTAGGAGAAGGAGTGGTCGCTATAGGCGAAGCAAGGCGTTTCCTCATAGAATGGCGCGCTTCCCACTTCGGTGAAGGAGTAGGGGTAAAGGGAGTAAGGGCCGACCTCCTTTTGGATAAGCTTCAGGTTCCCTTCTTGGATTTTCAAATCCCGGAGCTTTTCCCAATAAGGATTCTCCGAAAGCAATGGGGTGGGGTCGATGCAACGGATCCCCTTCTTAAGGCCCTCTTCGTAAAGCGCGGAAACGTCTTCGTAGAAAAAGGAGCAGAAATAATCCCGAAAGGGAAACCCCGGCTTCAGAGAGGCGAAAACCGCTTGCTTTTCTTCCACTGGGATCGAAAGGAACTCATTGAGCAAAGAAGAGGCCTCCTCCTGAAGATGCTCCTTTTGGAAGAGCCTAGCCAATAGGGATTCGAATTTTGGGTCGCGGGAAAGCTTCATGGCAACCATTGTAGAGGAAAAGCTATTGCAACGTGGAAAAAAGGATTGACCGGGGGCGTAGATTGGTTATCTTTTAGATGAACAAGGAGCAGCAATATGAAAAAGACCAACGTTCTTCTATTACTCTCATCCGCTTTCTTCCTCCTCTCCTGCGGGGGCAATCAAGACAAAACCATCGTCCCCGAAGGCGAATCCGTATCCGTGGAAACCGCGAAAGCGAAATACCAAGCCGCCGCTTCCGCGATGGAACAGGAAAAGAAAGGCTATTCCGTCAAAGTCGACGGGGCCCGCTTCGACCTCCTCTTTTCCGCGAAGGCCGTTTCCCCGCTTCAGGAAAGCGGCGACCCCATCACCGTTTATGACCTCTCCGCCCACGCTTCCATCTCCGATTTCGCCTTCTCCGCCGCCTTGGCGGAGAAAGAAGGCGGGAAGATCGGGGCGCATGTCAAAACCTCCTTCGGAAGCGACGTCGGCGCGGAAATCAAAAGCGATCTCTCGGGGGTGGAGCAAAACGCCCCCTCCTACAAAGGCAACGTCTCCGCTTCGGTTTATTTGCAAGACGACGCCCTCTATATCGACGCGACCTCCCTGTCCCAGCTTTTCGAGGGGCTCAATAGCTCTGAGACTGCCTTTGCGAAGAAGACGAAGATCGCTTTGGATCCTGGCGACGCCGCGATGCCAGAAATCAGTTGGGGTGAGCTTCCCGCCGAAATCGAGAAGCTTTGCAAAGAAAACGCCACCTCCATCCTCAGCAAGGACGGAACCTATTCCTTCGTCTACCGCTTGGATTTCCCGACCATCGTCTCCTCCATCGTCGGGGAAGGAGGAGCCTTTGGGTCCAGCGCTTCCGCCTTGCAATTCGGGAAGGACAGCTATGCGGAGGCTTGCCTTAGCTTCAACGAGGCGGGGCTTACCCGCTTCGCCCTCGGCTATTCCGTCAGCGCCTCCTTCTCCGCCAGCGATTCGACCGGATTCCTGATGGAGGGCTCTTTCTCTTCTTCGGCGAATTTGGTCGCCGAATTCGCCTTCGGCGTGGACAACGTCGAAAGCGTCCCCGATCCGGATAGCTACGTATTGGCCTCCTCTTACTAAGGAAAAAGGGCTTTAGGCGGGGCTTCGGCCCCGCTTTTTTCATGGGGGCGCCGCACAAAAATGCCAAGCGAAAACTCCGAGCCCGTTTTGGGCTCAAAAAGATGAAAATTCAAAAATGTAAGCGTTTTCCCGAATTACCAAAAAGGATATACTAAAGCCATTATGAAAGACGTAATTGTGATCGGCGGTGGGGTTACCGGGGCCTTCATCGCGCGGAACCTATCCCGTTATTCCCTCTCGGTTTTGGTGATTGAGAAGGAACAAGACGTCGGCGACGTCACTTCCATGGCCAATTCCGCCATCGTCCATTCGGGCTACGACCCCGTTCCGGGGACGAAGAAAGCCCGCTTCAACGTCGAGGGGAACGCCATGTACGATGAAATCTGCCGCGACCTCGACGTGGAATTCGACCGCTGCGGCTCAATGACCATCGCGACCACCCAGGAACAGCTTACCCACCTGAAAGGCTTGCAGGAAAGGGCTAAGCAGAACGGCGTGGAGACCAAACTCCTAAGCGGGGAAGAGGCCAAAGCGCTCGAGAAGAACCTCACCCCCGAATGCGTCGGAGCCCTCCTTTGCCCGAGCGCCGGGGTCATCAACCCCTTCAACCTCGTCGCCCATTGCTTCGAAAACGCCATCGACAACGGCGTCGAGCTTTCCCTCGGCGAGGAAGTCCTCTCCGTGGAAGAGGAAGGCTCTTCTTTCAAAGTGAAGACCAGCAAAGGCGAGCATGAGGCGAAAGTGGTGGTCAATGCGGCCGGATTGAAAGCTGAGGAGATCGCCAGGATGATGGATCCCATTTCCTGGTCCATCAAACCCAGGAAGGGCGAATACTACGTTTTGGACCATTATCAGGACGGCTTCGTCTCCCACGTCCTCTTCCCTTTGCCTTCGGAAAAAGGGAAGGGCATCTTGGTCACCAAGACGACCTCCGACAATTATTTGGTCGGCCCGAGCTCGGAATTCGTCGAGGACAAAGACGACATGTCCACCGACGCCCCGACCCTAGCCGACGTCAAGCGCCAAGCCTCGCTTTTGGTGCCAAACATCCCTTTCTATGAGCAGATCCGCGTCTTCGCCGGGCTCCGCGCCACTCCCTCGACCCATGATTTCATCATCGAGCCGAGCCCGTTCCATCCTCGTTTCATCAACGTCGCCGGGATCGAGTCCCCTGGCCTTGCTAGCAGCCCCGCGATCGGGAAATACGTCGTGGAGGAGCTGATTGGGAAGATCCTCCCCCTCCAAGAGAAAGCGGGCTGGAAGAAAGCGGTGCGGCCTTATTTCCATCCCAACCGCATGAGCGCGGAGGAAAGGAACGCCCTCATCCAAAGCAACCCGGACTTCGGCGAGATCATCTGCAACTGCGAGAAAGTGAGCCTTGGGGAAATCGAGGACGTGCTCTCCCGCTCCGTCCCTTGCCGCACCATCAAGGCGGTCAAAAAGCGCACGCGCGCCGGATTCGGGAAATGCCAGGGCGGCTTCTGCCAGCCGAAGGTGCTCCTCCTTTTGGCCAAGTATTTCAAAGTATCGCCCCTTGAGATCCTTTACGACAAAGAGGGGTCCAACGTTCTGATGCAGGAGAGCAAATAAGATGGAAAGCAAAGACATCGTCATCATCGGCGGGGGTTCCGCCGGCATGGCCGCGGCGATCGCGGCTTACGACAAAGGCATCCGCGACATCCTGGTTTTGGAGCGCACCAATTTCCTCGGCGGCATCCTCAACCAATGCATCCACAACGGCTTTGGGCTCAATGCGTTCAAGGAAGAGCTGACCGGCCCCGAATTCTTCTACCGCTTCGAGGAGGAGATGGAGAAGCGGGGGATCGCCTATGAGCTGGAGACCAACGTCACTTCCATCACCAAGGACAAAGTCATCACCTATCTGAACCGCAAAGGCTGCAAGGAAGTCAAAGCCAAAGCCATCATCATGGCCGCCGGATGCTATGAAAGGAACGCCGGCGCCATCGGCATCCCGGGCGATCGCCCCGCCGGGGTCATCACCGCCGGCCAGGCCCAGCTTTACCTCAATGAGTACGGCTATTTGGTCGGGAAGAGGGTCTTCATCCTCGGCTCCGGCGACATCGGCTTGATCATGGCCCGCCGCATGACCCTAGAAGGGGCCAAGGTCCTTGGGGTCGCCGAGCTTTGCCCCTATTCCAATGGCCTCAACCGCAACATCCAGCAGTGCCTGATCGATTTCGGCATCCCCCTTTACCTATCCCATACGGTCACCAAAGTCATCGGCAAGAGCCATTTGGAGGCCATCGAGCTTTCCCAGGTCGACGCCAACAAACGCCCCATCCCGGGAACGGAGAGGCGCTTCGACGTCGATACGCTGCTCCTTTCGGTCGGGCTCATCCCCAACAACGATTTGCTCAACAAAATGGGCATCCCCCAAAGCAGAAGCCGGGGTTCGGTGGTCAATGAGCACCTGGAAACCTCGATCGATGGGGTCTTCTCCTGCGGCAACGTCCTCCACGTTCACGATTTGGCCGACTACGTCGTCGATGAAGGAAAGACGGCCGGGGAAAGCGCCGCCGCCTATCTTCAGGGCAGGTTGCCCCGCCACGACAAGCTCATCAAAACCGTCGCGGGGGAGGGGATCGGCTACGTCGTCCCCGGGGAAATCGATTGGGAGAACGCCGAAAGCAAAATCCCCTTCAAGTTCCGCGTCCGCCTGCCAAGCAAAGACGTCTTCATCGAATATTCCTTCAACGGGAAGGTCGTCAAGCGCATCTATAAGCAGACGATCATCCCCAGCGAAATGGAAATCGACAAGCTGGACAAAGCCCTATTCCAAGAAAAGGAAGGCGCCATCACGGTCAGCCTAAAACCCAGGGAGGCCCAATAACATGACCGAGCTCACTTGCATCATCTGCCCCAACGGCTGCCATCTGAAAGTCGACGATGACCTCAACGTCACCGGCAACAAATGCCCCCGCGGGGCCGTCTATGGGAAACAGGAGGTCACCAATCCCACCCGCACGGTCACCTCGACCGTCGCCTGCGATTCGATTTCCCTCCGCGTCTGCCCGGTCAAGACGGCGAAACCCATTCCTAAGGGGAAGATGTTCGACGTCATGAAGGACATCGATTCCTGCTTCGTCAAAGTCCCCTGCAAAATCGGGGACGTCGTCAAAAAAGACATCGGGGGAACGGGCGTCGATTTGGTCGTTACGCGCGACATCAAGGAATAACTGGTCTAAAATAGCCCTATGCGGATCCTGGTCGCAGCCGATATACACGGAAGGGTGGGGCCCACCAAAAAGCTTTGCTCCCTTTTCCTGTCCTATCGGCCCGACCGGATCCTTTTGCTTGGCGATTACCTTTATTGCGGCGCTCGGAACGGGGTCCCGCCGGATTTCGATCCGATGGCGGTGGCCAATCTATTGAACCGCTATTCGGGCAAAATCATCGGCATCAAAGGGGATGCGGATTCCCGGAGCGACCAATCCGCGCTCCATTTTCCCATGCTCCAGGAATGCCGCGTTTTGTCTTTGGGCGGATTCCGCGTCGATCTGATCCACGGGGATCTGCTCACCAGCGACGTCGTCGACGTGGAGCGGGGCGACATCCTGCTTTTCGGCCACACGCATGTCCCGGTGCTCAAAAAAGAGGACGGCGTCATTTATTTCAACCCGGGAAGCCCCTCCTTCCCGAAGTCGGGGTCCCCGGCAAGCTACGGCATGATGGAGAGCGGGAAGCTGCAGCTGTGCCGGCTTGACGACAACCTGCCTTTCGCCTCGCTGGATCTTCTCTGAGGAAAGAAACCGCTACCAAAGGAAATTGGGATCGCCATCCGCCTCTTTTACCCGATATAATAACCACGCTTTAAGCCCATAGGGTTTCCTAAACCAGAACAAGGGGGTTCTTTCCATGAGTGACAAAATCAGAATCGTCGGCCTCGGAGGCCTGGACGAAGAAGGCAAGGAGTGCACCGTCGTCGAGATCAACGACGACATCTTCGTCGTGAACTGCGGCATCCGCGAGCCCGACCGCACGATGCCCGGCATCGACTACGTCATCCCCCGTTACGATTACTTGGAGGAGAACAAAGACCGAGTGAAGGCCTACTTCCTTTTGCACGGTCATGACGACGCGATGGGCGGATTGCTTTTCGTCTACGAGAAAGCCCCGGCCCCGATCTATTGTTCCAAAGTCACCAAGACGATGGTCGAGAACTTCGCCCGCCACATCGGCAA
>DCMK01000083.1:0-6197 GCA_002321395.1 Caryophanales bacterium UBA1624
GCTCCGACCGCGTTTGCGACCTCCCCCGCCGACTTCATCCCTTTGACGGAACGGCGCTGGGCGATCTGGGTGATTTTATCGTTGGATTGCTCGATGAACTCGCCGATGGCGGGGACTCCTTTGGCGTATTCCTCCTGGATGTCCTTCATCGCGAGGAGATAATCGCGGAGGACGGCCTGCTCATGGACCATGTCGATGTAGTCATCGACGTTCTCCGGGGTGATGACGGTGTTGAGGAGCTCAAGGAGGTATTCGTTGGAGACCTCTTTGTCGAACTTCAAGGAGATGAGCTCGTCCAAAACCGTGTTGGTGTCGATCGGACGCCCGGATGTGTTGAGCTCGATCATCGCGTGGAAGATGAGGCGGTTCCTGGGGTCGATGTTGGAGAAGTCCTCCTCCTCAAGCGCGCCCAAAGCGACCGCGGCGGCCTCCTTGGAGAGCATCATGGATCCCAAGACGGTGCGCTCGGCTTCGACGTTGGCGGGGAGCTGGAAAACGCTTGCCATCACTTCGCCTCGGAAATGTGGACGTTGACGACTCCGTAGACTTCGCCTTCCTCCCCTTTGTAGAGCTCGATCTTCAAACGGGTGTAGCCCAAGGCGTTGGCGGGGTATTTGTCGACGAATTTCCTTTTGTCGAGCTTAATGCCCCACTGCTTCTCCATGCCCTCGACGATTTCCTTGGGGGAGATGGTGCCGAACATCCTGCCGTCGCTGCCGACTTTGGCTTTGAATTCGACGTTGATGTTCTCCAACCTCCGAGAAAGCTCCTCGGCTTCCTTTTTGAGCTCCTTTTGGCGTTGGGACTCCAAAGCATTGGCCTTGGCGAGCTCCTTCTGGCTGGAAGAGGTCGAAGGGACCGCTAACTTGCGGGGGATCAGATAGTTGGATCCATACCCATCGGAGACCTCGATGGTCTCCCCTTTGCGCCCGAGCTTGCGGACGTCCGACAATAAGATGACTTTCATTCCTTTTCTCCTTTCAAATCCGATTTGGCTTCGTTGAGGTACGTGTCAAGGGTGTCGAGCAATTTGCCTTCCACCACCGAGACGGAAGCGTCGCGGAAGCTGGCCGCGGCGGCGCCGAAGTGGCCTCCTCCGCCTAGCTTTTCGCAAAGCAGCTGCACGTTGATGCTGCCATCGCTGCGGGCCGAGATGCGCGTTTCGTTCGCCCCCGTCCTGCCGATGACGAAGCACGCCGATATCCCTTTCAGCTGCATCAATTGGTTCGCCACCTTGCTCAGCGAGGCCTGCTCGACGATGTCTTTGTCGTCGGAAACGCAATAGACAACCCCCGTATACGGGGTGCGGAGGGTGGAGACGATGTTGGTGACGAGGGCGTATTCTTCGTATTCATCCTTGAGGAAATCATCGGCCTTTTGATTGTCGGCCCCGAATTCCTTGAGGATCTCGGCGGCTTCGAAGGAGCGGATCCCCGTGGACTTGGATTTGAAGAAATTCGTGTCTAAGAACATGCCCGAGAGCATCAAGGTCGCATAGGTGGGCGAGAGTTCGATGCGCGGGTTGGCGGTCGCGTAATGGATGAACTCCGCCATGATCTCCGAGGTCGAGGAAGCGGAAGGATCGACGTAGTTGAGGACGGGGGACTCCACGAACTGCTCCCCGCGCCTATGGTGGTCGATGACGATGGTCTTGGCCGACCTTTCCAACGCCTTTTGCCCCATCACGCGGGAGGGGACGGAGACGTCGACGACCACGAATAGGGTTGAGGGCCTCATCAGGTCCACCGCTTCCTTCGGGGTGACGGCCATGTCCTCAAGCTCGGCCTTACTGAAGCTGCCCGTGAAGGCGTAACGGGTTTTCTTCTCCGTCAATTTCGGATCGAAGACGATTTTGCAGGGGACTTTGCAGTAATCGCAGATGGCCTTGACGCCGAGGCATCCGCCCAAAGCGTCCATGTCCATGTCAAGATGGCCCGAGACGATGACCCCGCTGGAGGAACGGACGATGCCGATGATGGAATCGGCCACCGAACGGAACTGGACGCGGCCCATGTTCTCGATCGCGGCCGTCTTGCCGCCGTAGAAGCAAAGATCCTCGCCGTATTTGGAGACGACCGCCTGATCGCCGCCGCGGCTCATGGCGATGTCGATCGCGTTGGAAGCCATGTCGGAGAGCTTGCTGACATCCGGGAAGCCGTGGGCTAAGCCGATGGACAGGGTCGGGATGACATTCTCCCCTTTCCCGATCGCCCGGGTCTTCTCCAAAATCGAGAACCCATCCGCCTCCATTTTCTCCAAGGAGGCGTAGTTGGCGACCAAGAAGTAGGAATCGGAGCGGAAGCGGCGAAGCAAGACGCCGAATTGCTTCGCGTAGTCGAAGATCAAGCCGCGGACTTTGGTGATAACGTCGTTGTTATCGTCCTCCGCGTTGCCGGCGATGTCGGAATAGTTGTCCATCATCAGGATGCCGATGACCGGGGCCTGCTCTTTGGAATAGTTGAACAAAGACTCATAATCGGTGCAGTCGCGGAAGATGAACAGATGGGCGTCGGAAAGGTATTTGACGCTGTAGGCACGGGCGTTTGCCTCGATTTTGATTTGGGAGGACGAAGGGGCGCTCTTCAGGTCCTTCAGATCCGGCTGCCACTCCAGGATGTTCATGTCCAAAAGGTCCAAACCGCGCTCTTTGAAGATCGCGTTGGTCCACATCACCACGTCGTTGTCATCGGTGACGACTAGGCCGATCTGGCCGAACTTATAGGCTTCTTGGATGTCCCCGCCGATGACGGAGGCGGCCTCAACGTCGTTCTTCTGGCGGATGCGCCCGACCGAAAGCTGGCTGACCCAAAGGATCAAAAGGTTCGCCACAATCACGGCGGAGAAGGCGATGAACCAATATTCGACCTTCATCGCGTCATGGAAGCCTTTCGGCCAATCGAAGTAGTAAAGCAAAATGGATCCGCCCAAAAGCAGGATCTCGATAAAGAGGGCAGCGAAAGTGGCGACCCTGCCACGGTGGAGTGCGGCGGTTATGGATTGGTTTTTCTTCTGATTTTGATTCGCCATGGGAGCATTATAGCCCCTCGCCTTCTTTCCCTTCTAGGGAAAGGGCGAAAATCGTCCCTCATTCGTCGTCGTGCTTGTTCTTGAGGGAAAGCAAATAGAACACGACCGCGATGGTCAAAGCGACCACGAGGATGAAGACGATGGTTGCGATCAGGGTCGAGGATTCCATGGGAAGATTTTACCTTGGGTAGGCTCCTCTTTCCATGGAAAACAAGAGCGCACCGCCCCCGTTCCCGCATTCCTTCGCTCCGATTTCAGGGGCGCCATCCTGGCTTTGCCGATGCCCCCATCGGCTCGAGGTTGGAGAGAAATCGTTCGAAAAAGAGGGCGTAGCCGCTTTCCCTTTTTCGTCGTGATGCTTGGCCGTCAAAGAATTTTCGATGGTCTTGGCCTTCATTGGAAACCAGTTCATACGCCTTCCCCCGGAAGCGAACCGGCACTTCTTCTAAAGGATGTCAGCGGAGCATTCTTCGCTGGGGATCAGTCTAGAAAAAGAGGCAAGCCCCTTTAAAACGCCTCTTCGCTCAGCATGCGGAAAAAGGAAGCGCACTCATCGCTCCAATAACGAGCCCTTCCAGTCGGGTCCTCATAATCCGAAGAAGGGCACGTTTCCTTATCTCCGGTGGAAAGGCCATGGGCGCCATGGGGAAAGACATGGAGTTCGCAGGGGATCCCGTTTCGATACAAAGCCAAGGCATAGCGGACCGCGTTGGAAGAGGGAACGTAGTTATCGTCCCCGGTGGCGAAGACATAGGCCGGGGGATTGTCTTTCCCGACGTGCTTTTCGAGGGACAATTTATGAGAAAGGGATGAAACCTCTTCCTCCGAATATCCCTTCAAAAGATTCGCAAACGTGCCCGGCTCCCCCTCTTCCGAGGAGATGACAGGGTATCCAAGGCCCAGTCCTTTGATCCGGGGATCGATCCCAAACTCTTTTTCCAGTTCTTCCCTTTCCATTGCGACATCGCCCGCCAAATGGCCGCCGGCGGAAAAGCCGACGACGAAGATTTCATTGGGATTGAGATGATATTCCCCGGCGTGTTTTTTCAGATAATCGACCGCGCAGCCAAGCTCATTTCTCTGCTCGGGGTAAGCAACCCCATCTTTGGCCGTCAAATAAGTGAAAACGAAGGTTTGGAAGCCCTTGGCCAAAAAATGTGCGGCCACGACAGCCCCTTCCCGGGGGGAGACTGTGCCATATCCCCCACCGGGGACGACGATGACCGCCGGACGCCGCCAAGAAGGGTTCGGGCGATCGAAGACCTGGTCCAGGACCAACGGGGACAAAGCCCCGCCTTTCAGAAAACGGTACGTTTCATTGAGCTGAATGCTTTCCATTCTTTCCTCCTCTTAAAGGAGACGTTCCCTTCCGATAGAAATTCGGGAAATCATCCTTATTGATATCCTTATCATAAATGGATAAGCAGTAAATCTGCACTGGAAACCTTGAAGTAGACACTCCATTCAAATCCTTAGACAACTCAATCTGAAATTTACACACGGAGGTCGCAAAAGGAGACATGACGAAAGAGAGATTTGACATGGGGCAAGCTGCCCAGGTCCGATTCTGCACGCCGACGCCAAGAGCCTACAGGGAGACGGCTTCCCACAGGGGATCCGCCCCCAAAAAAGCCGAGCAAAGCCAAATGCGAGAAAAAGCAAAAAAGAACGATGAAAGTGCCTATAAAACGTTGACTGCTGCATTACTGAATTAATCTTTAACAAACAATTTTCCAAAAGCTCCACATTGATGAAATCGCCAAGTTTTCTTGTAGAAAGCCATCCAAAAGAATCCGGTTCAACCAATTCATGCCCTGCTTTTGAAGCAAAGCGATTATGCTTTCTTCTACTATACTTTCATAAACCATGCTTGCCCCTCCTTTTTATTTCAAAATCCAATAGCCGCTCCGCCTTGTTCCGTATCGCTCAATCAATCCCATTTTTTGCAATTTAACCATGCTCTTCTTGACCATGGAGACACTGAGACTGGTGGCTTTTGCAAGCTCATCTCCGGTCAATCTTGGATTGCTTTTCAAAGCCGTCAAAATTGCCTTTTGGCTACCGTTCAAAATAAGCGATTCGTTTTGTTTTTCGGCGACGAACGCCCAGGTAGGTTTAAAGGCAAATGGAATGGTGACCGTTAAATAATTATCCGATATTTTAAAGGCTTCTTTCCCATATCGACTCAAGATAGTGGGAACGCCGTGCCCGGTTTGTTCTGCGTATTCGGTTGAGTTGAAGATCATCCACAAAGATTTATTGATTGGATGGGATGTGCCCTCATAGAACTCATCCAGGGTCAATCCATATGGGAGACCGCCATAAGAAACGACCTCTATCCTATCGCTGTAGATGTAAATGGCCGGCGGGATCATGTCCATCCAGGAGTTGTGAACGCACGCATTCTTCCAAGCCTCTTTAAAGGATTCAAAATCAAAAAGATATAGGTCTCTTTTCCCGTTTTTCTTTTCTAGATCCACGTTTGTTTCATTGAGGGCCTCGACATAATCCATGGCCTGTTGCAAGGCAATCAATAGGCATTGGTTCCCAAACTCGGTGCGCTGGGCCATCGATGTCTTGTCCGCTCCGGCAAAACGCACGACTTTTATCGAGACGTTGGACTGATCGGACAGGATGAGCGCCATGATGTTGTATTTGCCATCGCTGTTCTTAAGCCCCTTTGCTTTCACCAAGCTAGAAGTTGAAAGGACGTGATAGCCTTTCGAAACAAGTATGGATGCGAATTTCTCAAAGGTTAGATCCTGCCTCGTCGATTCAATCTCACTAATAAAATCGAATCCGGCTCCGGTGAACATCTTTCTCAAAGCTTCCCTGGCAATTTTCTTATCCTCATCAGCGGAACGAATCAAATATTGCCCATATGCGGAATAAGGGATGTCACTGCCAGTGGCTTCTACTTTGATGACTTTCAGATTCTCGCTTGGACCATCTAATGCCGTGATTGTCGGAATGATGGCTGGTTCAATATTAAAAGAAATTGCCTGAGAGATATCCCTAAGAGTTTTATCGCTGGCTTCTTGTCCAATAACTTTGCCCTTGTTCGTGATGCCAAAATAAAGAATGGCACGCTTGTTCTTGTTCAGCATGGAAGCGATTGACTTGATTCCTTCTTTTAATTCCCCAGTTGATTCTTTGAACTCCACCGTCTC
>DCMK01000083.1:6259-9813 GCA_002321395.1 Caryophanales bacterium UBA1624
AAAAGTTCACACAATGGTTCAATTAATAGTACACTCATTAGTTCAATTAATAGTTCACTTTAAAGTATACTAAAAAGTTTATTTATCAATTCATAGTTGGCACTATAGGAACCGTCGACGATTTGATTGAAGTCAAGCTACAAACAATAGCAAAACTTGACGAATTAGCTCAAAAAACTTTTCACTTTTAATCATGTTCCTCACGTCCGCATCATATTCCTTGCAAAAGCATTTAGGCATCAGTCTATCTTTAAAGAAAAGAACGATGCCAACTTATTGCTTTTCCAGCAATTTAAAAAGAGGGGCCCGCCCTCCTTGTCTAAAACCTCAAATCAAATAACGATTTCAATCAAACGACCGATTGAATCGACAACGTCATCGAATGCTATCTGTTTAGCATAACCCGTCTTCCTCGAATAGGAATCCCACGATTTCCTCTGCATGGGGCTCGATGAGACGGATTCGAACGTCTTCGCCGCCTTCTCTCTGTCGGTTTCGAATTTCCTATGTCGGCAAGTTTCCATGAAGGCCTCTTTCAGGGCCAGGCTATTCTTCTCGATGATTCTCTCCAAGACGTAAAGGTCGTATAGATCCTTCGCCCTGCTGTTCAGCGGTCCTCTGCTTAAAAACGTCTCCAACTTCTCGGCGACGACGCTCTCGACGGAATAGCTCTTGAGGCGAAGCGTCTCGCCCGTAACAAGGCATCTGTACTCGTAATTCTGATCGGATGGATACACGGGGTCGCCCGTCGCCAAATCGATGTCGAATCTCTGCCTGACGTTCTCGAGTCTCCCCTCGATGGAGACGCTGAAGCCGCCATAGACATCGTCCTTCTTGATTTCCGAATTGCCGATGTATCGGAAAGAGACGTTGTCGTCCGTCTTCTCTTCGCAAATCTCCTTCATGATGCCGACGATCGTCTCCCGCTCCATGCGGATCCTCCTCACGATGAAGTCGATGTCCATCGTGACCCTGTTCTCGATTCCGAACAAGGATGAGAGCAACAATCCACCCTTTAGCACGAACTTTTCCGCATAAGGAGATACCGAAAGCCTCTTCAGAAAGCAATCGAAGAAATACCTCGAGTAGACGACGTTCGCGCTGATCCCCTTCTCCTTCGCTATGTTGCTCGCCCTTGCCGAGAGCGAATCCCTGTTAACCCTCATAATCCATCGCTTCCAAAACCCGATATACTTTCTCTTCCGCATTCCTCATCCTCGCGTATTTGAAGAGGAAATCCATATTTTTGTCCTTCCCTTTAAGAAATGTTTTCACTGCCTTGAGGAACAGCTCCGAATCGTAATCGCCCCTCTTCCGCATCATCTCGACTATCATTTTCTCTCTTGAATAGCAAATAACTTCATTTCCGAAGATGGTCTGGGCGCCGACATTCCCTAGATTAAAGAGCTCGACGTCGTTCTCGATGTGGCAGATGGCGTTGGGCCCGATGCTTCCTTTCCTCACGCGATACCCTTTTGGAATCGTGAACTCAATCAAATCCGGAATCCTGTCGGTCAAATCAAGAAGATAAAGCGCGGTCAAGCCGGAATAGACAATCCTAGGATATCTCCTCTGAAGCTGGGAGAGGTCATCCACGGGGCCATCCTTCGCGTACACGCCGCGCCTGATTTTGACGAGACGATTGGAACTGACGTACCTTGCGAAAGTCGCCGGCGGAACGCCATTTGCTATGGCGTCTTTCCTGGATATGCTTCCGTCTCCGGCCTCCATCAACCTTGCGAGCATATTGTAATTTTGATTCATTCGTATCACCTTTTTCTTTGTTTAGTGTAACCGATGTATCAGCAATTATCAACGCCCCTTCCCCATTCTCTAGAAAAAACCGATGAATTCCGAGAAAGCCATGCCGCCAGTTTTGCTGCATTCGTTCCTCAAATACGTTTTATTTGAATTTCGTGTGGTATTTATTGAAAAAGGAGAGAGTTGCAAGAATTTTGTGTAATCCGTAAGCCGCATATCCTTCTTCGGTTTCATCCGATGAGTCCCATCGACTGTTTCCCCTCCTCACTCATCTCGAGCATGAATTTCGCCGGCCTCGCGTCGCGGTTGTAATCCTCGTAGACCTTTGAGAGCACGATGAGCGCCGAATCCTCCGAGTTGTATTGGATCCTCGCCCTCGTCTTCCTTTTCGCGATGGAATTGAGGGATTCGGCCGCGTTGGACGTGTATATGGCCCTCCGCATCGGCTTCGGGAACTCGTAGAACCGGAACATCGAATCCTGCTTCTCGACCAGGGAGAGGACCAATCTCGGGTATGGCTTCGACCATTTCGACGCGAATTCGGCGAAGGCCTCGTCGCATTCCTTCCTGGAGCCCTTGGAATAGACGCCCCTGAAATCGTCCATTACGGGCTTCCTGTCGCGGATCCTGACCGACTTGGATATGTTCCTCTGGACGTGGACCAGGCACAGCCGGCTCTTCGCCGACGGGAACGACTTCGCGATGGCCTCCGGCAAGCCGCGCAGGCCGTCCGTGACGAAGAGCTTGGGGCTCCCGATGCCCCTTTCCTTGAGGGATTCCAGGAAATCGGACCAATTGCCGGCTCCCTCTTGCGGGACGGCGCGGAAGTCCAAAACCTGCCGGCCCCCATCCCTCGTCACGCCTATTGCCACCTCGATGCATTCCTTCGACACCGACGAGCCTTTCCCATAGCCTCTCTTCGGCGGGACGTAGGTGCCGTCCATGAAGACGACGACGCATTCGGGCAGGGCCCTTCCGCGGAACCCCTCGGCCCCCTTGGCCAATCCGGACACGAGCTTCCTTATCGATTCCCTCGAAAGCTCGGTGGAGGAGTCGGCGAGGAGATGCTCGCCTATCTCGCTGATGGTGAGCCCATCCAGATAGAGCCTCTGGACGAGGTATTCGAGGTCGCCCGTCGACCTTTGGTAAGGCTCAAGCATCATGGTTTTGAAGAGGGAGAGCCGATCCCTCGGGATGCGGAGGGACAGCGGGCCGAACCGGCTCTTCAGGACTCTCTCGTAATAGCCGTCCCTGTAGATTCTCCCGCCCCTTTCCGAGGATGCCTCGAGGAGGAAATCCTCGATCTCGCCCTCGAGCGCCTCGTTGAAGGCCCTCTCAAGCTCGGCCCTTACGAAGGAGTTCAGGTCCTCTTTGACGATCGAGGCGGCTTCTTCGGCCGTCATGGATGAAAATAGTTGTATAATGGACATGGCTGCTTAGCTCCTTTCAATCGTTTGTAAGCAAAACAATTATAAGGGCTATGCGGCTTTTTTGCTTGCCGGGCCCGGCAAGCAATGGCAATCATGCCAAATTACACAAACTTATTGTCACTCCCTTTTAACTTCCAATTGAAAAATAAATCTTTAACAAAAAGACTACTATGGGTGTATAAAACTTGGTTGATTTCCTTTTTCGAAACACCCAATTCCGTAGCAATCTTCGAAGATTTCATTTGTTTTGAAGAAAGAAGAATTTTAATTTTGTCAAGCAAAGTAGGCCCAGACTGGTTATCGTTATCGCCTTCATTGTTAGCTGTCAAATGATGTGAAACATTAAAACCTCATTTGCAAACG
>DCMK01000076.1 GCA_002321395.1 Caryophanales bacterium UBA1624
CTGCCCAAGCGGGCCAATTCAAGAACAACCTCAATGGGAATCGGAAAGAGTCATCAAACTCTCGCAGGGAAGGTCGACGGCTTTCTCGCCGTGAAGCTCCTCAAGGTTGATGACGGTGAGGCAAGCGACGGCTTGCCCGCCGGCTAAGGCGATGAGCTTTTTCAAAGCGGCGAAAGTTCCCCCGGTCGCCATCAAATCATCGATCATCAGGACGCGGTCGCCCTTTTTGAAGGAGGAAGCGGGGATCTCCATGCTCGCGGTGCCGTATTCCAGCTGATAGGAGACCTTCATGGTCACTCCCGGGAGCTTGCCGGCCTTTCTCGCCATGACGAAGCCGATGCCCATTTTATAAGCCAGGGCGGCCCCGAAGATGAATCCGCGGGATTCAGGCCCGATGATGACATCGGGGCGGTACTTCTCCGCCAAATGGGCGAGGCGGTCGATTGCCTCGCGGAACGCGTCCGGGTCGCGGAGAAGGGGAGAAACGTCTTTGAAGGAGATGCCTTTTTTGGGAAAGTCGGGAGTGACGCCGATGTACTTTTCTAGATCCATGGAACTGTAGATTGCCTTTCGGGGAAATTATAAACGGGGGCAGTCGTTTTGGCTGCCCCCGTCTGAAGAATTCGGAGATGAATTCGATTAGCTGGCGATGCCGGTCGCGTATTTGACGGCGTAGATGGCGATGAAGGCGGCCGCGCAGCAAGCAACGGCGATGTCGTCCTTCTTGAAGCGCCCGGCGCAAAGGGTCATGACGGTGTAGGCGATGAAGCCCCAAGCGATGCCGTCGCTGATCGAGTAGGAGACGCACATGATGATGACGGTCAGGAAGCCGCTTCCGACGGCGACCCAATCCTTCCATTCAAGCCTCTCGAGGTTCTTGAACATGCAAATGCCGACGTAGACGAGGGCAAGGCCGGTGACGGCGCTGGAGGAGAAGGCGCTCAAAGAGGGGTAGATGACCAAGCTGAGGGCGAACAGAAGCCCGGTGACGACGGCGGCAAGGCCCGTGCGGGCCCCTGCGGCGACGCCGGTAGTGGATTCGACGAAGGAAGTGACGGTGGTGGTGCCGCAGATGGAGCCGAAGACGGTTCCGACCGCGTCGACGATCATCGCAGGCTTGTCATCGACGGTGATGCGGCCCGCATCGTCGACCATGCCAGCCCCGGCCTCAACGCCGACCAAGGTGCCGGTGGTGTCGAAGAAGTCAACGAAGAGAAGGGCGAAGGTGAAGGCGTAAGCCATCGGCTGGGTGTAGACGTCGAAGCCCATGAAGGCCGCGCCGAAGAGCTTGCCGAAGTTGCCGATTTGGGAGATGTGGTAGCTCTCGTCGTAGAAGGGAGAGAAGCCTTCCACGCCGCTGGTGCCCAAGGACCCGCAGAGGATGGCCATGATGACGATGGCGATGATGACGGAGAATTTGGTGATCCAGAAGCAGACTTTGTTCTTCTGGGGCAAAGCGGAAAGAGCCAAGACGAGGACGATGCCGAACAAGCCGATGAGGACAGGGAGACTCGTGAAGTTGCCAAGACCGACCAAGGTGGCGCTGTTGTCGGCGATGATGCCCATGTTCTGGAAGCCGATGAAGCAGATGAAGAAGCCGATGCCCGCGGAGATCGCGAATTTCAAGGACTTCGGGATGTGACGGACGATCCAGCCGCGGAGCGGGGTGATGGAGATGATCAAGAAGAGAATGCCGTCGACCATGACCAAGCACATGGCTTGAGCAAAGCTCCAGCCCATGCCGAGCATGACGTTGAAGGCGACCAAGGAGTTCAAGCCAAGGCCAGAAGCGAGTCCGACGGGGAGCTTGCCGTAGAAGCCCATGAAGATGGTCGTGACGGCCGCGGAGATGGCGGTGGCGGCGAAGACGCCGGCGTAGACCTCCGTCGCATTGGCCCAAGTATCGCCGTAAAGAAGGATCAGATAGACCTTATCGCCGATTTCTCTGACGTTAGCGGCATTGTCGGCGGCCCTGCCGACCCAGTTGGTCGAAAGCATGCCCGCGTTCAGCGGAAGGATGTAGAACATCGCCAGGAAGATCACGAGACCTCCGATGAGTTCTTTGAGGATTGAGGATCCCCTGCTGCGGATGCCGAAGTAGTTGTCGAGCCATCTGCCGAATCCGGTTTTCGGCGACCAACCATTCGGTTGCTTGCTCTCTGGTGAGGTTTCTACAGTGGATGCTGTTTCAGCCATAGTCTTTTCCTCCTTCTTTTTTGATTAAGACTTTTGTCGTAGGGGGTACTGTGGCTGGAGACGGAATTCCGAAGCAAAGAAGAAAAACGCAAAAATGAGAGCAGCTTCCGCGTGGTTTTCTTGTTTGCTTCCTTTCCTGGCTCGTAGTGCCCGGCTTTTTGGACCGGGCGTAGAGACTGTCGGACCCTATCTCCGACATATACGACCCATCGACATTAAAGAACTATAAGGGATTGCAACGCTTGAAAAAGATGAAAGCGGTTTATCGTTATAAACTCACTTTTCGTGGTTCAACCGGCAAGGAGCCATGTTAGAATAATGGGCTAGAAAGAAGGTTGTTCCCTATGGACTTGTCCGCTTATCCGAACGTCGTTTTGCTTGAGCACCCTTTGCTGAAGCATAAAATCTCGATCCTCCGCAACAAAAACACCCCGACGAGCGAGTTCCGCTCCGTCGTCAAGGAAATCGCGATGATGGAGGCCTACGAAGCGCTCCGCGACCTCCCGACCGTTCCGACCGAAATCGAAACCCCGATCGAGAAGACGGTTCAGCCGATGGTCATCGGCCACAATCTCTGCTTCGTCCCGATCCTCCGCGCTGGGATGGGGATGGTGGACGGATTCACCGAGCTCATCCCCACGGCCCACGTCGGCCACATCGGCCTCTATCGCGACGAAGTGACCCATGAGCCCCACGAATATTACTGCAAGCTCCCTAAGGGGCTTGAGAACATGGAGGTTTACCTCCTCGATCCGATGCTCGCTACCGGAGGAAGCGGGATCGACGCCATCAAGATGCTCCGCAAACACGGGGCCAAGCACCTTCATTTCGTCTGCATCATCGCTGCTCCCGAAGGCGTGAAGGCCTTCTGCGAGGCCAATCCCGACGTCCCCCTCTACATCGGGTCCCTCGACCGACAGCTCAATGAGAACGCCTATATTTGCCCAGGCCTAGGCGATGCCGGTGACCGCATCTTCGGCACCCAAAACTGAGGAATAAGGATAAGGAAAGGCTCTCCGCGAAGAACGGAGAGCCTTTTGCTTTGCTTCAGATGGCCTTGTCTTGGTCGAGCAGGGCGTCCATTTCCTGGATGTCCTTCTCTTCCGGGACGTAGACGTAGGGGAGCTGCCTTTCCAGCTCGCGGTAATCAAGCCCGAAGCCCACGAGGAACTTGTTCTCCTTCAGCACCATCCCGGAGAAATCGACTTGGACTTCCTCTTTGCGCATGGCCTGCTTGTCGAACAGGGCGCAGATGAGGATGCGCTTGGGCTTGTAATGGGATTTCAGATAGGCGATGAGGTATTTCATCGAAAGGCCCGTGTCCACGACGTCCTCGACGATCACCACCGTCCTGCCGTCGGGGTTGAAGGAGAGGTCTTTGGTGAGGGTGACCGTCCCGGTGGATTGGGTCCCTTCGTAGGAGGAGGTCTCCACGAAGTCGGTGAAGATCTCCATCTTCACGTTGGGGATCAGCGAATAGAAGAAGTTGAGCGCGCCTTTCATGACCCCGACGAAGAGGGGGATCTTCTCTTCGTGGATCAAAGCTTGGGTCAATTGGCTCCCGAGCTTTTGGCAAACGGATTGAATCTCGTCTTGGGACATTACCATTTCTTTCATGGGGGTCTCTCCTCATTCGGGTCGAACGATATTTCATAATGTTAACAATGACCTTTCCCCGGGGCAACCTCAAAAAAGGTGCAGGGAAAAGAAAGCGCTACGATGAAAAAGCAGGGCAAAACCTGCTATCCTTTAATGAATTATCGGTTTTCTTCCGGAGGTAACCCATGAAGCTAGAAAACATCCCCGTTGGCTTGACCTACGACGACCTGCTTTTGATTCCCCAAAAATCGGAAGTGGTCCCCGCCGAGGTTTCCACCAAAGCCTACCTCACCCCAAAGATTCGCCTCAACGTCCCCATCGTTTCCGCGGCCATGGACACCGTCACCGAGCATGCGATGGCCATCGCCTTGGCCCGGGTCGGCGGCATCGGCATGATCCATAAGAACATGTCCATCGAGCGTCAGGCCGAGGAAGTCGCCTTGGTGAAGCAAGCCGGCGCGGAAGGCTTCCAAAACGCCGCCAAAGACGGAAACGGGAGGCTTCTTTGCGGAGCGGCGGTCGGAGTCGGCGCCAACACGATGGAAAGGGTTGCCGCCTTGCTGCGGAGCGGAGTCGATGTCATCACCGTCGATTCGGCCCACGGACATTCCGCCAACATCCTCAAAGTCGTCGCCCAGATCCGCGTCCAATACCCCGACCTTCCGCTGATCGCCGGGAACATCGTCACCAAAGAGGCGGCAGAGGATTTGATCAAAGCCGGCGCCAATGCCGTCAAAGTCGGCATCGGGCCTGGTTCCATCTGCACGACCCGTGTCGTTTCCGGGGTTGGCATGCCTCAAGCCAGCGCCGTGGACGAAGTGGCTTCCTACTGCAAAGGCAAGGGGGTCTGCGTGATCGCCGACGGCGGGCTCAAATATTCCGGCGACATCGTCAAGGCATTGGCTTTGGGCGCGGATACGGTGATGCTTGGATCCCTGCTTGCCGGGTGCTTGGAATCCCCGGGCGAAGTCAAGGAAGTCAACGGGAAGAAGTTCAAGACCTACGTCGGCATGGGCTCCCTGGCCGCGATGAAAAGAGGATCGGCTGACCGTTACTTCCAAAAGACGACCACCGCGGTAGAAAAGCTCGTCCCCGAAGGGATCGAGGCTCGGGTCGCCTATTCCGGGACGGTCGAGGAAAACATCTATCAGCTCGTGGGAGGGCTGCGCAGCGGCATGGGCTATTGTGGGGCCAAGGATCTGATGGCTCTGCGGGAAAACGCCCACTTCGTCCGCATCACCAACGCCGGTTTGCGCGAATCCCATCCCCACGACGTCGATATGACCGTCGCCGCCCCCAATTACTCTCACGGGGAATGAAAAGCGCTTAAAAAGCCAGCCCTGCAAAGGGTTGGCTTTTTTTATGAGCAGAACAGGATCGGTTTTAGGAAGGCGGATGCCCGGATTTCATTCCAATTCGATCGTCGCCGGCGGTTTGGAGGTGAAATCGTATAGGACGCGGTTGACCCCATCGACCTCGTTGACGATCCTGTCGGCGATCCGCGTTAGGAGGGAATAAGGCAATTCGACCGGCTTTGCCGTCATGAAGTCGTCGGTTGAAACCGCGCGGAGGACGATCGCGTAGTCGTAGGTGCGGCTGTCCCCCATGACCCCGACGGAGCGCATGTTGGACAAAGCGGCGAAGAATTGCGAGGATTTCGAGTCGAATCCCCCACGTTTCATCTCCTGCCGGTAAATCGCGTCGGCTTCTTGGACGATTTTGACTTTCTCTGGGGTGACTTCCCCGATGATGCGGATGCCTAAGCCCGGGCCGGGGAAGGGTTGGCGGAAAACCAGTTCCCTGGGCAGGCCAAGCTCCAAGCCGACTTCGCGCACTTCGTCTTTGAACAGATCCTTCAAAGGCTCGACGATGCCCTCGAACCCCGTGTCTTTGGGCAGCCCGCCGACGTTGTGGTGGGATTTGATCTTCGCCGAGATGCCGAGCCCGGATTCGATGCGGTCGGGGTAGATGGTCCCTTGGGCGAGGAATTCGCAATGGGGGATGGTTTGGGAAACTTTGTTGAAGACGTCGATGAAGGATTTGCCGATGATCTTCCTTTTTTGCTCCGGCTCGATGACGCCCCTGAGCCTTTCGAAAAATAAGGCGGAGGCGTCGACGGGGATGAAGTTGAGATGGTACTTGCTCTTGTCGCCGAAGAGGGCTTCGACTTGCTTGGCCTCGTCTTTGCGGAGCAGCCCATGGTCGACGAATACGCAGGTGAGGTTCGCCCCGATCGCTTTGTCCAGCAATGCCGCGGTGACGGAGGAATCGACGCCTCCGGAAAGCGCGCAAAGGACTTTTTTGTCGCCGACTTGCTCGCGGATTTCTTGGATTTGGCTTTCGATGAAGGAAGCAGTTTGCCAATCCGCTTTGCAGGAGCAGATCTTCAGCGCGAAGTTCTCGATCATCCTTTGTCCATAGACGCTATGCTCGACTTCGGGGTGGAACTGGGTCGCGTAGAGTTTCTTACCGGGATTCTCGAAGATCGCGTTTTCGCATTCCCCGCTGCTTCCGGACACGGAGAATCCGTCTGGGAGAAGGGTGACCCGGTCGTTATGGGACATGAAGACATCGCTGACCTCTGGGACGCCCTCGGTCAAAGCGGAGGGGCGGATCAGGCGGACTTCGGTGCTCCCGTATTCGCTTTTCGGGGTCGGTTCGACTTTGCCGCCTAAGGTATAAGCCATCAGCTGAGCGCCATAGCAAATGCCGAGGATGGGCTTGCCCAAATCGAAGATCGCTTTGTCGATGTGGGGGGAGGAGGGTTCGTAGACGCTGTTGGGGCCGCCGGTGAAGATGATGCCTTTGACCTCATCGGAAGCGAGTTTTTCCAAGGGCGTTGTGAAAGGCAGGACCTCGCTGTAAACGCGGCATTGGCGGACGCGCCGGGCGATGAGCTGGTTGTACTGACCGCCAAAGTCCAAAACGATGATTTTTTCCATGTAAAGTTCCTATTGCTTGATTGTCGGACATTTTTCTGCGCTTGGATAGGGGAAAACGCTTTCTCTTCCTTTTGGAAGATGGCTTCGGGGATGGTAGGATACTTGCCATGGACCAAGCCAATCTTTTCGGGGAAGAAAACAAAGAGCCCTTAGCGGCCAAGCTACGCCCGCAGGGCTTAGAGGAATTCGTGGGCCAAGAGCATTTGCTGGGCGAAGGGAAAATCCTTCGGAAGCTCATCGAATCGGACCAGGTCTCCTCGATGATTTTCTGGGGGCCTCCGGGCGTAGGGAAGACCACCCTCGCCCAGATCATCGCCAATAAAACCAAAGCCACATTCATCAATTTCTCCGCCGTCACCTCGGGAATCAAGGAGATCAAAGAAGTGATGGAAAAGGCGGAGAAGAACCGTCAATACGGGGAGAAGACCATTCTGTTCGTGGATGAAATCCATCGTTTCAACAAAGCGCAACAGGACGCATTTTTGCCTTACGTCGAAAAAGGGTCGATCATCTTGATCGGGGCTACGACCGAGAACCCTTCCTTTGAGGTCAACTCGGCTCTCCTTTCCCGCTGCAAGGTCTTCGTCTTGAAGCCGTTGGGGGAGGAGGATCTTCTCCGATTGCTCAAAAACGCCATCGCTTCCCCGAAAGGCTTCGGCTCCAGCACGATCGAGTTTGAGCCGGGGGCGCTCGAGGCAATCGCCGGGTTCGCCAACGGCGACGCGAGGAAGGCTCTCTCGACGTTGGAGATGGCCGTCCTCAACGGGGACGCCAAATCCGATGGCAGCATCTTCGTCGGGAAAGAGGACGTATCCCAATGCACATCTAAGAAATCCCTTCTTTACGACAAAAAAGGGGAAGAGCATTACAACCTGATTTCGGCTTTGCATAAGTCGATGCGCAACAGCGACGCCGACGCCTCCATCTATTGGCTGGCCCGGATGCTGGAAGCGGGGGAAGACCCTCTTTACATCGCCCGAAGGATCGTGCGCTTCTCCTCCGAGGACGTCGGCATGGCCGATCCCCATGCTCTGGAAATCGCGGTGGCCGCTTACCAAGCTTGTCACTTCATCGGGGTCCCGGAGTGCAACGTCAATCTCACCGAAGCTGTGGTCTACATGGCTTTGGCCCCGAAGTCCAATGCGATGGAGGTTTCTTACGACGCCGCGGCGAAGGATGCCTTGGAGACCGTCTCCGAGCCCGTCCCCATGGATATCCGCAATGCCCCGACCGCCCTGATGAAGGATTTAGGGTATGGGAGAGGCTATCAGTACGCCCACGACGCCCCCGGAAAGGTGACCAATGAAGTGTGCTTGCCGCCTAAGCTTGTTGGCAGGGAATACTACAAGCCCACCGAGCAGGGTCTAGAAGCCCGTTACAAAGCCCGCAACGAGCAAATCAAGCAGTGGAAGGAAGAACATCGGAAAAAGTAGCGGTGTAGAATGAGAGGGACAATTATGGATGAAGGAATCAAAAAAGAGCCCAAGGTGATGCTCACCGGAGACCGCCCGACCGGCAGGCTCCACATCGGCCATTACGTCGGATCCCTGCGGAGAAGGGTCGAGCTTCAGAACCGAGGGGATTTCGACGAAATGTACATCATGATCGCCGATACCCAAGCGCTCACCGACAACGCCGGCAATCCCCAAAAGGTACGCGACAATGTGATCGAGGTCGCCTTGGACTATCTGGCCGCGGGGATCGACCCCAGCAAAGTGACGATTTTCGTTCAGTCCCGCGTGCCGGAGCTATTCGAGTTCACCTGCTATTTCATGGACCTCGTGAGCTATTCCCGCTTGGTCCGCAACCCCACCGTGAAGTCGGAGCTTGCGATGCGGAAATTCGGGGATTCGATCCCGGTTGGCTTCATGACCTACCCGATTTCCCAGGCCGCCGACATTTTGCTCTTCGGCACCACGGTCGTCCCCGTTGGGGAGGATCAAGAGCCAATGGTGGAGCAGACCAACGAAATCGCCCGCAAATTCAACTCGCTTTATGGAAACGTCTTCCACGAAGCCTCTATTTTGCTTCCCGACAGCGAAGCCGCCAAACGCCTCCCCGGTACCGATGGGAAGGCCAAGATGAGCAAATCCCTTGGGAATTGCATCTATCTTAGCGACGATCCAAAAACGGTGGAGAAGCAGGTTCTTTCCATGTTCACCGATCCGACGCATCTCCAGGTTTCCGATCCTGGCCACACGGAAGGGAATCCTGTGTTCACCTATTTGGATGCCTTCGTAACCGACGAGGATTTCGCCCATTATTTGCCCCAATACAAAAACCTCGAGGAGCTCAAAGCCCATTATCGCCGCGGGGGCCTTGGGGATATGGTCGTCAAGCGCTTCTTGGTCAACGTCATCAACGGCGTCCTTGATCCCATGAGGCAAAAACGTCACGAATTGGAAAAAGATATCGCGGGCGTGTATTCGATTTTGGAAGAAGGATCCCGGAAAGCGGAGCAGAAAGCCGCTTCGATCGCCTTTCGCGCCAGGAGGGCGATGGGCGTCAATTACTTCGATAACAAGAAGCTCATCGAAAAGCAGCAAAAGGCCTACAACCGGGCCCATGAGCAGCAAAGGGCTTTGGCGGAATACCTCGCGAAGAGCAAGAAGTGAAGGAGGGGCACGGCCCTTCCTTTTTTCTTATGGCCGTTATGCTATGATTGCTTAGCCAGATTTCTGGCAACAGCCTTCTTGAGTAGAAAGTTCGCGTTAAGTGCCTTGCGGATGGGAGGTCGCCCAAGGACGAAGGGGGAACCCGCGGTGGACTTTCGCTGCCGCTTGGTGGGCTGAGCCTCCCCATCGCGAAAGGAAGTTTTTTCATGGGGAATCACGATTCGGTCGTCCGCCGCCTATGCGCGGACGGGATGCTTACGGGCCTGTTTGTGGTGCTGACGTTGGTCAACATCAAAATCGGGCCGATGGTGCGGATCAGCTTCGGCTCATTGCCGGTGGTCTTCGCCTCTTTGCTTTTTGGGCCTTTGGATGGCTTCGCCGTGGCTTGCATCGGGGAGTTCATCACCCAAACCATCAATTACGGGGTGACCCTTACGACCCCCTTTTGGGTTCTTGTTCCTGGAATCAGGGCTTTGATCGTCGGTTTCGTTTCCCTTCTGTCAAAAAAGAAGGGACGTGCATTGGAAAATCGCAAAATTCTATATTTTGCGACCCTTATTTTTGCCTCTTTGGTGGTGACCTGTGCCAATACGGGGGTTTCTTTTCTGGACGCTTTTCTCTACGAATATCCCTTTTCCTTCGTTTGGATCACCAATCTCATCCGGGCCGGGATTTCCCTTTTGACGTCCATCGCAATCGGGTTGGTTTGCATCCCTTTGATCAAGGCGGTGGGGTCTTTGGTCTATCCCGGCAGCAAGGACCCTTATCGAAAGTGAAGCTTATAGAGGGCGTAGGCTTTTCGGAAGTCCTCTTCGCTTAATTCAAAGCAAAGGACGTTGATGGATTCGCCTTTCTTTTCGATCGGCACGTTTTCTTTTCGACCGGCCTTCTTGAAACCCAGTTTCTCCAGCAATGCGTGGGAGCGCACGTTCCTTTCGTCGGATTCCGC
>DCMK01000039.1:0-5333 GCA_002321395.1 Caryophanales bacterium UBA1624
CCCCTTGACGCATCAGAAGCGCGTGGATTGGTTCTTCGACGGGGAGCTCATCTCCTCGATCGAAGGCACCGCCGTCCCGGAGACGGCCATGCCACTTTGGGTCGGGCTGTGGTGCCCCTCTTGGGCGGGAACGGCGAGCTTCGACACGGAGTACATGATCATCGACTCCCTCTCCTACCGCCCCTTCTCCTACCAAACCCAATACGTCACCGAAGCCAAGGGCAATCCGGCCTATTCCCACGTCGATCCGAGCAAGGCCTCCATCCAGACCATCCCCTACGCGGAGACCCAGAACAAGAACAAACTCAACAACGCGAGCTTCGAAACCTTGGATCGGAGCGTCGCGGACGGGACCTCGTATTCCGGTTGGGACGCATTATCCGGGAATGGGAAAGTCGAGCTAAGCGAGGATGCGACCTTGGGGAGCAAATCCCTCCTCATCGAAGACGATGGGCAAGGGACCTACGTCGGCCAGACTCTTCCCCTCGCTTATCCGGGGTATCGTTATAAGCTCTCCATCGACGCGAAAAAGGAAAGCTCGATGGGAGACGCTTATCTCGAGATCGTCTACGGGAAGAAGAACAAAGAGAAGAAGACTATCGCCTTGGATGGGGATGGCTGGAAGACCTATGAAGCGGAGATCCAAATCGCTTCCGGGGCCAAGGAGCTGTCCATCAACCTCTGCCACGAGAACGGGGCGAAGGCCAAATGGGACAACGCTTCCCTACTGTTCTTGGGCAAATAAGCGAAGCCGCCTCGATGCGAATCAAGGCGGCTTTTCTCATTGCCTTTCAAAGCAAACGAGGCGTAAAGTTCAACCGATTTGCTGTTGTTTTGGACGTGTATTTTTCCGCTAAGGTGGCAATCCGAAATCCACTGTTTCACGAGCAAAAGGCCATAAAGCCCATCAGCATTCCCAATCAAATGGGTCCATTCGTTCCCAAAAGTGCTTGCCGATCGCACTTTACGTTCCGAAATGCGCTGCTGGAATACACTTATCGGAACGGATGAAGGTTCGCCGGCTTTCTTGGGCTCCAAAATAATTTCGCTTTCCCTCTCCCGTTTTAGCGGCGACGGAAGCCGAAGAATAAGTTCTCTCCGTTGGAATAGGCGGAGATGTCGCAGGAAGATCACTCTTCGACCCCCTCCATGGAGAAATTCAATTCCTCGCCGGCGGATCCTTCGATCCTCAGGTTGAAATTGGGGATGTCAATGAGACTGTTATCGGTTTGCTCAACGAGGTTGAAGGCAACCCGATTCCCCTCGAAGTTGTAAGGATGGGCATTGGCCTCGATGCCTTCGCCGTCAAAGGGCGCGACACAGTCGCCTTCGGGCTCATTCTCATTGGATTGGGGCTCCCTTTGTGCATTGACGTAAAAACCCCGCCCTCGTCGAAATAGGGCAAATCGTCGGCACCTTGCCATTGAGGCGAACTCGCCCACCAAAGAGACCTTCTGCAATTCGCGTGGCGCCCCTTTTCGCTTCAAAGGTGAAGCGTTGCTTGGTTTCCGGCATTGCAGGAACCCCCTGTTTTCCGTTGCAAACCCTCATTGCTTCTTCCCAGTGGATTCGCCCAGGATGAGTTTGGAAGGCGAAAGCGGCGAGCAAAGACAAAACCCGAGTTCACCTTGAGATGAGATTTTCGAACCAAATATGGCGAAGCCCTCTTCGGATCCAACGTTGTTTGTGTGGTTCAACGGCCGGAAACGGACGATTCTAAAATGACTTCAAGCCAAGTCCATTTGGGCCAAATAATAAGGCCCATTTCGATATTTATTATACTCACCTGGATTCCAATGGGTCAGCAACGTCGATCCATCGTCGATCGAAAACGTGAACATGATCGCGCCGTACCCCGCCGAGCCCTGCGGCTTGCCAATCATCGAAACGACTTCGTCAAGAGACATGCCCATCTTGATTTTTTCTAAATCCGACAGCGTTGGCAAAACGGGTTTGGTTGGGTCTATCCATGATTTAGGGTCGCTGTAATCCAAAACATCCATGCTTGAGTACTCCATCTCTTTTGTAAAGAACGCGCGGTAGATATCTGAACCGCTGCTGCCAAAATCCAGCGAACACGCAGACGATACTCCTAGAAAGCGGGGGAATCCGACCAATCCAACCAAATCAATCAGTGGTTCTTTGTTCCCGATAAGCCCCAGGCTTGAAGAGCGAAAAGAGCAATCGGCCGTTTCCATCAGCTTTTCGTTCGTTCTCTCCGCGTATATGGCCCCGGAACCATCATCAAAGTAAGCGAACTCATAGCCATGGAAGACAATCCTCTTAACTTCGCGTTTATTTTCAGTGAGATAGGAGGAGCCAAAAGCAATGTGCCCGGTAGAGCAGCTCATTAAAGGCAGAAAAGATAGGGTCAGCAAACCAAACAAAGTTTTTTTAGATAACATATCGCCTCCTTCTATTCTTGATAAAGATTGTTCCATGGCGTCACGGCATAAAACCCCAAAAAGTTAGCATACAATCCTCTGTCACATGTTTCGGGATCGAGTATTGAATTGCCTGAGTTATCGGTCCTTCTAACAGCAGTTGTGCCCGGTTTGTGAGACCAATAGCCGTCAGAATCTTGTCTATACCAATGGTAATCATAAGTATATGAAACAAGCGCAACCTTGTAAGTGCCTTCTGGCACAACGCTGTATTTTTCCACCTCTTTGAAAATCAGGTTTGTATCATAATCAAGATTATATTGAGAAAAATCCTGTGTTACTGCGTTCTTTAGAATTTCTTTAGTAAAAGGGCGGCCGTCTGTGTGCGAATACTCACCCGGTTGTTGTTTGAACCAAACTTTGTTTGTTCCTGGCTTAACCTGATTGTTTAGAGCATAAGCATAGCAGTTATTGTCCATTGTCTCCCCCCGCCATATGCTAGGGTTGTATTTCAATTCATAGCCGGAGATAGGAAGGCCATCGTATTCATAATAGGCAAGATTGCCAATGCAGATTCTTCCCAAATTGCTCTCGTTAGTAGGGATTGTGTATGTCTCGGCGTAAAAACTTACGTTATATGTTGGCTCGTCTAGAATAATCTTATATGTGCTTGGCTGATTTCTGTTACGAGGCAAATTAGTCGCATCGTCCAAGAGATTTAGCTGGCATTCCCAGTTTTCATTGATGTAAGCCTGAACTTCCGCCTTGTCATTAGACTTATCTAACTTCTCATGGGAGTATTCACGCCAATGCGACAGCTGGACATCGATGCGATTAACGGGCTTGGCGAAACGATATTCTATGAAAGCGTAGCTATACGCCTCTCTGATCGGCGAGAGCACGATATATTCCTTGTGAATATATCCGGCTCTATATCTTCTTGTTTGGAACGTTCCGTCATTGTGGGCCTTATGATCAATAAATGTCGTTGCGGTTTCATCGTCATTTGGATAGGCATCCGCAAAGCCGTACTCGTTTGGATTCACGAAAGGAATATCTTGATATTCAAGGGGTTTAGAAAAAGACTTTCTACACCAGTAATCATCGGAACCGAATAAATCAGACTTTTCATCAATGTTGAGAAGGATGTTATACGTTGTGCCCAGAATATCAAATCTTATTAAATCCCACTCTTCTTTAGAAAGCGAATATGAATTTTCATCAATACGAGATGCCGACGATTTGCTATGTCTGTTCGAATCCAGAATGGAGAATTCAAATCTCAAATCATAAGCGGAAAACCACTTTTCGTTATGCAGCGACATCCATTCGAACGTGGGAAGAGCGTCGGCAAAATTTCCGGAGGCCAATTCTATCTCGCGAGGATAGATATACGTGCAAGCGCACATGTTATCGCCATGAGATGAATGATAATTAAACGCATGGCTGTGCATAAAAGAATTGTTTATATCGACGTAGGTGATATCCAATAGATCATCATAAGGCAAATCCGACAACGCGACGTGCGTTAAAGCGATATCGTTAGTTTCATCACGCCAACCAGTATGGACATAAATTTCTCCGGTGTTTTCGTTGTAATCGTAGGCAATCATTGCGTGGCCGGCGTTCAACGAGCTTTCTTTCGCCCTTAAGATTACTGGCGTTCCGTCAATGATTTGCTCAATCATTCGCTTTTTGATCAGTTCATCGGAACCGGAATATGTTTCTACGCTTGCTTTTTCGCTTGATACGTGCGAGACGTTCAAAAGATAGTCGGAAAGCAAGCGCGTAATATCCGATTGCAGCATGCCCAGCGAAGAATCGCCCCCATCAAATTTCGCATCGCCGAAAATAGACATCGCATAATCGATAAGTTTAAATCGAAAATACGTGTCAGAATATTTACCGACAACGTCATAATAAGCGTCGATAGTCAGCCCTTCAGTCAATGCTTTTGGCTCAAATAGAACCCCAGGCGAATTCACGGTTGAAGGAATTAAGTCGAAATCGGCAAGGTATTGTCTGTCGGATTCAAATTCAGCCTTTGCCTCATATGTCTCGTCGATAAAGGAATCGTCCCAATACGAATCATAAAACGACAACAACATCTCCAAGCAAACATAAGAACAGGTGCCGTATTCATTATTTCCAAAATTGGTATTTAGGTTCTTGAAGTAGTAACTCGAATAATTGTTGTCCAAGTAAATTGGCGTGGCTTCTTGATCCGCTAAATCAGCAAAGAGCTGATTAATTACTTCGTCGTCAAGGCGTGCGTAAGTCAAAACATCACTATTGCTTTCGTCATACGCAACCAACCTGCCTTTGCTTCCAAAAACCAAGGAAATCAAGGCTGAAAACACTAAAATTTTGGGGCCAATTTTCATTTTATTTTTTCATGTCAAAAAAAATATTAGCATATAAATGTAAGGGGTTTCAAGCGTTTGTTCATTAGTCCGGACCTGTTTTGAAAGTGTAGGCGGCGATAAAAGCACGCATACTAGTATTTTTTGTATTCAAAAGCGAACAAAATAACAGCCCTGGCGGCGGGGGGCGTTGCCTCGGCAGGGCAATTGGAATCCGCCATTGCTTAAGGAAGTCGCCAACGTCGCAACGTATATGGGCGCAGACCTTTCCGAGGTCTGTAGAATGAGCGAAAACTCCTTCGCCTGCTCCTCCGGCGCCGCCAAGGCGCACGGTTTGGGAAGGAGGGCCCCGTGGTCTCCGGGCCATGGAGCCGAGGACTGTCTGGGCTGCTGTCAGAAACCACCGAGCCCTACTACTACCCGTCCCGATTTGGCAAACGCGCAATAAGGTTCAAGGAATCGACTCGGGATCCGCTCTCCCCGGTCCGTTTGGAGAAAAAGACGAACTGCCACGGGAACAAGAAAATGTTTGCAAGGATCGGATTTCCTAACCGAGTCCTATCCAAACTTCAATGGCGGGGGCTCC
>DCMK01000039.1:5372-5616 GCA_002321395.1 Caryophanales bacterium UBA1624
AAAGCGGAACGCTAAGTAGCGTTTCGAAACGTGAAAATTCCTCTCCGCTTCCCGTTTCCACTCTTTTGGGCGAGTGAAAGCAAAAAGGCTCTTGCTTTGTGCATTGACGCAAAGCCCCCCGCCCTCGTCGAAATAGGCTGGATCGTTGGCGTTTGCCCATTCAGGCGAACTCGCCCCCGAAAGTGGTCGAGGCAATTCGCGTGGCGTTCCTTTTCGCTTCAAGGGTGAAGCGTTGCTTGGTTTC
>DCMK01000039.1:5706-8712 GCA_002321395.1 Caryophanales bacterium UBA1624
CCCCTGTTTTCCGTTGCAAACCCTCATTGCTTCTTCCCGGTGGATTCGCCCAAAATGAGTTTGGAGGGGATCACGATTTGCCGGGGGAAGTAGGAATTCCCCTGCTCCATGGCCAAGATGAGCTCGGAGGCGAGGGCTTTGCCGATCTTCTCCTCGTCCTGCTTGACGGTGGTAAGGTGGGGGTTGACGAGCTGGGAGGTCTCGATCCCGTCGAACCCGGCGATGGAGACGTCTTCAGGGCAGGACAAGCCGGCTTCGAGGATGGCGCTCAACCCGGAGATGGCGGAGCTGTCGTCGGGGAAGAGGATGGCGCTGGGGGGATTGACGCGGCGGAGCAGGTTCGCGGTCAGGTTCTTCACCGAGGCCGAATCCAGGTAATGGGCCTCCAAAAGGGCATCCCGAGGGATGGGTGCGTTTTTGCCTTTGAAGGCGTCCAGGAAGCCGCGGATCCTCTCGCGGGTCGGGTAATTGTCCTCGCCGTGGAGGAAGACGATGTTCTTATGCCCCAAATTCAAAAGGTGCTCGGTGAGCTTTTTGGCGGCCTGGTAGTTGTCGCTGGCCACGCCGGTCATGTCCTCTCCCCCATAGTCGAAGCCGACGCTGGGGAGGGAGGAGGTGATGACTTCCTCCATCTCGGGGCTGTCGAGCTGTCCCAAAAGCAGCACCCCGGCCACGTCGCGGGAGACGCAGTTCTCATAGAAGGTCCCTTCCCTCCCGGCGACGGATTTCCCGATGAAGAGGAGGTCGTAGTTCTTCTCGTTCATCTCGCGCTGAAAGGCGTCGAGGATGCCCATGAACAAGGGCATGCGAAAGGGGGAGATGTCCAAGCCGAAGTAGGCCAGGATCCCGACGTTGCGGGAGGCTTTCTTGGAGAGCGACTTGGCGGATACGTTGGGGATGTAGCCCATGTCTTTGCAGACTTTCTGGACCTTCTTTTTGGTCGCGTCCGGGATGGTGGGATAGTTGTTGAGGGCCTTGGAGACCGTAGAAGGGGAAAGCCTTGTCTTCTTGGCGATGTCGTAAATCGTCACTTTGCGCATGGTATGTCCTCCGTTTCCTAAAATAGGAAACCCATTTCCTGAGCTTATTCTATCATCTCTTGGGATTTTTTTCGCCCGAAAAAGCAAAATGTTTCCCAACAGGAAGGAAATCTTTCTATTTGCGGAGCCCTTTCCGGTAAATCTCCGGATAGGAGGCTTTGTTGATGCCCTCGTCGAACAAAGCGTGGCTTCGGTAGGTCCAAAGCAAGGCGGAGAAGAAAGCGTAGAAAAGGAAATAGAAGAGGCTCAATCCGAGGTAAACCCAGAAATAGGGGAAGATCTCGAAGACGATCCAAGGCAGGCAAAAGGCAAGATAGAGGGGGACGTTCCCCAGGAACCCGCCCAAAAAGAAACGCCAGGAGTTGAGGAAGCTTTGGGAAACGGAGGAAGAATAAAGGGCGCCCTGAGGCAAAAGGAAGGAAAAGGAAAGGCCCAAAAGGAAGGCCAGGCAATAAAGGAAGCCCGATAGGCAAGGATAAGCGAAGGAAGGCAAAGAAAGGGAGAAGAGGAGGGAGAGGGCGAATTTCAAAAGAACGTAGAGGGGGGAGAAAAGGAACCCGGAGAGGAGGGATTCCCGGAAAGTTCGCCTCACGCCGAAGAAGAAGTCCTCTTTGGGGCTGCTCCCTTCAAGGAAAGCCGTCTTCCTCGCGCACCAAAATAGGCCCCCCTGCCCCAAGAAGGCGATCGCATTCAGGGGGATGAGGGCGAGGTAAGAAAGCAGAGAAGGGAGGGAGAAAGGCTCCGGGGCGGAGAAATAGAAGCTGAAGAAAAGGAAGTAGACCCAAAGGGGGAAGGCGAAGAGGAAAGAAAGGAGGGAAAGGAGGACGAAACGGGGGAAGTGCTCCTTCAAAGCCCAGCCCAGGGCTTGCCACCGCGTTCTTGGGAAAAGGGATCCATCCATTCAACGCGCCTCCTGGAAGAACAGGGGGAGCAAGGAAAAGCCGAAATCGGTCTTCCGCCCGAAATGGACGGAGGAAGAGGAGGCGCAGAGATAGAAATCCTCGCCCTTCTCCCCAAAGGAAAACTGCTCCGTAAAAGGGAAGAGGGAATTGTAGGATGGGTCGTCCCCATCGTGGATGAGGAAGGCGAAATCCTCCCCGAAGGCGGAAAAGGGCTTGGCCCAGCTTGGAAGGAAGGAGGATTCCTCTTCCGCGCTGAACGGGCGGAGGTAATCGCGGATCACTTCCTTCATGTCGAGGAGGTCCGCTTCCAAAAGGATCAGAAGGTCGGAGGTTTCCCCGAAGGAGGCGAACTTCTCCCCTTTCAGGCTTTCGGAGGGGGAAACGTCGTAGACTTCGACTTTCTCGATGCCCGGGCAAGCGGATTTGGCCAGGGCTTCCCAGGCGTAATCCTTGCTTTCGTAGGCTTCGAAGAAGAACGAGAAAACCTCGAAGTCCTTGTAGTCGGTGAGGATGTGGGAGGAATAGGCGAGGAGCAGGCAGGAGAGGAGGCAGGAAAGCAAATACGCCCAACCCCAGGATTCGATGGCGCTCCACAGCTTGCCTTTGGAGAAGAAGGGCTTCATCGCGAGGAAGCCTCCGATAAAAAGGAGTCGAAGCGGACCAAGGAGTATTCCTCCCCTTCCTTGAGGGGAACCTCCTCCCCTTCTTCCACGTAAAGGAGTTCCTTCCTTCCTCCCGCGTCGAAGCAAAGGGCGATGCAGGGGATGCCCTCGATGGTCGAGGTTTCCTCCTTGGCTCCTAAATAAGTGGCCTTAAAAGGAAGGGAGGGGGCCTTGCTTTGGAAACGGGAATGCAGCTTGAGCCTCCTTTGGATGGGGAGGAGGAAAAGGAAGACCAAAAGGAAGGGCGGGATCAAGCAAAGGCAAAGAAGGGGGCAGAAAACGAAGAGGAACAGGATCCGGTTCTCCCGGGTCAAAAAGAAAAAGAAAAGGAAAAGCACAAGGGCGATCAAGGCAAGAGAAAGGAAGAGGAAAAGGAAAGCGAGGTTTCTTTTCTTCTTGAGG
>DCMK01000039.1:8730-23679 GCA_002321395.1 Caryophanales bacterium UBA1624
GTTCTTCCTTCTTTTCGGTGAAGCAGACGTACTGCATGGTTCCATTCTATCGTTCCGCGGGGCAAAGAAAACCCCAGGGAGAGGCTTTCTCCCCGGGGAAAGGAAATCCTTTTATTCCCCAGCGGCCAGGTAGGCGCCGTGGAAGAAGGAGGCGTCGACGGTATAGACTTGGCCGGATTCGGCGGTGATTTCAACGTGGGCCTCCCAGAGGATGTCCCATTCCGTCGGGGTGCCGGCGGGGACGGACACGGAAAGGTCGAAGCTCGAGCTCGAAGCGTTCAACCCTTCAATGTTGTAGCTGCTGGCAGAAGAGTTGGCGTGGGCAGAGCAGAAGCCTTGGATCGCATTGTAATTTTCGCTGCCTTCTTCGGCTTTGTTGGTGAAGTTGACGAGGGCCGTCACTTTTAAGGAAGCCGCATCCTTGGCTTTGACGATGGTGTTGTCCAAGCCGCGTACTCGGAAGCTAGCCCCCTCTTGCTCCCCGCCGGTCGGGGTCAAGGCGATGGGCTTCATCGCCTCGGTGACGACGGTGATTTTCTTATTGGCTTGATAGGTCTTTTCGCCGATCTTCATCGAAACGGTGATCGTGGCGGTCCCGGCTTTGACCCCTTTCACGGTGGCGGAAGCCCCGTCCCCGGAGACGGTGGCGATATCCTCATTGTCGGAGGAATACGCGTAGGTGGCTTCCCCGGCGAGGAAATAGCCTTTCTCGGCGGTCAGCTCGATGGTTTGCCCCACCAAGACGGAGGAGGCGCCGTCCAAGGAGACGGATGGGGCGATCTTGCCGTCTTTGAAGTAGATGTTGCCTTGGTAGACGAGGTTGGCGGAGGCGTCTTTGAAGGTGACTTCGAGGGCGAAGGGGCCGGAGACGGCGGCGCTGCTCAGGGAGACGTAGTAAGTGGCTTTCTCTTCGCCCATATCCTGGAAGTGGGCGGAATTGACCGCCTGGCTCCCGGCGATGACTTTGGCGCTAGCCTGCAGACCATTGAGGTATTCGACCACGTTGGCGTAGGACATGCCGAGGGCTTTGGGGGAGAAGTTCACGAAGACGCCAGCGCCTTCTACGCGGCTGTCGTCCAAGAAGGAAAGCTCTTTCTTGGCCGCGGCTTGGGCGTTGACTTTGACCGCGAATTCGGCGGAGGAGGTGACTTCCCCGTCTTTGAGGATGCAGGTGATGATCGCGCTTCCGCCTTTGATCCCGGTGACGAGGGCTTCCGCGCCGCTTCCTTCCACGGTGGCGACCTCGGAATCGGAGGAGGACCAAGTAAAGGTGGCTGCCCCGGTGAGGAAGGAGGCGTTGGCGCTTAAATGGGCCACGCCGCCGACGTCGAGGAAATTCGTGTCGCCGGTGATGCTATTGAGGGTCGGGACCGCGTCGGCGCAGCCGTAGACGTAGGTGACCGAGGAGAAATAGGTCCCCTCCCCCGCCCCGAAGGCGAATTGGAAGCGGGCGGCTTTCTGCGTCCCCGCATAAGTGATGGTCTGGTCTTCCTTCACCGCCCCAAGGGGATGTTCTTCCACGGTGGCGAGGTCGCTGTTCTGGAAGAAGGAGTTGGCGCCGGTTTTGGAATCGAACCCTTTGACGGTGACTTTTTGGAATCCGGTGCCGACGCGGCGATCGGCGGAGGCCGA
The DNA here is from genome assembly GCA_002321395.1 of Caryophanales bacterium UBA1624. Taxonomy (GTDB): domain Bacteria; phylum Bacillota_I; class Bacilli_A; order RFN20; family CAG-826; genus Alloenteromonas. The sequence goes on from DCMK01000039.1 coordinate 10,363, forward strand.
GCTCCCGGCCAGGGTCACGTTGTAGAAGGCCCCGCCGGAGACGTTGATCCGCCCATCCGCGTAATAGGCGTTGTCGATGTGGAAGGTCATGCCGTTCACGTCGAAGTCGGCCTCTCGCCTCGCGGTGGCACTGCCGTCTTCCTTCAAAGCCGCGCGGATATCCTCGGCGGTGATGGTGAAGCTGCGGGTGCTGTCCTCCCCGGCGGCGAGCTTCATGCCTTGGGGGAGGCCCTGCCCGGCCAAAGCGGCCACGCCCAAACCGGCGAGGCTGGCCAAGGCGGCGAGGGAGAAGATTTTCAAATTCGCTTTCATGGTTTTTCCTTTCCGCCCATTCATCAGGAATTGGGCAACCAAGCGACGAAACAATGCCGAAAGGCATCCTTTTGTCCCATTGTAGTCCAATTAGGAAACCGTTTTCAAGGAATTTTCGTAACCGCTTACTTTTCGATGGGGTCGGCGTTTTCCTTTCTTTTACCATCATTTTGGGAAACCGTTTTCCAAACGTTTGGAAAAGCTTGATGCCAACGCATCTTTTTCCTTTTTGCTTGTTTCCTAAACAAAAATAGCCCCCTTTCTCAAGGAGGCAAGGGGGAGGCCCTCAAAGGACCAATGTGGCCCCGCTTTCTTCGGGCAAACGGAAGCTCACCCCATCGATGGAGACGGTTTTCTCCCCCGCTTTGTTGAGGAAGGCATAGACCTTCTTCCCATCCGGGTTGATCGCCCCGCAGCATAGGAGGTTCGGATCGGGGGATTCTAGATAAAGGGGCTTGGCTCCTTTGACGATGAAATGGGAAAGGTGGTAGACCGCGTAGTAAGAAGGGAGGAGGGAAAGGCGCTCCCCCTCCCCCATCAGCAAGGCCTCGCAGAAGTTCCCGACGTGGTTGGGTCCGCCTTGGGGATCCAAGAAAAGGTTCCAATCGAGGAAGAGGGTGCAGCCGGAGTTAAGGTCGCGGATGTAGTTCTCCAGATAGCGGAGGAAGGAGGAATAGGATCCCATCTCCCCCGGGAAATCGTTGGTGAGGGTCTCCACGCAGCCTTCGGTGAAGATCAGCCTTTGGTCAGGGAATTCTTTGCAGGCTTCCTCGACTTCGCTAAACCTTGTCCGATCGTACCAGTGGAAGGCGATCCCGGAGCTGAGATGGGGGCAAAGGGACAGGATCTTATGCGCCCTCTCCCGGAGGTTGTCGCGGTTATGGTCATGGATGTAGATCTCCGCGTCCTCGTTCTTCTCCTTCAGGCACCTCAGCATCGCCCCTTCCACCTCGGGGGAATACAGGCAGGATTCCCAGACCTGCTTGGCCGCGGGCTCATTTTGGACGGTGAGCATCAAGATGGGAAAGCCTTTCTTTTCCATTGCCTTCCGGTATCGCGCCACATAAGAGGCCTGGTCTTCGTAATGGGCTTTCAATAGCTTCCCCCCATGGCATTTGGAGGCGTTGTCCTTCCACGCGGCAAGCGGGGACCAAGTCGAGGAGCAAAGAGTCAGCTCCCCCGCTTCTTCCTTGGCCCTCCTTAGCAAGGGGAGGATCTCCTTTTCCTCATGCTCCAGGGAGAAGGTCGAAAGATCCCCGTTCCGAACGTAGTCGTATTCGCCCAAGGAGAAGTCGCAGCTTCCGATGCTCGTCCTTCCGTAGCGATAGCAAAGCCCTTCCTTGGAAAAGCAGGCTTTGATGGCCTTTTCTTGATTTTCCGGGGACAAGGAGGCGAAGACGTGCGCGGCGCTTTCGGTGAAGGCCCCGCCAAAGCCGAGGAAGGAAAAGCGGGAGAGCCCCGGCTTGACTTCGATTTCGACCTCGCCTTTGGAAGGGAGGGGCTCCCCTTTTCGGAGGAAGGCGTCTTTGCTGCTGAGGATGAGTTCCATGCATTTCTCCTTTAGCGGCATCATTTTCCGTGCAACGAAGGGCGGATACAAGGGGCAGCGGGCGAAAACGGAACCCCTTTGCCCAGGCGGAACGAAAAAGGAAGCGGCGCTCGCCGCTTCCTCAAAGAACGCGATGGAGGATTAGAACCCGAAGTCGATGACCATGTCTTTGGTCAAGGTCATGGGGTCGTCGGAGCCCAAGGAATAGCTGACGGCCGTCAACGTAAGCTCGCCGTTTTGCAGGCTGACTTCAAGGTCGTCGTAGATGGGGTATTCGGCATCGTCGCCGTTCTCGTCGACTTCCTTGAAGGAGTTGTCGTCAACGATTTTGGCCTCGGTCGCATTGCTCCAAGTGAAGGAGAAATATGTTTCGGCACCGTCAAGGGTGCTGAAATAATGGGCGAAGGCGGTTTTGTCCTCCTTGAAGGTTATCGTGGACGTCCCATAGAAGCTTTCGTTGCTCCACATGCCCAAAAGGGTATCCTCCAAGGACCCGGTTTGCTTCTCCTGGACGGTGAAGGTGACCGAGGCGGTGGCGTGGGTGCCGTCTTGCTTGAGGGCGACGCTGGTGAAAAGGGCGGTGATCTGGGCGCCGATGGTGGCGTCTTCGTGGACGGAGAGGGTATAGCCGTCCCCGCTTTCCTTCTTGGCCAAATCGGCTTCCGCTTGCCCGGCGGTGAGCTCGACGGTGTAGAGGTTCTCCGCGGTGGTCGGGAGGATGGTCGCGCTCAGATCGAGGGTCGCGCCTTGGTAGACGGCGCGGTCGGATTGGTTGAGCTCGATGCCGTTGATCGGCTTGGCCTCGATGTGGACGGAAAGGTTCTTCTTGACGCCGTGGGAAGAGGCGAATTCGACCTGGAAGTCCCCGGCTTTGTAGAAGCGGATCTGACGGTTGCCGTTGACGTCGGTGTAATGGTAATCCTCGGTCGAAGCCTGGCTCGGGGCGATGGGGTCGATGAGGGTCGAGGCTTTGAGGTTGCCGACGGCCGTGAAGGAGATGGGCAGCTCATTGCCGACGTAGCATTGGACCCCTTCGAGGAGGGAAACCTCGAAATCGGTGAAGTAGAAGTCCTCTTCCTTCATCTTGTTGGGGTCTTCCTGCTTGTCCCCGGATTGGTAGGAATAGGAATAGGAGGAAGCCCCATCAAGGGTGTAGGAAAGGGAGGCGATGGCCTCGTCTTGGAGGGTCAAGAGGAAGGATTCGACGTGGCTCTCCCCTTCTTCCTGATAGGAACGGGTGAGGGTGAAGGCTTCGTTTTCGAAGGCGTAGGAATAGCCTTCTCCCCCGGTGAGGTAGGAATCCAGGAGCCCGCCTTCCAGCCTGCCGGAGAGGCCGTAGGAATTCTCGACGAAGAGATAGGCGGCTTTTCGCTGATACTCTTTGCTGTTCTCCTCAGTCAATTCGACCGAGGAGTGGTCGATCAGGGTTTCGTCCTGGAAGCGGAACTCCTCGTAGCGGGAGCCGTTCACCGCGCGGACGATCTTGATGCCGTTTGGGTTGGATTGGATCGCTTCCCCTTTGTAGAAGGAAGAGGAATAGGTTTTCTCCCCGTTCACATAGGAAGCCGAGATGGCTTTCCCTTCCGCGGCGAGGGTTTTGGCTTTGTAGGTAGCGTAGTTGGCTTTGAAGATCTCTTCGGCGGTCAAAGAGGGCTCGCTGGAAGCTTCTTGGGAGCTTTCTTCGGAAGAGGTTCCCTCGGAGGAAGAGATTCCCTCAGAGGAAGGGAGCTCGGAAGCTTCGGAGGAAGAAGGCTCAGAAGCCTCAGAGGAAGGCTCAGAAACCTCAGAGGAAGAGGGCTCGCTAAAAGGGGCGGAGCTCGTCTGCTCCGGGGCGGGTTCGCCGCAGGAGGCGAGCAGGAAGAGGGAGGATAGGATCAGAAGGGCGGATTGCTTTTTCATCGTTGTTACTCCTTTGGGGTCAAGCCATTGATTTTTGCGGTCAGATTGGGCGGCAGGATGGCGGTGCCGTAGCGCGAGAAGGTCACGCGATCGTTCCCGGTGATGTCCTGGCCGTAGCCGCTGGGGGCCGAATAACGATATCCGATATTAAGCACTCTCCCGTTTTCGTCAAGCTGCATCGAGAGGCTTTCCGGGATCATGTACTCGAGCCCAGGGCCGCCGATGATGTCGTCGGAGAGCTGCAGGACGTTGGGCTTTGGGGTCAATTGGTTCTGCGAATTGAGCTCGAAGACCAGGGGGGAGGCGGAGAAGCCGATGTGGTCGTCTAAGGTGTCCCCATCCACGCAGGGGCCGCTGACGACGGGGGTCAGGGCATTCGTTTTGGAATCCCGAAGGACTTGGAAGGGGATGACTTTCCCTTCTTTCTCCACGTAGCCGGCCTTCCCTTTCTCCTCGGTGGTGACGCCGTCGAAGACCTCGAACAGAACGATGTTGTCGGCGACGGTCATCTTCGTCTTGAGGTTGGTGAGGCTGCCATAGTCCTCCATCAACGCTTCGTAGCGGTGCCCGGAGGAGAGCTCGGAGAAGGCGTAGGCGATCTTCTGCTGGTCCTGCTTCTCCTGCTCGGTCTTAGCTTGGTAGGGCTCGGGGCGGGAGAGGCTTGGAACGGAGGAGAAAGTGGTTTTGATCGTGTAGTAGAGGAAGGAGGAATCCTCATCGGAGACGGAGCGGTAGAGGGTGGTGTCGATTTCTTTCAGCTTCCCCTCCTCCACCACCGCGTCCATGCTTTTGATGGCCATGGGGAAATTGAGGTAGGTGAAGGAATAGAAGAAGGCTTCCGCGTCGAATCCGTAGTAACGGTAGGTGTTCTCCCCGATCTTTCGGAAATCGGCGTTGGAGTAGATGCCCTTGGGCCAGAGCAATTCGTCCCAAGCCACCCCGCCGTCTTCGGCGATGAGGTCGTTCTGCCCGTTGAGGCCGAGGATGCTGGCCCGTCCGGAGCTGGATTCCTCATAGAAATGGGAATAGACGCGGCTGGAGGAGCGTTCTTGGCTCTCCACTTGGAGGTGGGAGGGGTCGAAGCTGACCTTCGAGGCGGCGTAATAGGCCGGGGCTTCGTTCCCTTCGTGCTCGGTGACGACGCTTTCGGCCGTTAGGCTGTCCCCGGAGAGGACCTCCCCCGCTTCCAAAGGGAGGCTGGGGGCGAAGGCGAAGTCCTTCTTGAACGCCTCCAGCTCCGGAAGGGAGGAGGCGTCGACGTTTGAGAAGCTGGCCTTGGTGAGGACGGTTTCCTGATAGTCGCCGTTGGCGTCCAAAGAAAGGGCGTTGATGGTGAAGGAGATGTCCCCGCTTGGCAAAAAGGCGAAGGAGGTGGATTTGATGAGCCCTTGGGCGGCCAAAGAGAGGTAGCCCACCGATCCGGCGAGGACGAGGTTGGCGATGGAATCGTCGATGTAATAGGCCCCGGAGGAATCCTTTTTGATGGCCTCTTCCTTCAGGTTGTAGCGCGTGGCGTCCGGATTGACGTAGTAGGAGAAGTAATTGATCTCATTGACGGAGGTGACCGGCGCCCCGGAGCTGTTCTCCGGGAGGAGGAGCTCGACCTCGCCCCCCTTCATCTGGAAGCGGTAGAGCCACTGCTTGCCCTCTTCTTGCAAGGAAGGGAGGAGGACTCCGCCGTTATTGAGGATGGAGGCGTAATAGTAATCCTCGTTGAAGAGGTCGTAGCATTTGACCCCTTCCAACTCATAGGAGAGGGTGAAGTTGCCTTTGGCCCCGACGTAGCAAAGGTAATCGTAGAGGTAGGAGGCGTCTTTCTCCCGGCTTGCCATGTTGGTGTAGAAGGCCGAAGGCTCGGGGGTCGGATCCAGAGAGGAAGAGGGGTCGGATGACCCCGCATTGGAAGAAGAGGGATGCTCGCCCCCCTGCCCGGCGCAGGAGGCCAGGAGGAAGGGAAGCAAAAGGGGTAATAGTCTGCGTTTTTTGTCCATGATGTCTCCTTTCGTCAATCCGGGATGTAAAGGTCGATGCCTTCCTTGGGGTTGCTGCCCAAGGCGATGGCCAGGGTATAGGCGTCCCCTTCCTTCAGGTAATAGACTTCCTTCCCATCGCCGTCATGGCTTTGCTCGATGTTCGGGATCGCGGCGATCTTGGCTTTGAGGCGCTCCATGTAATGGGTCGGGTCGGAGAAGGAGAAGGAAGCGTCGGGGAGGTAGATAACCAAGTGGGTTGGCTTGCCCCCGACGAGGTTGGTCGTGATGGCGTACCAATGGTCGAAGAGGGTCTCCTCGTAAACGTAGGGGATGAGCTTGGCTTTCTCTTCCCCCAAAAAGGAAACCAAGGTGGGATAGACGTTCTCCTCCATCTCCCAGGTGCTTGGGGCGGAGAAGGCGGTGAGCTGCTTTGCTTTCTCCACCAGGGCGGTGTCGATTTCCCCGTCCAGCTCCTCGTCCCCGATGGCGATGAATTCGCCGATTTCCTGGCCTTTGGATTGGCCGCCGTTGTATTCGTAGCGGTAGGAATAGCTCAGGGGCTTCTTCGCGGCGTTGGTGTTGTAATAGAGGCGGAAGGTCATCGGGCGGACCGCGTCGAGATGCTTATACCCGGCGAAGGAAGAGGTCAGATCGTAAATGGGGGTCCGCAGGTTATAGCAGGATTCCCCGTCGATGGTCGCTTTCTTCAGCAGAAGCGGGGACAGGTTCATGCCGAGCGCGTCTTCCAGGCTTTTCTCCATGGGCTCCTGCAAGGCGTAGACCTCGCCCAAGGTGGAATAAAGGAACTTCACGAGCTTCCCCTCCCCGTTATAGGCGTAGCCGATGCGCTTGGAGGAGTATTCGCTCAGGGATCCGGGCTTGAGGGTTTTCTCTTCCCGGAGCAAGTAGCGCGCCCCGGGGACGTTGGAATAGGTAAGGTAGGCGGCGTTGCTCGGATCGGCGGCGTCGTAGAGCTTCAGCCGGAAGGTCTTCTTGAAATAGGAGAGGGTCTTCTGGATGTCGGGGAGGGATCCGTCCTCCTGCTCTTGCAGCGGGGTGGGGAGCTCGATGCTTGCCCCTTCTTGGACGGTGACGTGGGCGGCGTACCAGTCCCAATCGTAGAAATTGGTGGGATCCAGGACTTCGTTGAATTTCACTTCGATCCCAGCCAATTTCCCGCCGGAGAGGGTGAAGTCGATGCTCTTGATGTCCTCGGTGCCGAGGGATTTGGCCAAAGTGATGCCGTAGAACAAAGAGAAGGGATCGCTGCCGAGGTAGCGGTACGAATTGCTTCCGGTTTTGGCGAGGTTGCCTTCGTTCAAGGCATCCTTCAGATAGACGTAGGAGGACCAGTCAAGGCCGGTCGGGGTCCGGGAGATTTCGTTTTCCCCGTTGAGGGAGATCTCGATCGAGGAGCCGTTGTCATTGACGTAATAATGGGAGTCGTAGCCGAAGGCGTGATGGATGGAGGTCGCTCCTAAGGATAGGACGTTGGTCCCTTCGAAATAGCCGTATTCCTCGCTTCCTTGGTGCTCATAGATGTCCGAGCGGAAGGTGAATTCCCCTTTTTGGAAGGGGGAGAGCTCCGAGGGGGAGGCAAACGTCGGGGATGTGGGGTTTTTGAAGTAGGTTTCTTCCGGTTCGGAGAGGGCGTGGCCGAGGTCGAGGAAGGTGCCCCTGGCGTAGTCGGTGAATTCGAATCCGTCCGTGGAGGAGACCAAAGTGAAGCAAAGGTTATCCGCTTCGTCGAGGGAGAAGGTCGCAAAGACGAACTGCTCGTTGGCGGCCCTTTCCTTCAGGTTGAGCAAGGTGGCTAGGGAATAGACGATGCCGAAGTCGTTGATCACGTATTCGTCGATGTTGAGCAGGAAGTCCTTGGCCAGGAAGGTCCCCTTCCCTTCCGGGTCGAGGTATTCGCTCAGGGGGTTGAAGGAAGAAAGGCTCTCCAAGGGGGCGTAGCCTCCCTCGGTTTTCTGCGAATCGATGGAAAGCAGCTCCAGCGAGGTGCCTTTGTGCAGGAACTCATAGGAGGAAGTTTTGCTGGGATCCTGAAGGTTGCTTCGGAGGATGTGCGAGACTTTCTTGCTCTCCAGCCTCACGTAGCGGGAGGGGACGTAGACGTCCTCGAAATCCTCTTCGTCGGAGTCCTCCAAAAGGGATTCTTTCTTCAGCCGATAGCTCTGCGCCTCCACCACCGCGTTCAGGCGCTGGGCGAGGAGCTCTTTGTTGACAGAGGGCTGCTGCTCCGAGCTAGGAGAGGAGCTCTCGGAAGAGGGCGTAGAAGTGGTTTCGCTGCTAGAGGGGGACTCGCTAATCGACGGGGCTTCGCTGCTAAAAGAGGGCGTGTTTCCCGGGGTGCAGGAGGCCAAAAGGGCGAGGAAAGAAAGAAGAATGACGGCGTTTTTGCGTTTATATTGACTCATGGAAGCTCCTTTCGCGACGGCCTATTATACGGAAAACAAGCCATTCGTTCACCAAAATTGTTCCTTAAGGAACAGGCTTTCCTTTAGGGCTAAGGAAAGCGGGGAAGTTCTCCCCCGCAAACGGCAATGGCAAAAAGAAGCTCGAGATGCCTTTCATCTTCCTGAGCTTCGTTCTCTCCTATGCCCAGGATCCGCGCTCAATTCCTTTCCCCGCGGGGCATGGAAGAAAGCTGGAAGTAAAGCTCCAGCAGAAGGGCGTTGTGGTAGTCGCGGATGTCGAGATCGGTTTTCTCGATGAACGCGTTCAGCCGGTAGGAGAAGGTGTTGCGATGGATGAAGAGCTCTTTGGCCGCCAAAGAGGCGTCCAGCCCGCAGCGGAGATAGGTGCCCGCGGTGAGCAGAAGCTCGCGGTCGATGTCTTTGAAGAGCGAGGACAAAAGCGGGAAGGAGGAATAGTCCAGGAAGCTCATCTGCTTCATGATGACGTCGGTGGGGAAGACGGCTTGGTTGGGGAAATAGGCCATCGCGTCCTTCAGCAGCTTTTTCGAAAGCGTGTCCCCGGCGTGGCTGCAAAGGAAGACCAATGAGCCGCGGAGATCTTCCCTCAGAGGCAGCAGAATCGAGGAGATTGCCGCGTAATAGGCGGAAGGCAAAACGAGGTCCCCTTCCACGGGGGATTGGTAGAAAAGCCCTTCGGTGGGGATGCCTGCGCCTTTCAAGGCGTCCTCGAAGTCTTTTTTTCCGAGGGGCGATGTGGACAAGAAAAGGAAGTGCTTGTTCATCGCCTTCCCTTTCGGCTGAGCAAAATCCCGGTTAGGTCAAAAGAAATCAAAAGCGGGAGGGAAACAAGCAGGCAGATCGAGCCAGACCCCAACGGTCCGGGGACCCCATAAACGGGCAGGGAAAGGCAAACGAGCAAGAAGCAAACGAATAGGGAAAAGGCGTGCAAAAGGGAAAGGCCTTTGTTCAAAAGGGAATCGTGCTGGCGGAGCAGGACGCTGGAGAATAGCCACAGCCCCAGCGCGGAGGAAAGGAGGAGGAAGGAGAACAAAGCGATCGCCAAAGGGGTTGGGGAATACGAGGCGAGGCAGCGGAGCCCGGGGAGGGCTTCCTCCGCCTTCTCCCCTCCGAAAAGGAGATCGAACCAACAGGGGGAAGAAGGGGCGTCCCCATAGGCTTTGCCCAAAAAGGCGAAGAAAAGGAAAGGAGTCGCCAACGCGGAGAGGGAATAGGATGTTTTTGCCAGCAATGCTTCCTTTTCCATTGTGTAAAAGGATACCCTTCTTAGGCCCTTCCTTCAAATCGTCCCGCCCTCGATGCTGCCGATGCTCGGATTTTGGAAGAAATTCTTCCAGAAAGAGGCCAAGGCCCAAGGCGGCATGATGCATCCGAGGGCCGGGATGATGTCCGCCGGTTCCCGAATGAAGAGGAAGATTTTGTGCTTAGACAGCCGGATCGGGCTGGCTTTTTCGGCCCGATTGTCGATTTGTGGGGCAGCAACCACAAAGCATTCTCCTTAAAAACGAAATCGGAGCGGGATTTTTGCTCCGCGCGCGTGTTTTCATTGCCTTCTTTTGGCCCTGTTTTAGAATGGGCTCCGCTTATGAAAGACCTTTTCGCGACTTTGAAAAAAACCATCCGCAATTGCCGATTCCTTTTCTTTTTAAACTTCTTCTCACAGTTCCTGATGGTCCTTTTCTCCGTGGCGACGAGCTACCTCAGCAAGGTTTTGGTGGATGCGCTGAGCGGGTCGCTTTCGGAAGCGGACCCGATCGAGGCGTTCTTCGTCGCCGCGCTCAGCTTCGGAAAAGGGGCCGCTTATTTGAAGGAGAACATCTCGATCCTGATTGGGGCGACCGTCCTGTTCGGGGTTTTGTCGGCGTTGTCTTCGGTGTTTCGGATGCTGATCCGCGGTTACCTTCGCGAGGAGACGAGGAAGACTTTGCAGCTCGACCTCTTCGATCATCTTCAGAAGCTCCCCTACCCGTATTTCAAATCGCATAAGGATGGGGATTTGATTCAGACCTGCACGCGCGACGTGGACGTGGTCAACCGCTTCTTCATCTTGGATCTTTCCCAAGCCAGCTACACCCTCTTCGTCTTCGCGCTTTGCTTCTCCGTCCTCATGGGGGCGTCTTGGAAGCTGACGGTCGTATCCCTTTGCCTGTTCCCGATCATGTTCGTCTATTCCTTCTTCATGATCAAAAAGGTCCGCAGGTCCTATGCCGTCACCGACGAAAGCGAAGCCAGGCTCACCGAGAGCATCTCCGAGAACCTGGACGCGGTGAGGATCGTGAAGGCTTTCGGGCAGGAGGAATTCGAGATTTCCCGATTCGAGATGCGGCTTTCCGATTACAAAAACCGCTTCTTGGCGTGGAAGAAGCTCTCTTCTTTCTTCTACGCGAGCTCGGACATCTTCATCTTCGCCTCCCGCGCTTTGGCTTTGCTCTACGCGATTTACCTTTCCGTCAAATCCCCCGCGGAAATCAGCGCCGGGACGGTCGTCCTTTCCTACACTTTCGTCAACATGATGGTCTGGCCGATGAGGGGCTTGGCCTCCACATTGGCCAACCTAGGCCAAGCAATCGCCAGCAACGACCGGATCCGCTTGGTGATGGAAGAGAAGGAAGAAGACACCGAAAGCGGGGTCTGCCCGCCCATCCGCGGGGGGATCTCCTTCGAGGACGTCAGCTTCGCTTACTCCGACCAAGCGGACAGGAACGTGCTTTCCGACGTCAGCTTTTCCATCAAGCCCGGAGAAACCGTGGCCATCATGGGGAAGACGGGTTCGGGAAAAAGCACGCTGTCCCTGCTTTTGACCCGGCTTTACGACGTCAGCAAAGGGAAGATCAAAATCGACGGGACCCCGATTGAGGAAATCCAAAAGCATTACCTCAGGACCCAAATCGTCCCGGTCCTGCAGGATCCTTTCCTCTTCTCGAAGTCGATCGCGGAGAACATCGCCCTGAGCAAATCGGGCGCGAGCAGGGAAGAAATCGCCCGCGCGGCCTACATCGCCAGCGTCGATCAGGCCATCTCCCGCTTCCAGCAAGGGTACGACACCCCCATCGGCGAGAAGGGGGTCACCCTCTCCGGTGGGCAAAGGCAAAGGGTGGCCATCGCCCGGACCGTCCTCTCCGGCGCCCCGATTTTGATCTTCGACGATTCCCTATCCGCGGTCGACATGGGCACCGATCTCAGCATCCGCAACCACCTCAGATCCTTCAGCAAGGGGCAGACGGTGATCCTCATCACCCACCGCGTCGCCACGGCCAAAGACGCCGATCTGATCTTGGTGCTCGACGGGGGCAGAATCGAGGAAGCGGGAACCCACGAGCAATTGCTTTCCCGCGGCGGCATCTATTCCCAAATCAACGCGATCCAAGCTAGCTTGGAAGGAAAGGAGGCGTGAGCATGGCCGGTTTTCAAGAAGAGCAGTTGCCGAGCAAACTGAACTGGAAAATCTGGTTCCGCATTGGCAAATACGCCTGCAAAAGGCCTTTCCTTTTGGTTTTGCTATTCGTTTTGACCGTCTTCGTCACTTTCTATGATTCCAGCTTCGTCCCGACGATGAACGCCGCGGCCATCCAGGCCGCTAACGACAACCCGGGCACCATCTTGGATTTCTCCGCCCTCATCCTCAACGCCACCCTCCTTTTCGGAATCCGGATTTCCCTAAACTATTGGGGATTCCTCTTCCTGCAGGTGGGGATGATTCTTGCGCGCTCCCTCTGCATCTTCCTCACGTTCTACTGCATCAACTACATTTCTCAGGACATCGTCGTCAGCCTAAGGAGGGACACGTTCCGAAAGATCCAGGAGCTCCCCTTCTCCTACTTCGATCGGACTTCCTCGGGATGGCTGATCGCGAGGATGAGCGGGGATACCTCCTCGATCGGGGACGTTTTGTCTTGGAATCTAAACAGCATCCTCTGGGCGGCTTTCGACTTGGTCTTCTCCTTGGCCACCATGTTCTCCGTGAACTGGAGGCTTTCCTTGTTGGTATGCGCCTCTTTGCCTTTGATGGCCGTCTTCATCCCTTTGTTCGAGAAGGCCTTGCTGAAGGCCCACCGCTCGGCCCGCCAGGAATACAGCGCCTTCGCCTCTTGGCTTTCGGAGGCCATCTCCGGGGCGAAGACGATCAAGACGCTGGCCATCGAAGCCCAAATCCAAGACGAGGCCGCGCTCATTTCCGAGCGCATCAAGGCGAAAAGGGTCAAGGCGGAGAAGATCAACGCTTTCTTCTCGCCGCTCATCTCCCTGGTCTCCTCCTTGATGATCGCCCTGCTTCTTTGGTGTGGGCTTTCCTTCCCGGATTCCTTCGGGCTTGAGAAGGCCTCTTTGGCGGCGACGTTGGTCCTTTTCCTCGGATTCACCCAAGATATCTATAACCCCCTGCAGAGCCTTTCGGAGACTTTCTCCGAGTTCATGGCCTACCAGGCGGGGGCGGAGAAGGTCATGCAGCTATTGGACGCGCAAAGCGAAATCCAGGACTCCGAGGAAGTCGAGGCCATCTATGGGACCCCACTCCACCCGAAGAAGGAGAACTTCGTCCCTTTGAAGGGGGACATCGTCTTCCGAAACGTGAGCTTTGCCTACCGGACGGGGCCGGAGGTGATCCATTCCCTGTCCTTGACGATTCCAGAAGGGAAAAGCCTAGCCATCGTCGGCGAGACCGGCAGCGGGAAATCCACGTTGGTGAACCTGCTCTGCCGCTTCTACGAGCCGAGCTCGGGGACGATATTGGTCAATGGGGAGGATTATCGGAAAATGGGCATCCCCTGCTTGAGGAACAACATCGGCTACGTGCAGCAGACCCCCTTCGTCTTCTCCTCCTCCTTCAAGGACAACATCGCCTACGGGAGCCCCGACGCGAGCATGGAGGACATACAGAAGGCGGCGAAGCTGGTGGGGATGCATGAGTTCATCCTTTCGCAGAAAGACGGCTACGACACCCTCCTCCATGAGGGAGGGGACATGCTCTCCCAGGGGCAGAAGCAGCTCCTGAGCTTCGCCCGGGCTTTGGTGAAAAACCCTTCCCTCCTGATTTTGGATGAGGCCACTTCCTCCATCGACACCCAAACCGAGAAGCAAATCCAGTCCTCCCTGCTGAAGCTGCTCAAAGGCAGGACCTCGATCCTCATCGCCCACCGCCTGTCCA
>DCMK01000081.1:0-3396 GCA_002321395.1 Caryophanales bacterium UBA1624
CAATCAATGCTTGTTGGATCCAGGCCGTGGGAGGCCAAATAATCCAGCAGTTGTTGCTCTTGCGGTTTTTTGACGCGATGTCCATTCATCTCTGCGTTGCGTTCAAGCAAAACGGCAACTTGTTTCTCATCGATCTTCAAGTCGCCGGATTTAAATGCGTCGAAGAATTTGGAAAGAGAGGAAAAATAGGCTTTCTCCTCGTCCGTCATTTCCTTTCCATTCCAGTCGGTGATGCCGTTGCTTAGGCAGATGTACTCAATGAGAAGCCGAATCGCTGGGTTCTGCGCGCTGCGCATCAACAGATAAATAAACTCAAGGGTTTCAATTTTGGTCGTTTCATCGTTCGCGTAGGCAACGATGGATCCGGAGAGAAAAGATCTCCTTTTGATGGCGGCCTCATCCTCGATTTCCTTCTTTGCCTTAACGAGCATGATGCGCTTTACATAGTCGTATTTTTGAGCGAAAGCGATCGCACTGACGTTCTCTTCGGAGAATAGATAGTTAAAGATTTCTTGATATTTCTCGTTTGGGATTTCTTCCCCGCGCTCATACAAATTGATATAAGAGTCTAACGTCGGACGCGAAATCTCCAAACCGCTGGCTAACTTTGAAATTCTTACGTCAATCGATTTCAGCCTCTTTTTTATATCCATGCCCATATGTTACAGGCTCTTTTCAAATGTGTAAACCGTTAAATTACAAAAAAGTAAAAAGCCAATTTACAAAAACGTAAAATCGTGGAAGACTAGAACAAAAAGAGGAGAATGAAAATGGACAAGTATTTCAGGGTCGTCGCCAAGTGCGGGCACGTAGGGAGAGGAAATTACATCGAGGTTGCTTTTGCGATTGTCGCCGAAGACATTCATAGTGCTACGGCCATAGTGCGATCGCTCCCTCGCGTAAAGCACCATAGAAATGACGCGATAAGCTCCGCGGCTGATCTCCCCTATGACGAATATCTCCTGCTGAGGAAAGAGAACGATCTGAACCCCTATCTCAAATGCACATCGAAACAAGAGCAGCGGCTTATTTTCGATGATATCGCACCTTACATTCAAAGAATCGCGGATCCCGTTTATCGGAAGAGCTCAAAACGAGAAAACGCTAAGTATCACTGGCGAAAAGAGCAGGAATACATTGCATCCTTTTCCGCCGATATTGGTTATATGCTTTAAGTCTTCCTTCTAAGCAAAAAGGAGCTTCCTCTCGGGGGCACGCCTCTCCTCTTTATTAGAAGCGACTGGTTTTATTGACGGGCTATTCCCCGTTTAGATGCGTTGGCGCACTCGCGGATCATAGCTGTTTTTGAGAGGTGTATCCGGAACATATTCCCATTCCCTGAAAACAATTGGTTATACGTATTCGCGTGCTTTGTGGTCTGTCTCCTTATCGAAAGGATTAACGAACCGAAATTGCGCCCTCGGTGGCGTCTTAGCGTCGGATAGGGCTTGACAATTGCGGGGGGGGGGGGAAAATTTCTATGTGAAAAAGATTTCAATCCTCCGTTGCTGGGGATCCTTTTCGACAAAACGAGGGTCGCTTAACAAAGGTCTGGTTTCGAACTGAACACTTGCCTTTTTTGATACAAGCAATTTGAGAAGAAAATGGGGGCGAAAAACAAGATGGGCGCCAAATCGAAGAATCATGCTTTCTATGCAGAAGGGTACGCTCGAGACATCGAAGTGGGTTTGTTTGATGACCCCAAAACCAAAATGCGTTTTAAATTTGATTGTGATTTGAAGGGATTTGGCATTTCCGAGAAAGGATCCAGGCCCTTGTACGCAATGACGCGTGGCATGGCTGGCCCTGAGAATGCCTACGCTTATAAAGTGGGCAGCGAGGCGGATTCGTTCTCAACGCATTTTTATGACGGTTGTTTGATATCGAACAAACCGCTTCATATTGGCGTCTTTTTCGAACCGAAGGGAAAGGAAAAGGAAACTGCTGCGGAAGCGTATATCGTGAGGCGCTTCAAAATCCTTGATTAGCATGCAAAGCACCATTCAATTTGTTCGTTTCGTGAGTCAAATCGCATCCCTTTACAGCCGATGCAAGGATGATGAAATCCTTGTTTTTCGTGGGCATTCAAGAAGGGATTACTTTTGCGTTCCCGGAATATTTAGAGAGTCGGAAAAGAACGCTTCAAAAATAGGCCATTCTGAATGTTCTTCAGCCCACGAAATAATGGTTGAATGCCCGGAGGAATTCGACAAACACGACCACCTTTCCTGCTTGGTGAAGATGCAGCACTATGGCTTGAAGACGCGGCTTCTTGATTTCAGCAGAAACCCATTGGTCGCCCTTTATTTTGCCTGCGGTTTCAATCCAGAATCCGCCGGGTCCGTGGTGATATGCAAACTTAAAAAAGACGAAATCAAACACCATTCGAGCGATACGGTTTTATGTCTTGCTTCGCTGCCTTTCTTGTCTGAGGAAGACAAAGCTTCAATCAAAAACTATTGCTCATCGAATCTTGGTGGGATTTTGGATGAGGCATCCTGTGAGAACAACAAATCCATTCGCCATCTTTATCATGAAATCAAAAGCCAATATCCCGCTTTTGACTTCGAAATAAAGGCGGAAGATCTTATGACGTCATGCTTTGTCGCTGCAAACAAAGACAATGAACGCATGAGGCGGCAAAACGGCCTTTTTGCGGTTTACGGGCTCGATGAGCGCATGTCACGGAAGAACGTCGAGAAGCACATCATAGCCACAATTGAAATTCCCAAAGACCAAAAAGGGGAAACGCTTAGAATGCTCGAGCATTTTGGAATCGACGATAGCGTGATTTACGCTGGCCTTGATCGGGCGGCGGCCCAGCTTTATGGGAAACAACTTATTTTGGAAACCTCATTAGATAAATGAGAAAGGAAAAGAAAATGAAAACAATCAAAAAGAATCTGTTGGTTGCATTGTCTTCGCTGATAATGCTTGGAATGGTGTCCGGGTGCGGCACCCAAGGCCTTAAAGGGGACCAAGGAGAACAAGGAACCCCAGGATTGAATGGCTCCGATGGGAAAGACGGGGAGACTCCGTATATTGGGCCCAACGGCAATTGGTGGATTGGGGGCGTTGACACCGGCGTTCAAGCGCAAGGCACCAAGGGAGATAAAGGGGATAAAGGCGATGCGGGCAATGACGGCGTTTCAATTGTTGGCGTGACAAAAGCCAGTTCCGCCGATGGGGTGGACACCTACGTGATTCAATATTCCGACGGTAGCTCGTCCTTTTTTGTCGTAACGAATGGCAAGGACGGTTCTCAGGGGGTGCAAGGGGTGCCTGGCAAAGACGGCCATACACCGACCATCACGATCGGCGAGAACGGCCATTGGTTTATTGATGGAGTTGACACCGGCTTCGACGCTCAAGGATCTAAGGGCGACAAAGGGGATT
>DCMK01000081.1:3431-4073 GCA_002321395.1 Caryophanales bacterium UBA1624
TGGCCCGCAAGGCGAAAAAGGGGATACCGGCGCCCAGGGCCCGCAGGGTGACAAAGGGGATGCTGGCGTAAATGGATCTACACCGACGATTGGCTCAAATGGCAATTGGTGGATTGACGATGTTGATACTGGCGTTAAAGCCGAAGGGAAGGATGGCGCCTCGCCATATGTAGGAGAAAATGGCAACTGGTGGGTCGGAGATATCGACACCGGCGTTCTTGCGGAAGGAAATGGCATTGTTTCCATCGGCCTTTCATCGGTCGATGGGAAACAAAAAACATACACAATCACATTTTCTAACGGAATGACGTTCACCTTCGTCGTTTGCGACGGATTGGATGGAACAAATGGCAAAGACGGAGCCACCCCAACTATAGGCGAGAACGGAAATTGGTATATTAACGGGACGGACACCGGCGTTAAGGCGGCGGCCGTTTCCATTGCTTCGATTCAAAAGAAATCGTCAGATGGCAATCTTGATACATATGAAGTCACACTTAGCAATGGCGATACCTATGAATTCACTGTTGCCAATGGAAAGAACGGCGACACTCCATATATCGGGCCCAATGGCAATTGGTGGATTTCCGAAACCGATACTGGGGTCAAAGCCCAGGGTCCCAAAGGAGATAAAGGCGACAA
>DCMK01000032.1:0-339 GCA_002321395.1 Caryophanales bacterium UBA1624
CTCGACGACTCCACCTCCGCCGTCGACACTCATACCGACGCGATCATCCGGCATAGCTTCAAAACCGAGATCCCGGAAGTGACGAAGTTCATCATCGCCCAGCGCATCCTTTCTTTGAAAGACTGCGACGTGATCCTTCTTTTGGACGATGGGAAAATCATCGCCCAAGGGAACAACGATGAGCTGATGAAGACTTCCCCCGTGTATCGGGAGATTTACGAAACCCAGTTGGGAGGAGGCGATTTCGATGAGCAATAAAAAGAGAATGGGCGCGAAAGGCAATCGCCTTTCGTTCAAGCAAGAAGCTCACATTTTGTCCCGCTTGATGAAGATGATGCA
>DCMK01000032.1:361-6528 GCA_002321395.1 Caryophanales bacterium UBA1624
TCCGCCAATACCCTTGGCAGCTGCCTTTGGCGGGGCTTGTCATCATCCTTTCCTCCTTGGCTGGGGTCGTCGGCAACGTGTTCGTCGGTCAGATCGTCATCGGCCATTACGTTCCTGCCCTCGTTGGGAAGGAAAGCGCCTTGACGGGCCTTTGGGCCGCGATTTTCGACCCTCTTTCCTTTGAGCAGGCCATTTTGGTGATGGTGGGGGTGTATTTGGTCGGCATCGTTTCGGCCTACCTCTATCAGATCATGGTCTCGGTCATTGGGCAGGGATTCCAAAAGAACTTCCGCGATTCGGTCTTCGCCCACATGGAGACCCTCCCCCTTTCCTACTTCGACACCCGCACCCACGGGGACATCATGTCCATCTATACCAACGACATCGACACCCTCCGCGAATTCACCAGCCGCGTCCTGCCGATGGTCGTCCAATCCTTGGTGACGATGATCATCGCCTTCGTCGCGATGATCGCTTCCTCTTGGATCATGACCCTCGTTGTCCTGGCCTTCTTCGCCATCATATTGACCGTCGTGCTCATTGTCACCCACCAATCCGCCCATTTCTTCGTGGCTCAGCAAAGGGCTTTGGGGAAAACCGACGGCTACATCGAGGAGATGATTTCCGGGCAGAAGGTCATCAAAGTCTTCAATCATGAGCCTCAAGCCAAGCAGGGCTTCGATGAGCTCAACGATGCGCTTTGCCTTTACACCACCAAAGCGAGCCAGTTCTCCAATATCCTTGGGCCGATCACCAACAACCTTTCAAACCTCCAATATGTCGTCTTGGCCCTTTTCGGAGCCATCACCATCGCTTCCGGCGTCACGCTCAGCAACGTGTATAACCCGGAGCTGGAATTCCAAATCGGCATCATCGTTTCCTTCCTGACCCTTGGCAAGCAATTCACCATGCCGATCGCCCAGCTGGCCAGCCAAATCAACATGATCAACATGGCCATGGCCGGCGGGGAGAGGATCTTCGCCTTATTGGATCAGCCCAGCGAAGTCGATGATGGCTACGTCACTTTGGTCAACGCGGCCGAAGATGAGAACGGGAATCCCGTGGAGAGCCAGAAACGGACCGGGAAATGGGCGTGGAAGCATCCGCACAACGCGGACGGCAGCGTCTCCTATACGTGGCTGAAGGGGAAAATCGACATGTACGACGTCGACTTCTCCTACGTTCCCGATAAGCCGGTCTTGCACAACATCACCCTGTACGCCAAACCCGGCCAGAAGCTCGCTTTCGTCGGGCCGACGGGCGCGGGGAAAACGACGATCACCAACTTGCTCAATCGCTTCTACGACATCGCCGATGGGAAAATCCGCTTCGACGACATCAACATCAACAAGATCAAAAAGAAGGATCTCCGCCGGGCCATGGGCATGGTTCTGCAGGAAACCAACCTCTTTACCGGGACCGTCAAAGACAATATCCGCTACGGCAATCCGGATGCGACCGACGAGGAAGTCATCAACGCGGCCAAGCTCGCCAACGCGGACAACTTCATCCGCATGCTCCCTCAAGGCTACGACACCGTCCTCCATGGGGCGGGGGCGGGGCTCTCCCAGGGCCAACGCCAGCTCCTTTCCATCGCCCGCGCCGCCTGCGCCAATCCGCCGGTGCTGATTCTGGACGAAGCCACCTCCTCCATCGACTCCCGCACGGAAAAGCTGGTGCAGCAGGGGATGGACGCCATCATGAAAGGCAGGACCGTCTTCGTCATCGCCCACCGTCTCTCCACGATCCAGAACTCCGACGTCATCATGGTTCTGGAGAAAGGGACGATCATCGAGCGAGGTACCCACGAGCAGCTGTTGGAGAAAAAAGGCAAATACTATCAGCTTTATACCGGAGGCCAAGTCACCTCCAACGAATGAGCCTAAGGCGTGGGAACCCGCCTTTTCTTTCGTTTTTTCTTTCGCTTTCCTCCGTGGCTTTTATAATGGCCGCATGATTCGAGACACAGAAATCCAATTTTACTTCGACGCCGAGCGGAAAAGGCAAAACGCCGGCATCGAGCTGATCGCTTCCGAGAACTATCCCTCCGTCGACGTGAGGGAAGCTTCTTCCTCCATTTTCATGGCCAAATACGCGGAGGGATATCCGGGACACCGGTATTATGGAGGGTGCGCCAACGTGGACGCCGCGGAGACCATCGCTCAGGAAAGGGCGGAAAAGCTCTTCCGCGTCCGTTACGTGAACGTCCAACCCCATTCCGGCTCCCAAGCTAACTTCGCCGCTTACCACGCCTTGATCAAACCTGGGGACAAGGTCCTTTCCTTGACCCTCAACGATGGGGGCCATTTGACCCACGGTTCCCCGGTTTCGTTCTCTGCCCAAACCTACCGCTTCTCCCATTATCCTTTGGGCGAGGATGGGAGGCTGGATCTTTCGATCATCGCCCAGAAGCTGGAAGAGGAGAACCCGGACCTTCTTTTGGCGGGTTATTCCGCCTACCCTTACGCGATCGATTTCAAAGGAATGAGGGAACTCGTCGATGAGCATAACCGCAGGACCGGGGCGAACTGCCTTTTCATGGTGGACATGGCCCATATCGCCGGCATCGTCGCGGCCGGGCTTTGCCAGAATCCCTGCGACTACGCCGATTTGGTCACCACGACGACCCACAAAACCCTGCGCGGCCCGCGGGGAGGCCTCATCATGACCAACCGCGAAGATTTGATAAAGCCCATCAAATCCGCGGTGTTCCCTTATACCCAAGGCGGCCCCCTTGAGCACATCATCGCTTCCAAAGCCGTCAATTTCCTTGAGGATCTGCAGCCTTCTTTCCGAAAATACATGGAAAATGTGCTGGCGAATACGAAGGCCGCTTCCGAGGAGCTCGCTTCCTTTGGCTGCCGCGTTTCGGGGACGGAGAACCATTTGTTCCTGCTCGATGTCCTCACTTCTTTCGGCATCACCGGGCTTGAGGCGCAGACCCGTTTGGAGGAGATTGGGATCACCACGAATAAGAACATGATCCATGGGGACACTTTGAAGCCCAGCCAAACCTCCGGCCTGCGAATCGGGTTCGCCGCCGCGACGACCCGCGGCTGCAGCGTGGGGGAAGCCAAGGAAATCGCCCGTTTGATTTACCGCGTCTTGAAGGGGCAAGTCGACTCCGCCGCCGCGAAAGAAGAAGTGGCCTCGATCGTCAAAGCCTGGAAAGACGTGATGGACCTCCACCAGCTTTAAGGAGGAGTCCTTCCTTTATTGCAGGGCATCGAAAAAGCGCCGCGGATCCGCGGCGCTTTCTTATTTTCTCTTACCCCTTTTTTCTTCTACGGCCAAGAGGTCCTTCGCATCGGCCACGACTTTGTGGGGGATCGGCTTCCATTTCACCCTCATGAAGAGGCAGACGATGTTGAGGACGATTCCGGACATGTCATAGAAAGGCCAAACGAAGCCGACCAACAGGCCTTGCCAAAAGGTGAAGTGGACTTTTTTCCATTCGCGGATCAGCACGATGCAGGAAGTGAAGAACCCTCCGACGTACATTCCGACCAACGTGGAGATGATGTAGTTGAGGAAACTCGCCCAAGCGTTTTGCCCGGTGGCCGCCATAAGAATCAGGGTGACGATTTGGTATAGCAGCGGCCAAAGGAAAGAGAAGAAGGCGTAGGGGAAGTAGTCCCAATAGGCATCGTATTTCTGCCAAGTGGGCTTTTTGAAGAATGAAGCGAGGATCTTGTGGCCGGATTTCCACCAATTGATCAAAGCGCCTTTGCACCAGCGGATCCTTTGACGGAACGAGATTTTCAAGCTGGCGGGTTGCTCATCGTAATACTCGGCCTCTTCGCAGAAGCCGAATTTGACCCCCTGCAGAGTCACGTTGGCGGAGATTTCCCCGTCTTCGGCGATCTCATGGCCGTACCATCCGTCCTTTAGGATGTAGGAGCGGAGGGCGAATCCGGTGCCGTTGATGATTTGGGCGGGCGATTTGAGGACGGCGCGGGGGCGGCAGACGGAGACGGTGTTTCGATACATGTTGACCCCGTTGATGGCGGTGACCCAGTTCTCATTGAGGTTTTTGATGTTGCGGTAGCCCATGCAGACCCCGAAGTTCTCAGAAACCATCGCATCGTTGAGCTTAGTGAGGTAGGTGGGGGCGAGGACGTTGTCCGAATCGAAGAAGACATAGGCGTAGTAGGCTTCTTCCAAGTTCATGGTTTTGGCCATTTGCCGGGTGAGCCATTCCAGGGCATAGCCTTTGCGGGCGTGCTCTTTGTCGTGGCGTTCGTAGACGAAGCATCCTTTTTCCCGGGCGATTTGCGCGGTTTTGTCATCGGGATCGCAGTTATCCGCGACCACGTAGATGTCGATGAGCTCTTGCGGATAGTCCTGGGCGCGGATGGAATCGATGAGGTTTCCAAGGACGGCTTGCTCATTTCTGGCGGATAGGATGAACGCGTATTTGTTGTCTTTTTTCTGCGCGGGGAATTTCCTTCCTTTGCTGAAAAGCCCGACGAGGTTATAGAAGAAGCGATAGCAGCAAAGCACCCCCACCAGCAGCGTGACGCCGGAGAAGACGAGTTGGACGTAGGCTTGGGCCGGGATGGGCTCGCCCCGCTCCAAAGCCCCCATCAATAGATCGATGCCGAGAAAACCAAAGAGCCAGTTTTTGCAAAAATTCCAAAATTCCATGCCTGCGTATTCTACCCGAGGCGAAACCGCATTGCCACCCCGCCCCATTGCGTGCGCGCGTTCCAATTTATGGGCTTCTAGAGTAAGATATCGGGGCATTCAGGAGAAATCGACATGGAAGAGAAACTGACAGACCAAGAGTTGGCCAGGAGGGCTAAACTCCCGAAGTATGAGGAATTGGGAATCGATCCGTTTGGATCCCGTTATGACTGGAAAGACAAGATCTGCGATCTGCGCGAGAAATACGGGGGAATGGCTCCCGAGGAGTTGGAAGCGAAGAACGTTTCCGTCGACGTCGCTGGCCGCGTCATGTCCCTCCGCAAAATGGGCAAAGCCGCTTTCTTCAACCTGAAGGACGAATGCGGCAAGATCCAGGTTTGGATCGGGCGCGACGTCGTGGGCGAGGAAAACTACGCGGTTTTCAAGCTCTCCGACTTGGGGGACATCGCCGGGGTCCAAGGGACGTTGATGAAGACCCAGACCGGCGAATTCACCATCCGCGCGACCAAATACACCCACATCGTCAAATGCCTTAAGCCCCTTCCGGAGAAGTTCCATGGGCTCACCGATACCGAAGACCGCTTCCGCCACCGCTATGTGGACCTCATCGTCAACGACGATTCCCGAAAGATGGCTCTCCTCCGTCCGCGCGTGGTCCGCGAAATCCAGCATTACTGCGATTCCCAGGGATTCGTGGAAGTCGAAACCCCGATTCTTTCCCCGATCCTCGGCGGAGCCTCGGCCCGTCCTTTCATCACCCACCACAACGCTTTGGACAAAGACTTCTACCTCCGCATCGCCACCGAGCTCAACTTGAAGAAATGCATGGTTGGGGGAATCGACCGCGTTTATGAGATCGGAAGGATCTTCCGCAACGAGGGCATCGATACCCGCCACAACCCCGAATTCACTACCATCGAGCTTTATCAGGCCTATGGGGATTTGATCTCCATGAAGGAATGGGTTGAGGGCCTTTTCAAAGTCCTGTGCAGCGCTCTGGGCAAGACCACGTTCCATTGGATGGGGAATGACATCGATTTCTCCAAAGGGTTCCGTTGGGTTTCCATGGCGCAGGCGATCCAGGAGCAGACCGGCATCGACTTCACCGAGGAAATGACCTACGAGGAAGCGGTGGAGCTTGCGAAACAGCACAACGTCCCCCTCCAAAAATCGTGGAACAGCGTCGGTTATATCATGAACGCATTCTTCGATGAGTTCGTCGAGAAGACCCTTGTCCAGCCGACCTTCATCCATACCTACCCGGTCGAGGTTTCCCCTCTCACCAAGCGGAGCAAAGACCCCCGCTTCGTGGAGCGGTTCGAATTCTTCATCGGCGGGACCGAATTCGGCAATGCCTACACCGAGCTCAACAACCCCTTCGACCAAAAGAGCCGCTTCGAGGCTCAGCTTGAAGCCAGGAAGCGTGGGGATGAAGAAGCCGCGGACATCGACTTCACCTTCATCGATGCCTTGGATTACGGCATGCCGCCCGCGGGCGGCATCGGGGTCGGCATCGACCG